>JANQGW010000102.1 GCA_028282905.1 Sedimentisphaerales bacterium | reverse complement strand
TATACCCGACTATTTTGTGCCTGCGGGTTCAAGCAAATCAAAACCCCTCGATTGACTAAAGCACCTCCCACATAACCACATTTTTCAACAGACAAACCAGTCTTTAGGCCAATCTGCCTAGCCGTCAAAGGTTGTCTGAGCACGGTCAATATTTTCTTCCGGCTTTCTTTTTTTTGTATCCATTTGTACATTTCTTCTCTAGTTTGCATATATTCCTCCTCCCTGCGATCTTTTATAAATCGCAAATGGGCAATTAGTTACTATTACAAAACCACCCCGCTTTAAATCAAATAAACTGAATTGCCCTGGATTTTTCACTACTATGCAGTAATTCCATAAAGCAGGGATGACGCAGGTAAGAAAATTACGAGAAAGAGAACATAAAAGAGAATTATGGCTATATATATCGCCTCATAATCGTTGAGCCAGTTCTATGGATAGTTATTGGAAAAGCTTGTGAATATAGGAAAGGAATTCTTTGTGCATAATTATCTGAAATTTCTTCTGTGACTGGTATTTGCTGTCATGCTCTTGTATCTCTTTTACCTCTGAATCAAAATGAAAAGCTTCGCTTGGCTCTGTGATATTATCACCTTCATAATCAAACCACCTATCTATTCTATCTAAGAATATATTAGCAGCATCATAGATAAAAGCCTTCCGGGTTTTATTACCATGAATTTTTATGACTGTATCTATATTCTCAATCATTTTGGCTATCTCATTAATTTCTGAATCAGCAAGGTGATTGGTTTTTGAGTCTTTAAATGAACGAGGGTGTTTTGCTTTATCGTTTTTACTAATATAGGCCTTGTATTTCCACTCAAGCTCATCTAAGAACTCAAAAGCAGAATTTAGGATAAAGTCTTCTATCGTTTCATCCTCATTTACTTTCATAAGTGCATTCATTTTTTCAGTCAGTTCAGATCCAAAAACCTTAAGGACTTTACTTTGTTTCTCAATTATAGAATCTCCACTTTCCATTCTCCTCTATCTTAGAGATTGCCATTTAAATAATTGTTGACCTTGCATCATGGAACAGTTTCATTTTGATGAGAATTGACATCAGCAAGAACGAAAACATGTGCAAATTACCCTTATCTGAGCCTAGAGCAGATAAACGTCTCAGGCAAATCAGTTTAGTTCTATTTAATGAATTTTGTCATTTTTATTCATGGAAAAAACAATAAACTGTGCAAACTGCAGGCAGGAACTGAATGTCGGATCTGATATAATCAGAGTTGACATCGGCGTCATTGGCACAAAGGACTTTGTACCTTTGGAAAAGACGCTTCACTTCTGCGGCGAAAAATGTCTTCGCGACTATTTCGACATGAGTGATCTGCCGAGTATGCCCCCAAAAATACCTCGATAAGAAAAATTTTTGAGTAGATAATTTTTATATTTTTTTGTTTTGAAACAGATTTGGCCGATTACGGACCCATCGTTGTTTTGATCAGAGAAAATCAGCTGTACTTAATTTCAAACTTACTCTCGTGATAGCATCTCCAATCTCTTCAGTTTACTGGTATAAATTAGCATTAATGATTTGAGTTCCATAACATCATCTTTGAAGGCTGAGATTGTTGTTCTTAAGACTTCGATTTGCTTTTGCTGTCGATCCTGTTTTTCTTTAGCCCTGGCCATTTGAATATTATTAATTTCTTTTTGTTTCGCAATTTCTCTTTCCAGTTCATCAAATCGTGTTTGCTTGACATTATCATCAATGTGTTTTAGTTTGATCCTGCTTCGGTTTAAATAACGGTTTGGGACAGTACTGCCATAAGTCCATCCAAAGAATTCTATCAGATCAGTATAGCTTTTTAGAATACCTTTATCTACAAGCCATGTTGCACAGGTGCTTCTGAATAGGTGGGCATGGAGATGAAGTGAAAATCTTTTCCCCAATCTTCTTAGCCACAATTTCCTGGAATTGTGACTTTTTTCAAAAAGAGGCTCTTCTGGCTTTAGCCCGTCGAATCTTCTCCTTTCAATATACTTTTTTACGATTTTATAACAATCTGATCCATAAAGTGTTATCATTCGTCCTTTAGTTTTACTATTAGAATACCTGATCCAGATTCTTACAAATTCTTCGCCTCTTTCAATATTTGGCATATAGATATCTGATTCCCGTATGCCATGAAATTCTGAAGCTCTAAAGCCTCCCCAGGCATTAACCATCAAATAAAAGCGATCACATAAATTAGAACAAGAATCATATATTCTATCAAATTCGTCATAACTCAATGACTCGGGATCCTTTATTGAAGGTGTGAGAATAATCTTTACGATTTTCAATAATTGCGACAACTTCTCGGGATTGTCTGATAATCTGAATTTTAAATATAATGCAAAGTTTTTAAGGAATTTATCCTTACCACTTTTTTCATAATTGCCTGTTTCCACCCACTTTAATTTCCCATCAACTTTCTTTCTGACTTTCTTTCTAATTTTATCCTGTATTAAACAATCGACAAAATTCTTAAGATCATCTTGCGTCATTTCGTCAATAGATTTGTTAATGAAAGATAAAGGGAGCTTCAATTTAACCAAAGAATCTTCAATACTGCCATCAATATTTTTCCCTATTCTTCCTGTGATTCTACCGCTAGCGTATTCATTTGCATATTCTTGGAGCTTTTCTTTTTCAGAGTCAGGGATAGTCCAATTCTCAACTTCCAATAACTTTTTCCGATAATCCCATTTATTCGTATAAACTGTCATGTCAATAAATATTCAATTAACTTTATAAACAAACAACTGAATCTGTGTGTTATATACAACCACCAGACTCTTAAATTTGGTGTTAATAGTGACCCACAGATTAATAAACTCAAATTCATATTCAAAAATATGGTTGCATAGCTCAGTCTGGTCAGAGCACCTGACTCTTAATCAGGGTGCCGGGGGTTCAAATCCCCCTGCGACCATTATTTGATTTATAAAAAGTTGTTGGTATGTTTACCTCCTTATCTTTCTATAGTCTGCTACTATTTATATTTTGCGCTGAATTGCAAAAAACTTGTTTTGCCTATCAAATGTACTTTGCCCAATTGAATGTTTAGTACCAAAAGTCACCGTCTTGGTTGAACGATTATTGATTGTTTCGTATAATAATATAAGTGTTTGATGTTATCTTATTTGCGAATAATTGAATCCATCCATGTCTTGAAACTACAACCCGGAATACGCCTGTTTCGTAAATAACCTGTTTGAAAATATGGTGTTTCTATTGTCTAGGAGGCGTATTATGTGTGCGCAAAAACGAAAAACTCGTTCGGATAAATTTCCCCTAACTCTGCATAAGACGGGTCAGTATTGCAAGAAAATAAAAGGTAAGATTTACTATTTTGGAAAGGATAAGAAATTAGCCCTCGAACGGTATCAGGAGCATGCCTCTCTGCTGTATCGGAATCATCACAGTATCACTGGTAAGAATTTAGAGATGACCTTGAAGGCATTGAGTCAAATGTACCTTCAGCATCAGTCGGCAAAAGTACAGACAGGTGAGTTAACAGCCCGACATTACTCGGATCAAGTTAACTGTCTGCATAAATTTGTCAACTCCATTGGCCAATTTGTGAAAATCAAGGACATTACGACATTGGATCTGCACCACTATAAACGTCAAATTATGCAGCAGTATTCTGCTGAACGGGTCAATCTAAATATCAGTGTTATGAAAGCGATGTTTCATTGGGCCAAAAAGAATGATATTTTAATTGAGATTCCCAATATTGATGCTGTGAGCAGAAATAAAGTAGAACATCAGCAGCGTTTTGTTTTTTCTTCCGAGCAGATACAACAGTTATTGCAATTGGCTGATAATCAGATGAAGGCAATGATCTGGCTGGGGTTGAACTGTGGCTTTGGTTGTACAGACTGTGCCCAACTCCGATGGGGTCATGTTGATTTTACTCGAGGAAGAGTTGTGTTAGCCAGAGGGAAAACCGGGATTATGCGAGATTTACCATTATGGTCCGAGACAGTTAAAGCACTTGAACAGCTTTCATATCAAGAGGGCGAATTGATATTTAAAACCAAACATGGAAAGCCAATGATTACGGAAAGATATGTTGACTGCGGCGCAACCAAAAAGTATTCATCTACTAATATGGTGACAACAAGATTTTCAAGGCTTCTTAAAAATTCCGGTCTGCAAGTTCCAAAGGGGACCGGTTTTTATGCACTACGGAGAACTGCCGCAACTATGGCAGCCCGATCCGGCGATCCCTTTGCTGTCCAACGACTACTGGGGCATGCCAATCTGAAAATGGCAACCAGATATGTGCAAGATGTGTCCAAGCAAACAGATGAAGTTATTAATAAAAGTCGAGATTACCTGTTATCGATAGACAAACATTGAAAGTTTTATTCAAGATAGAAGAGGTTTGCTTTTCATTGAAATGGTGCATGGCAAAGAATTGTGACGACCGGTAGAAGGTAAATTCTCTATTATATCAAAAAATGTTGACTGATTTTATTCCTCAGATCAGCTTTTGCTTACATAAAACAACTTTTCTCCTATCAAAATGAAGACTGACAGGCCCGTGATCTGACCTGATATTTATGAACTGCCCCTGACAGTACACTGCACACGTAAGGAAATGCCTAACTCCTACTCTATTCGAGACTTATGCGATGTTTGGCGGGAATTCAACACTTATATCTACCCTCTAAATGGCCAGCAAATTACTCCAAAAGATAACAGCGGTATAAATTCATTGCGAGATTTACTGCGAGCGCAGATCGAAATATGTTTAAAATTCGGACAGTGCAATAAAAAAGCCCTGTATAAGTGAGTAATTTTGCGTTTTCATTTTCTTATTAATCTTTGCAATGGTTTTTCTATTAACCATTGTCAGATAATAATTATCGCAACTCATTTTATTAAGTTATTTTTTTCTGAATCTTAAAAGTGAAAAGTGGTGATTCTTTTGTGAAAAGTGGCGTTGAAGTATTTGCGATACAAAAGATATGATAATTATTATGACAGGAATGGGTAAATCAAAATTGACGTGTCATCTTTTCAAGACGATTGCGGAATCGTTGTTTCCTCTCTGTCTCATCAACGGGGCAACTTCTCTGAATTCTCATAAAGATTTTATATGGAGAGATTTATGGGCAAAAAAGGTTTTACGTTAATCGAATTACTTGTTGTGATTGCGATCATCGCATTGTTAATGGCAATCATTATGCCGGCTTTAGGTAAGGTCAAGGATCAGGCCAAGGGAATCATTTGCATGTCCAATCTGCGGCAATGGCATCTATGCTTTCAGAATTACCTGGCCGACAATGAAAACACATTTGCCGCCTTCAGTCGCGGCGGCGAAGGCTGGCAGGGTTGGATCGACAAGTTGTACCCCTACTTTGAGGATACTGGAGCCTTTATCTGTCCGGCCACAAAAATTGAAAACCAGGGCTTTGCGGTTGGTTCCAACGGCGGCTACTCAGGAACTGTTTTCACAACCTGGCGGGCTGTTTATGACAGCCAAAGCCGATTGGCCGAGTCATCCACCGGTCTGGCAACGGTTGACGGCAGCTATGGGTATAATTATTGGGTGGGTAGTATCGACCAGCAAACGCTAAATTCGACGAATAATACATTTACGAGAGATACCAGCCTGTTCTGGAGAACGGACAGCATTTCCGGAGGTTCAACATCTCAGATTCCGCTATTGGGTGATTGCATGTGGGCCGGGGCGGCGCCCGGGCCGCCAGGTTGGCAGATTGCGCCGAGGGATGAGGCAAATCCTGAACCGGCAACCGCCAGTGCCTGGAAGTTCAATGGGTTTACGAATCGTTATCTGTTGCCGCGTCACTGCAGTGGAAAAACTATGCAAATGATCTGCCTGGATGGGCATTCCGAGAAGGTTCCGATGAAACAGCGGCTTTGGGAATTCAATTGGCATAAAGAATGGCCGCGCAGCAATGATTGGAATCGGCAGAGTGCGGCATGGCCGCAGTGGATTGAAAATTTAGATTAATGTATCTGCCCGGTGCGTTGCCGGACAAAATGTATATGAAGTGTGAGAAAAGAATTGTGACGGAAAGATAATGTTTAATTTTGGAGGTAAGGTACGATGAAAAAAATGCTAATTGGTATATTAATAGCGGCACTTGTGGGAGTTACTCAGGCAAACCTGATTCCAAACGGTGATTTTGAGACTGGTGATCTTTCGAATTGGACAGTCACAGCAGGTACTGTCGAAATGGAGTCAACAGCACCCTTGGCGGGCAGTTATTCTGCTCTTGTTGGGATTGGTGACAAGATGAATCAGGATTTTATTACCTCCCGCAGCGGCTATGACAACCTGGTTGGGTGGGAGTTGGACTTTATGATTTCTTTTGACAACCTGACGGGCAATGAACGGCTTCGCCTCCGAGCGGACGGAAACTCCGGAGACTTGATCACGATGAAGTATGACACCGGCGGCGTGTTAAAGTACTCAAGTGCATATGGTTGGAATCGAGGCATTAGTACGACCCTGACTGCCGATACCCTTTACTATGTCAAGGTTATCTGCGGCAATCTGGATTCCGATGCCAATCCGGAATTTCAATACGGTATCTCATCGGACGGTGTCAATTACACGATGAGTGGTATTTCAGGTGCATTTCACACCAGCAGCTCATTTGTTCTCGCAAATCCTTTTGAGACAGTCACTTTCGAGGGCGGCAGTGATGGCGGAATTGTTATTGACAATGTTTCGGTTGTACCGGAACCGGCAACGATGGTTCTGCTGGGAATGGGTTCTTTGATGACTTTTGTACGTCGTAATAAGAAAACAAGTTGACTACATTAATGGAGGGCGGCAGAAGACCGCCGCTCTCTTTCATGCTGAATAATTATAACTGATGGTATTATTTGAATGGGAAAAGAAAGTACATCAGGGGGGATAAGCACGTCATCTAAAGTGTGAAGAAATAGAAACCGACAGGCAACGTTTTTAGGAGAATAATAATGAAAAAAGTGTTAATTTTATGTATGCTCGCTGCATTGGGTACTCTGACTCAGGCCGCACACGTCACCAATGGTGACTTTGAGAATACAAGCGGCACATTTCCGACGGGCTGGACTGTTAGCGGTGCTGTCGATCAGGAAACGACAACACCGCTGTCAGATTTGGTTTCTGCTGATGTTACTATCGGGGCCTCCATTACTCAGGATTTTATCAGTTCAGGCAGCGGTCTCGATAATCTCGCCGGGTGGACACTGAATTTCATGATTTCATTTGACAATTTGACCGGTAATGAGCGACTCCGTTTAAGAGCGGATGGAAATTCCGGAGATATTATTACTATGAGATTTCAAACGACCGGTGTATCCAAGTATTCAAGTGCGTGGGGGTGGAACCAGGGGATTGCGCAAACACTGACAGCAGATACCCCTTATTATGTTAGAGTCATATGCGGCAACCTGGATGCCGATGCTAATCCGGAATTCCAGTACGGCGTCTCGACGGATGGTGTTAACTTCAGCATGAGTGGTATTTCCGGTGCATTTCACACCAGCAGCTCATTTGTTCTCGCGAATCCATTTGAGACAATTCGTTTTGAAGGCGGCAACGATGGCGGGATGTTGCTTGATAATATTGTTGTTGTACAAGGAACCTGGTCGGAAACCGCCCAGATTGACAATCCGGAGGATGGAATTGCTAATGTTACAGTCGAAGCTCAATTAAACTGGCTCGCTCCCAATGCTTATGATCCTGTGTATTACGATGTCCTGTTCGGTACTGAGCCAAATATTCTGAATTCAAACTATGACATGGAAAAGATTCTCACTGCTCAGGATGTTTTAACGGCCGATCCGGCATTGCATTCTTCCCTGGCAACAGAGATGAACTATGATACAACCTATTACTGGCAGGTTGATGCATACGAACCGAACACTGTTCCGATTAAGCATGAAGGGGACTTGTGGAGTTTTACTACTGCTCCGCCGACACCGTTTATTACGGTTGATCCCCCACGCGATGTTGTAGGAATTGGTGAAAGTGCTGAATTGGTTGTTTCAGCGGATAATGCGACTTCTTATGAGTGGTATAAGGTTGTTGTCGATGGCCCCAATACATTGTTAGACGATGCGACGGACACAAAATATGTGGGTGAAGACTCAAATAGTCTGACAATTCTTGATGTGGATGTAAGTGATGAAGCGTTCTACTATTGTGTTGCGATTAATACTGCCGGCAGTGACCAATCCGCTGACGGCGCAGTGGGTGTTAAACGCCCGTTGTCACAGTGGAAATTCGATCAGACAACTGACTCGCCGGGCGTTTATACCGATTCGATTGGAAGCAATGATGGAATCATGGAGAATGCCGCTTTTGTGCGAACATATACAACCGGCGCCGATGGCACAGACAATGGGGCAATCCTGATCAATGATCCTAACTGTGTCGCCAATGCGGGCACATGGGATCCGTCGGAGTATACCAATCAGATTACAGTGGCCGCATGGGTTAACTGGAATGGTCCAGGTGGTCGCCAGGGTGTCGTGGGTAAAGCAGATGCTTGGGATACCACCAACAAGTGGCTCTGGCGAACTGTAAACAACGGAGCATCTTTGCAGTGGTTCCGGAATAACTCATATGGTCCCGGGATTACTTTGACCGATGATGCCGCTTGGCAGTTCATTGTGATGACTGTTGCAAACGGGACTGCGACTTCCTATGTCAATGGTATTCAGGACGGCACGTCTGGATTTACGTTTGGCAATGGTGATTCCGATGTCATATGGCTTGGCATGGCTGAAAACAACACAAATCGCAGGTTTGACGGTGCCATTGATGACCTCCGCATTTACAACTATGCATTAGCACCGAATGAAGTTATTGACCTGTACAATGCGAACCCGATTCTGGATGATGTTGCTGATTGTATCTATCCTGACAGGATCAATGAGGCACTTGATTTAGTTGACGATTGTAAGATCAATCTGCTGGATTTTGTGGAATTTGCCGCAGGCTGGCTGGGTTGCGGGTTGTATCCGGAAAGCGCGTGTCATTAAGAGCCTCTGGTGGTTTTAGTGTTTAATAGGGGGCCAGGCATATATGTGTAATCTGGTCTGGCTTCTGTTTTTTTGACTGAATGTTTCTAATCATTTTGATACAATGGTGATTGTCGGTCTTGGTGTTTACAGCCGTTTCTGTGTTATTATAAGGACACGATGAGATGCGGAATATAAAAAATATTGCGTTATTTGCACTGATACCTTTGATGCTGACTGCTTGTTCAGCGCGGGCGCAGAAACCGAACATCGTATTTATTTTTTCGGATGATCATCGGTATGATTTGCTGGGAACGGTCAACCCCGGCATTCGCACTCCGAACATGGATACGATTGCGGAATCCGGTGTGTATTTCACGAATTCGTTTGTGACGACGGCGATTTGCAGTCCCAGTCGGGCTTCGACAATGACCGGCCATTATGGTTCGATCAATGGCGTTGAAGCACTGGATGAATACATTGATTCCGATGAGTTATCGTTTGCCGATCATTTATCAGGTGCCGGTTATCGCTCGGTCATTATCGGCAAATGGCATGTCAAAAATTCGCCCGCCGACATGGGTTTTGACCAATGGGCCTATTTCAAATCGAACGGGTCATGGTTCAACCGAACCATTTACACCAATATCCCCGGTGTGCCGACTCGTACTGGGGGGCAATTTATCGAGGCGTTCAATGCTGATCGTGCAATCAATTATATTGACGATCATGTGGCCAATCACGACAGTGAACCGTTCGTGATGTGGCTGTGCAACCAGATACCGCACGTAGATGGCGGTTTGAAATACGCGGTCCATAAGGAAGGCACTGACGGCCCCGGCCTTTTTGCGCAGTATAACGCTGCTGATATGCCTGTGCCGGGCAACTGGATCGATGACTTAGCAAACAAGCCGCCTTATCTGCAGACATCAGTATCACTGACCAAAAGCGCAACCCAGAACTATGGTGGCCCCGGTGGATATACCAATCTGGCCCCCGGTGTGCGAAATACGTATCTGGGCCAGGATAATGTCCAAAACCACAATCGGGAATACTATGCCAGCATTTCCTGGTGGGATCAGGAGATGGGGCGGGTGCTGGATCGTTTGAAAGACCCGAATGGTGATGGCAATCCCTCCGATTCGATCATGGATAACACCTGGATCATTTTTATGGGTGACAATGGCTGGTTTACCGGGCACCACAAATTTACCAGCAAGGTGCTGACATATGAAGAGTCGATGCGTGTACCGATGTTCGTCAGGCCGCCATTGAAAAAGGATGGCACTCCGTCTGTGCCGCCGCGGATGGAAGACAATCTGGTGATGAACGTGGATCTGACGGCGCTGATACTGGATATTGCCGGGGTGTCGATTCCCGAAGATACTCACGGCATGAACTTGAACACCTTGATTAACGATAAAAATGCTACTTGGAGAGACCGGGTGTACTATGAGGTGCCGCAGGCTGAACTGGGCGGCCATATCCATGAGTCAGTCCGCACACATTCTTATAAATACATCCGAACGTATACAGATCGGATCGGCGGCACACTGGACTTTGAAGAACTGTACGGCTTAAGAACCGATTCTGTGGAAATGGCCAATGTGGTCAATGCCCCGGACTATGCCGACATAAAAAAGATAATGCAGGATTTAATTAAGATCGAACGTCAAAAGATCGACGCTACAGATGCGTCTGCTGAACCAACGGAAAATATGGACTTTGAAGCGACACCGTTTGATGCTGCCTGGAATAACACCTGTGCAGTGCAGACTGCAGGCATCGCTCCCGGTTCATCGCAGGCGGCCCTCTTACAGGGCGGCACCGGACGCATTAATCGCGGCTGGGCCAATGGATTGACTGATTTTACATTGGATATGACGATCAAGCCAATGAATGCAGGCGATCGCTCATTCAATCTGACCATGTTCAAAAACGGTGCCGATGGCAGTTCAACAACCGGAGTTTTCTGGAATATGAAAATTGCCGACACGGGAAAACTGCAAATATACAATAATGTATCGACCTATGGCAGTACTAAGACATGGTACCCTGTCGATAACAGCTTTACCTTTGCTTCGGGTTCTGTTTATCGTATTCGGGTGGCAGTTCATAGTTTTACGGAGGCAGGAGGAACTTACGATGTATCATGGTCTGACGCCGCTGAAACCACACTGACACATCATGTGACCGGCCTGCAATGGGTGCAAGCCAATTCCGGTCCTGTGACAGGTATCGCTTTTGTTCGCGGCAATTCAGCTTTTGGCGAATTTACGGTTGATGATATAGTGTTCGATCCTCCACCAAGCGACCACAGTTCGCCTGCCGCTCCGTCAGCGATTTTGAAGACAGAAATGGACAGCAGCGTGATACTGGATTGGCCTGACAATGCCGAGCCCGATGTTGGCGGCTACGTCGTCTATCGCAGTACGACCACCGGTAATGATTATGAGGTGGTCGCGAGCGTGTCAACCGGTGTAACAGCCAGTACCTATACTGATACAAACGTGACAAAAGGCGAGGTGTATTTTTACCGGGTGACAGCAGTGGATGAACATTACAATGAAAGCCTGATGAGTGACGAAGTATCTGCTGTGGCGCATGTTGCCGGGGATTTGACCCGAAATGGACGGGTTGACCTGCAAGATACTGCAGAGCTGGCATCGGGTTGGCTTGAAACGGTCGGTTATGACTTTAATGATCTGTTAGATATTGTAGCAAATTGGCTTGATGGAGCTATTTAACCAAAGGGGGTCGGTTTTGGTTAAAAACAAATTAAAAATCAAAAAGGTTGAATGTTGAGTGGAGAGTATGAATCAAAATTCAGAATTTGGGGAATTATTTTTATGAAACAACTGTCAGTGATATTGTATGTTTTTTTGTTGTTAATGAGTCTATTGACTTCCTCAACAAGTGCGTTCGTGCAAAATGGGGATTTCGAAACTGGAGACCTTGCAAATTGGACAGTGTCAGCCGGCAGCGTCGATATCGAATCAACATCTTCCCTGGCGGGCAGTTATTCTGCGATTGTGGGAATAAATGACAAGATGTACCAGGATTTTATCTCTTCCGGCAACGGCTATGACAATCTGGCTGGCTGGACGTTAGATTTCATGGTGTCCTTTGACAACCTGACAGGTAATGAGCGGCTTCGTGTCAGGTCTGACGGTAATGCAGGAAATCTGATTACGTTAAAATTTGATACCGGTGGGATTTTAAAATATTCAGCTGCTTACGGCTGGAATCGCGGAGTCAGTACGACTCTGATGACGGATACGCTTTACTATGTTAGAGTTGTTTGTGGCAATCTGGATGCAGATGCCGATCCGGAATTTCGGTATGGAATTTCAACAGATGGCAGCAACTATACCTTCAGTGGGATTGCCGGCGCTTTCCACAGCAGCAGTTCATTTGTACTGGCTAATCCTTTTGAGACCATTACTTTTGAGGGCGGTAGTGATGGTGGAATAATAATAGACAATGTGTCAGTTTTTGTAACAAATACAATATTCTTTTCAGAAACAGCGGGCAATACCAAAGTCTATGAATCAGGTGAAACGACCGATTCCATTTCAATTTGGCTTTCAAGCGCACCGACTGGTCCGGTTACAGTTTCTCTTTCTGAATTGACCGATCCGAATCAGGTGACACTTGATAAGGTGAGCCTGACCTTTGATTCCAGCAATTATGATATACCCCAGACAGTCACGATAACAGCGATTGATGATACAAGCGAGGAAACTTACACTCATACTGCTATTATCGCATTTACGACATCGAGTTCTGATCCTGATTATAACGACTTGGAAATTGACGATCTCACAGTGACCGTTGTGGATAATGAGACAGAGCCGAACTTTCCTGTGTACAGTGGTATTTATCCGCACCTGGCCGTAACGAATACCAGTCCCGAATGCGGCATTGGCGCCGTAGTGAACTGGGCTGACAGCCTGTGGTTTGTGACCTATGCACCGCACAAACCAACCGGTAGTGATGATGGCCTGTATCAGCTAACGTCGGATCTGGATCTGGTCAAACGTCCCGAAAGCATCGGCGGCACACCCGCTAACCGTCTGATCCATACCGAAACCAACCAGCTTGCAATCGGTTCGTATATCATTGATAGCGGTGGTACTGTCCACACGATCCCCTTGAGCACCATGCCGGGACGAATGACGGCTTGTGCACGGCATTTGACCGAACCTGCCAATAAAGTCTATTTTATAACAATGGAAGAGGGAATTTATGAAGTTGATATGAACACTTACTCAGTTACGGAACTACACAAGGATACAAATGTCGGCGGAAGCAGCCTGGTACCCGGCTACCACGGAAAAGGTGCCTACACCGGCCAGGGCCGTCTGGTTATTACAAATAACGGTCTCAAGAATGGTGATGGCGTGCTGGCTGAATGGGATGGTGCCGGCGATCCGGGCAATCCTTCCAGTTGGGTAACAGTTGACGAAAATAATTATACCGACGTGACAGGACCCGGTGGAATTTACGGCAATGCCGACATAAATGATCCGCTCTGGGCGATTGGCTGGGATACGCGGTCGGTTCTGTTGAATGTCTGTGATAACAGTGGAGTTTGGAAACGCTACCGCATTCCGAAGGCCAGTTATACCCACGATGCCGATCAGGGCTGGTTTACGGAATGGCCGCGGATACGTCCGGTGTTCGGCAAGTATTTGATGACGATGCATGGAATGATCTGGGATTTTCCGGCAACATTCTCGCACGGTAATACCGCTGGTATTCGTCCGATTGCATCACATTTGAAAATGATCGTCGATTTTGAAGAATGGAATGAACAACTCGTACTGGGATGCAATGACGCATCGAGTATTGACAGTGGTATCATCGGAAAAAGCCAATCGAATCTTCGGTTTACCGCAATGAATGATCTGGATGATTTGGGTGTCGATATTTGCAGCGGTGGGGTATGGGTGAATGATGCGGTCACGGCAGGACAGTATTCTGAGCCGTATCTGCTGGCTGGATTTGAAAAAAGGCTGATCAGCTTTTCGCACGATTCGCTTTCGCCAGTTCATTATACGATTGAAGTGGACTTGAATGGTGATGGTACCTGGAGTTTGTATGATAAGGTTACTGTGCCTTCGGCCGGCTATAACGATTATGCAATTCCACAAGATGCTGTCGGAGAATGGATTCGATTTAAGACGGATGCCAATGTGACAACAACGGTTTATCTGAATTATTCCAATGAAAAACAGGACTTGGATATGTCGATGCTTGATTCTCTGCCCAAGGATGCGGATAATGCTCAGTATTCTGCCGGACTGATTCGTCCGCGAAACGTATCCGATTTAACCTTGAGTTTTTCAGTCGATGTGATCGACCCGAATGGCAGCGTTTCATACACCGGTTATTACGAGGTCGATGGCGACATGAATTTCGTCGAGCTAAACGACAGTAGTACTGATTCATGGTTCAGAAATACGCATCCAACCACGAAAGATTTCAATGAAGACAATGCTTCTGTGAAATATGACTATGACGGAATCACCTATCGGATTCCAAAGAACACTGATCCCTTCTACAGTAATCCGGTTTACAGTGGTTCGTATGGCAGTCATTGGCCGCGTGGCTTGCGTCATATTGTCACCGAACGTGAAATGATGAATATTCACGGCACGTTCTACGAGGTTCCGCATTGGCGCAGCGGCGGAAAAGTGAAAATCCGACCGATCTGTACGCATAATCGAAAGATATTTGATTATTGCTCGTGGCGTGGAATGCTGGTTCTCAGCGGCAACTTCACCGAGATCGACGATGATGATCATTACCGCACATCCGATGACGGAAAAGTGGGTTTGTGGTTTGGAAATGTTGACGATCTGTATAAAATGGGCATTCCGCGCGGAACGGGAGGACCGTGGAAGAGTACTGCAGTGACTGCAGGGCTTGTTTCGGATCCGTACTTGATGTACGGCTATGAAAAGAAGATCATGGAACTGTCCCATGACCATTCAGGGCCGGTAACGTTTACAGTTGAAGTTGATATTGCCGGTACAAAAACATGGTCCCGATACGACACGTTTACCGTTGCGTCCGGCCAGATCCTGCAACACGAATTCCCGGCCGGATATCATGCCCATTGGGTGCGTGTTAAGACCGATACGGCTTGTACGGCAACCGCATGGTTTATGTATAATCCGCTGCATGACGGTCAGGACGGTCTGAATGACTTTGCACAAATGGCACGCCGCTGGCTGGATGTAGACTGTGGTTATTGCAGAGGTGTTGATCTGACAGCCGATGGCTCAGTGAATTTTGAAGATTTTTTCTTAATCGGGAAAAATTGGCTAAAATAACATAATTCTGTATAAATATTGCGAAAAAAAACAGTTTTGAGCAGTTTCTTTGATAGGAAATATGATGAATAAAGATTGTTTTACATTTAAATTGGTATTATTTCTTTTGAGCGTTTCTTCATTATCATGGGCGGCATACCCCGTTGTGCGTCCACAGCGCAAAAGACCGGCTCCTGATGCAGGGCGTTATACGATTTGTCCAAGGGACGAAAAACAGCTTGTTTGGGGTTTGGGTTTTGAGATTCAAAGTGACTCGATTGCCTCAGGCAACAATGGCCTGCCGGAATCGAAGACAAGCGTGCCACATGACTTGATTCCTTCCGAACGGCAGCGTTTTTATGAGGAAATGCTGTCTGGATTTCGATATTGTCGACTGGCGGGTGGATTGTATTGGCGCGGTACCGATAAACAGGGGAAATACCTTCAGCCTCGCTGGCCCGAGCAACTTCATGAACTCAAAGAGATGATGGATGTGGCCGGGATTGAGGGACTGAGTCTGGAGTACTGGTCGCCGGCGCCGTTCTGGAAAGCTAATCGCAAATACTACGGCCGTGACGGCACTGAAAACATCCTTCGTTGTTTCAGCAAAGACTTTGCGAATGACCCGGTGTATCACGGCGATGTAGATCAATTCTTAAAAGACTACGCTGCTGCCTGTATACAGGATATCATAACGCTGGAAAAATCCGGGTTTGAAATTTCCATGTGGGGACTTTCGAATGAACCATGGGTGGACAGCCCGTATTCGAGCTGTAAATATTCGATTGAAGATTACGGTCGGACATTCAAAGCGGTTGCCCCATCCATCCGTACTCACGATCCGAAGATCACCATTTTGGCTGACACGATGTGGGGTTGGCCGAAATATATTGCGCCAGTCATGAAAGAGCCTGAGTACGCAAAGTATGTAGATGCGCTGGTCATTCATGCTATCGGCGATGATTCTAAACAAGTTATCAATAATTTCAGAAAAACGCGTCAAAATATTGAACAGGAACTGCCGTTATTTCAGAATGAGTATGAATACCTGCAAGGCCCGGCCAGCCCAGACCGCTGCCACAATACGGTACAGAATATTATGAACTGGTTTCAGTTGGCCGAATCGCCCACCTGGTTCTGGATCCATGCGTTGAAGCCATTCAAAAATGCCGAGGCCAGCGGCTACTCACTTGGCTTTTGGATGCCTGTCGATCCGGATTACGCCAGCAGTCATAAGGTCAAACCGGCTTCAGCAGTGAAGTGTTCTCGAAACAGTGATCAGTATCAGATCACTCACTTGCCCAAAGAATTGATGGGGCTTTTCTATGTAACAGTCGACCGGGGAGCGAAAAAATCTCCGGCACCGGCCTA
Organism: Sedimentisphaerales bacterium; assembly: GCA_028282905.1. Taxonomy (GTDB): domain Bacteria; phylum Planctomycetota; class Phycisphaerae; order Sedimentisphaerales; family Anaerohalosphaeraceae; genus 4572-13. The sequence goes on along the minus strand of JANQGW010000102.1, from coordinate 96,880 downwards.
TACCTTTCATGTGGATAAAAAGTCGAAGGTTTATCTTGCCGTTCAGGATCGCGGCAGCCCGATGATTCCCAACGGGTGGAAAAAAACAGACCTGAAAATAACCTGGGAAAGTCAGTATGAGGACAGTGTCTATGTCAAAACCTTTGAAAAGGGTCTTGTTACTATTCCCGCGCATAACGGCAAGGATCCGGCTGGGTTTTATGGTGTTCCCCATGCAGCATTTGTAGAGGATATTTCCGGCCAAACAGTGGTCCTGCAAATTTCCGATCTTCCCAAGGCCCTCGGCGGTAAGACCGGTACGGTTGAGATAAAAAAAGTTTCAAGTGCTGAAACACTCCAACCGGGCCATTGGACATGGAATAAATACAATTGGCACTCGGTTGTAGGATTTTTAAAATATATGCCGTGGGACAGTCGCGTAGTGGATGTCATAGAGCAAAACTTCGACGATGATATGCGGATATTGGGCTATAAGCGACCGGATGGGAAATTAGTTTTTGTCCTGTCCAACCGCAGCTTCAAGGATTATACGTTTAAGATCGATACCGGTTTGAAAAACACGATGTTCAGGGGGTATCGGTACACCCCGGATGATGCCGGTTTGGATTTTATGGGCACTGACGTAGGTTTAGCCAAGGGCGGGCATGTAGAAGTTACTGTCCCTGATCTGGCTTGGGAATTCTGGATTCAGCAGTAACGATGTCAAATCATGTGAATAGTGTAGAGAATGACAATGAAAACGATAACAGAACCAGCAAAAGAGATTCCGGTAAAAAAAGAAATCGATGTTCTGGTGGTCGGCTCAGGTCCGGCAGGCTTTTCGTCCGCTGTTAATGCCGCCCGCCAGGGAGTCGATGTGATGTTGATCGAACAGTCGGGCACGGTTGGAGGTATTGCCACAGCGGGCCTGATGAGCCACTGGACTGGCCTGACAGAGGGGGTCTTTTACGAAGAATTACTGGCCAAAGCCAGGGATACTGAAAAAGATTGGAACTATTTCGGCGATAAAATCCTGCACGGCCAGCGCATTATCAACCCGGAAAAGCTAAAGTATGTGATGCTGGAAATGCTATACGAAGCGGGTGTGACCGTTCAGCTTTATACCTTTGCGTGCGAACCGATTATGAATGGCAACCAAATTACTGGTGTCATTACCGAAAGTAAGTCCGGTCGCGAAGCCATTCTGGCCAAAGTTGTGATTGATGCCAGTGGTGATGGCGATATTGCCGCCCGCGCGGGTGTGCCATATCAAAAAGGCCGCGAATCTGACGGCAAAATGCAACCGGTTACGGTCATGTTCAAAGTCGCTGGCGTCGATATGGCCCGAGCCGTTTTTCCCGGGGAGTTCGATGATGAGATCTATGTCCCTAACGGAAATTTGCAGATGTTGGGGCGGCAATCGCTACCCAATCCTGCCGGTCATGTCCTGTTGTATCCCACGACGCTTCCGGGTGTGGTGAGTGTGAATATGACCAACAGCATCGAGATTGACGGGACAAAAGCTGAAGAACTGACTAAAGGCGATTTCCAATGTCGTTCCCAGATCGACGGCATCGTCCGCTTTCTGCGTGATAACGTTCCGGGGTATGAAAAATGCTATGTGATTTCGACCGCATCGCTGCTGGGGGTTCGTGAAACTCGTCATTTCGAAGGTGAGTATCAGGTGACCGATCAGGACATCAACGAAGGCAAGACCTTTGACGACTGGATCGCCACCCGACTTCACTTTACATTTGATGTACACTGCTTGACCGGACCGGGACTGGACCCGACGGGCGATCAGACCGATTTCAATGATTTTCCGCGGTACACACTGCCGTATCGATGTTTTCTGCCAAAGAAAGTGGAAGGACTGCTTCTGTGCGGTCGCAACATCTCCGGCACGCACCTGGCCCATTCTAACTATCGGGTGATGCCCATTTGTGTCAATATGGGCCAGGGTATCGGCGTCGCCGCGGCACTGGCTGTCCGACAGGGTGCTTCACCTCGACAAGTGAATTACAAGGACATACAAAGTGTTTTGCTTTCATTGGGGGTTTGTGTATAATTACGGTTGCCGGAAGTTAAACAACGAAAAGATATTAATCCAAGCAGGCATATGAAAAAAATACTGATTGTTGTTGATACGTCCAGAGGGCCGGGAAGGGAATTTCTTGGGGGCATTGAAGATTATATCGGAACAGGTGCGGACTGGGAGGTCTCTGTTCCGCCGCCGAAGTATCTTAACGACCAGACTTTTAACCTGAATGCATGGTGTTATCTTCAGGAGCCTGACGGCTTGATCGTGTTTGGCTATTATCGTCTCAACAAGCTCTTAAAACTGGATGCCCGTAAAGTAGTGATGCACCACGCCGTTGAGCAGCAGGATGACACGGCGGTGCTGACGGCCGATTCTGTGGCGATTGCCAAGATGGCAGCAGGATATCTCAAAAATCTCGGCCATACACGGTTTGCATACTGCAGTTGTGTTGATTTGCCTTGGTCCCAAACACGAAAAGAGATTTTCGAAGAGGCAGTGGCACTGTTTGGAGGAGCATTTGACCATTATCATTTTCAATTGACCAGTCGAGATGATATTAACCAGGTTCGGAGGGATTTAGCCAATTGGATATCTTCACTTCCCAAGCCCATCGCGTTATTTGTTTGCAATGATGACATTGCTGTGTTTGTGCTGGAGGCATGCAAGCTTAATGCGGTGAAGGTGCCGGATGAAGTGGCGGTTTTGGGGGTGGATAATGATGAACTTGTTTGCCGACTTTCAACGCCGTCATTGTCCAGCATCGAACTTGATTTTAGACAATGCGGTTTTAAAGCCTCACAACGGTTAAGCGAGCTGATTGAAGGCAAACCGGACAGGCAGAAATTAATGATTGCTCCAGTTCGTGTTGTGACGCGGGAATCGACCGATTCGCTGGCTGTGGAGGATGAAGCAGTCCGTGAGGCATTGGTATTTATTCGGAAAAATTATCAGAAAAAAATTGCGGTCTCGGATGTGGTCGAGTATGTGTCCATGTCCCGCAATGCTTTGGAGAATAAATTTCAGGCGTGTCTGAAGAAGACAATTGCCGAAGAATTATCCCGGCTGAGGATCGATATGATCAAGGATAAGCTGTTAAATCTCAATATCTCCATCAATAATATCGGCTCATCACTGGAGTTTACTTCGCCGGAACATTTTTCCCGGTATTTCAAAAAAGCGGTCGGCCTTACTCCCAATCAATTCAGAAAAAAATACCGTTCCCTGGATTAAGGATTGTCCGGAAAGGATGATACAATGAATCCAAAAGGAAATCGTAAATGAAAGGTTAGTATCAGTGAATAATCTGGACGTGATAATCCTTCTCGCCTATCTTGGCGGGCTTTTGATGTTGGGGGCGATCTTGTCTCGGCGTATCAAAAATTCAGAAGACATGTTCGCCGCCGGCGGCCAGTCGCCTTGGTGGATGGCCGGAATATCCGGTTATATGACAATGTTTTCATCGGGAACATTTGTGGTTTGGGGAGGAATTGCCTTTCGTCAGGGGGTTGTTGGCATCAGCATCCTTGTGATGCTGGGCATTGCTGCTTTATTGGTTGGTTTCTTCCTGGCAAAGAAATGGAAACAGACCGGCGTTACTACTGCTGCTGAATACATTGAAATGCGGTACGGCAAAGCGGCTGTTCAGTTATACTCCTGGTTTGGGATGTTTGTCCGCATGGTTGGAGTTGGTGTGGCCCTGTATTCAATCTCCGTGATCCTGTCAGCGTTGATTCTTTTGCCGGAAGGAAATTTTTTTAAAAGTTCAACCAGCGACACACTCGCAGTCCATTGGGCGGTTTTACTGTGCGGGACTGTTGTTGTTATCTATACCATCGCCGGCGGCATGTGGGCTGTCCTGATGGCTGATGTGCTGCAGTTTGTTGTGTTAACAATCTCTGTTCTCATTGTCGTTCCATTAATATTGGGAGAGGTTGGAGGATTCAGCAGTTTCGCTTCGAAGGCCCCTGAAGGCTTTTTCATACCGTACAGCAATGAGTTTCCGCCGCTGTTTCTGATCGGTTGGATCATTGTGCATTTCTTCAAGATTGGTGGAGAATGGGCGTTTGTACAGCGGTTCCTGTGTGTGCCCAATGAAAAACATGCCCAGAAGGCAGCCTTTATCTTCGGGATGCTGTTTCTAATTAGCCCGTTTCTGTGGATGCTGCCGCCAATGGTCTATCAGGTGATTGACGCAACCGCAGACCCTAAACAGGCTTACATCCTGGCCTGCCAGTTGGTTCTGCCGCCGGGAATGATTGGTTTTTTGATGGCGTCGATGTTTGCTGCGACCGCCAGTATGGCTGACTCGGAGATCAATGTTTTCGCGGGCGCGTTTACGCGTGAAATTTACGGTCGCATCTTTCATAAAAACTCAACAGAAAAACATCTGGTCTTTGTCGGTCGTATATTCACCTTGATCCTTGGCTCCGTTGTTGTGGGCGTAGCCTTGGCGATTCCTTATCTTGGCGGTGTGGAAAAGGTCATTCTTCAGATTACCGGAATGCTCGTGGCCCCGTTGGTACTTCCGACGATCTGGGGGCTTTTCTCGAAGAAAATCGGAAAGCGTGCCGTCTGGTATACCCTGGCGATGAGCCTGCTGTCAATCATTGTATTTAAGGGCGTTTTGGGAGAAGCAGACTGGGTTGTTGATAATGCCCGGATGGTCGAAACCTGTATCATCGGTATCGCCGTTCCGCTGTTGACATTGATTTTTCTCGAATTGACTTCTCAAGGCCAGGATCTCGGCTATGACAGAGTCCAGTTGTCTGTTGCTGACAGCACCGAGCATCTTCAGTCACAAAAAGCATCCACCATGCCTCAAAAAATATTGTGTGGTTATATTTTGGTTATCGGTGTCGCAATCGGGCTCATTGGCGCATTTAATGAACAGCAGCGATCAGTGCTGTTAATAACGGCAGGATTACTATTAGCAGTAAGTTTGCTTATATTTCTTTTGACGAAAAAATATCAAGTTAATGACTGATCTTGCATACGTTTTGCGTAGAATAATCGATGGCTTCATAACGGTAATCTGTCAGCATGTTTCGTATTTTGGAGAATTTGTTTCGCAATGTGGTCTTGATTTTAGTTCTTATTTTTTCGATAATGAAGGTCGGGAGAGTGATTATGCTATACTTTTTTTATTGAAATGCGAACTTTTTATATAACAGTCTGCCGGGGGAACAGTGAACGAGGATTATTTGATAGGTGGTAAATCGATACTGGTATTCATTGGTTCTGTGTTATTGATGATATCTTCTGCATCAGCTTTACAGGTGCGTGCAGACTGGAATGATTTGGACCCTGACTATATATACAATGGGGAAACTGATTATCCGGGGGCACTTCTGGGACAATTTGGGGGGATTGGTTTTGAGACATCTGATGATTGGGGTGATACCAAAACGATTATGGTGGAGTCGGGGGATTTAACGGCTCCGGCGGAAACGCACTATGCTTTGACGCAAACAAGTCCGTCACAATGCATACAGGGTGTTTATGACCCCGGCCGGCAATCCACACGAGGGCTTGCGGAGGCGTTGACTGGAACGGTTTGGTTTTCTTTTCTGATTCAGCAACCGACGTCAAATTCAGTGGCCGGGATTGGTATGAATCAAAATGGATATTCTGTCAAAGCTCCATTTATTGTTGCGACTGGTAATGATATAAGAATCAGTTTAGGAAGTGGTTCGCAGGATGTTTATATTAACGATGTTCTCGAGTATGAGCAGACAGCCCTGATTCTGGGGAAAATTGAAATTGATACCGGTCCTGCCGGGCAAGACTATACTTCTGTGTGGGTAAACCCGGATGTACAAAATCCTGGTACGCCTGACAGTTCAATTACTGGGTATAATTATCTTTCTTCGATCACTCGCGTTGCGGTTATATCTTATGCGAATGACGCAGAAGGCGGTTTGCTGGACATGCTTGTGTTGAGTGACGATGAAGACGCTTATGCGGATGTGACCGGAGTGCTGGATGACAGTCGTGCCGCAAACATTGCCCCGGCTGACAGTCAAAGTGATATTACCGGTCCCGTGACTCTCAGATGGCACCGCCCGACATCATTTGAACCGGTTGGATATGACGTTTATTTCGGGAAGGATCCGATCGTTGAAAATAATCCCAAAGTCATTAACGGTCAATTGCAGACAGCCTATGATGCCGGCACTCTGGATTTCGAAACGACTTATTACTGGCGAGTGGATTCATACGAGACGTCTTCGAGTAAAACAACGGGCTGGCGATGGTCTTTTACGACGGCTCCAGCGAGGGTGCAGCCGGTTTTGCCGAAAAATGACGCAAATAATGTGTCACTTTCACCTTCTCTAATCTGGAAAGTACCGCTTGAGGTCGCTGCGATTGCTTTTGATGTTTATTTAAGTGCGGATGCGACGATTGATGCCGGCGATATGATTGTGGATAAACAATATGTTCAGCGGACTGATGCTGCATCACTGCTGGAAAATCATACTTACTACTGGCGGGTAGACATATACGAATCATCGGCTCCGAATACCGCTGTTGCTGGTCCGGTTTCGACTTTTACTACCTGCACCGAATTGTCAATGCCTGATACAAGTCAAACGGTATTGGTCGAGGCTGAAAGTTTTGATCATACCCTGGTATATGCGGATGAGGATGAAGATCTCGGCCCTTACGAAGCCGGCCTGAAATACGGCGGGTGGGTGCTTGATCAGCAGTTTATGGACCAGATGGGATCGCCGTATCTGCTGGCTCACGGAGTGAATCAACCGGTGGCGGATGCGGAGACAACAGTGACATTTCCGGCTGCTGGAACATATAAGGTTTGGGTACGAACCCGTGATTGGACCGCAACCTGGCGCGGGACTGAATGGGATGCCTGGCCCAATAAGAAAGCTTTGGGCGATCCGCCCGGTCGGTTCGAAGTGCGGGTCAACGGAACCGCGTTGGAAACCGGCACCGCGTGGGGGACTGCATTTGGCACCTCCGGCGCAGAATGGCAATGGCATGAAGGCGGTACCGTGACGATTACCGATCCCAGTGTGCATATTGTGCTGCATGATTTGACCGGCTGGGAAGGGCGTTGCGACGCGATTTTGTTTTCCCGGGATTTGTCTCTGGTGCCGCCGGAGCATACGCATCCACAGTCGAAACAATGGCGAAGGACGCTGCTGTCTACGACCGAAATACCAACTGAGGCAGGACATTATAATCTGGTGGTTGTCGGCGGCGGGATGGCGGGTATGAGTACCGCCTTGTCGGCATCTCGGCAGGGGCTGTCTGTCGCACTGATACAGGACCGGCCCGTTCTGGGGGGCAACAGTTCTTCGGAGGTTCGTGTCGATCCTCTGGGGCAGACCAACTTCTCCTATCTACCGAGCGTTGGAAGTATCTCCAGAGAAATTCGCCCCGACTCTAATGGCAACCGACTCCCGGATGAATTGGCCAAGGATTCAAGACGGATTTCAATTCTTCAGGCCGAACCGCTGGTTGATCTGTACATCATGAACCGGGCTAATGAAGTGGAGATGACCGGCAATACTATTGTTGCGGTCATTGCCGAGAATATTCAGACTGCTGAGCGGACCCGGTTTACGGCTGACCTGTTCGCCGATTGTACCGGTGACGGGTGTATTGGATATTTGGCCGGGGCGGACTGGGATATGACGCTGCCGGGGCATATGGGACGCACACGTTATTTCTATTGGGAAGATACGAACGGGCTGATAAGTTTTCCAGATTGTCCATGGGCGATTCAGATTGACGGTCGTGATGTTCCGAGATGGGACAGGCCCAATAATTATCCGGATCTTGGGGGATGGGCATGGGAAAGCGGTCTGGACCATGATCCATTTGAAAAAAACGAGTATATTCAGGACTGGAGCTACCGTGTGATGTATGGTGTATGGGACGGCTTGAAAAATGATCCTGTCACCGCTGCTGCTTATGCGAACCGTCGTATCTGGTGGACCAATTATATTGCCGGCAAGCGTGAGTCTCGCAGATTACTGGGAGATGTCTATTTAACAAAGACCGACATGACATCCGGGTTTGTGTTCCCAGACGGCTGTGTGCCGCTTAAACGCAGTATGGATGTTCACGTGCCTGCACCGGATCATCCGGCGGGATTTGACGGAGATTGGTTTATTACCGATGACACCTATGCCGGTTATACGGGACCGTACTGGGCACCGTATCGTATTCTATATTCCCGTAATATTGAGAATCTCTATATGGCTGGCCGTGATGTCAGTGTGGATCAGTGGGCACTGGGAGCAATTCGTGTCCAGTTTCCGACGTCGATGTCGGGGGAAGTCATAGGTGTGGCCGCATCGCTGTGTCAGAAATACGGTGTTTTGCCGCGTGATATTTATACTGACCATTTGGATGAATTTTTAGCGATTCTCAAAAAAATGCATCGAAAAGAAGTCCGTAAGATGGGGCATAATCTGGCCCTGGCGGCTTCAATTTCTGTTTCGAGCAATGAGGACAAGAAGAGCTATATTAACGATGGAGAGATTGATTTTCATGCAAATGATTCATTGCTGTGGAAGAATGATGTTGCTGGAGGGGATGAACTGCCGTGCGAGATTGATTTTACTTGGTCGACTCCGACTTGGATTAGTGCCTGCCGGATCGCCAGCGGATATGATGCCAGCTATGAGAGCGTCAAGAATGAGAATACTTACCAGATCAGCGATTTCGAACTGCAGCGATGGGACGGCAGCAGTTGGCAAACTTTTCATACGGTGACCGGCAATGTCAGCGGTGACTGGGGCGGTACGTTTTCACCGGTCCGCACGGACAGCGAGCACCCGATTCGTGTAATAATCAACGCCCGGCACTTGGGCGGAGAATACATTCGTATCCGTGAGATCGAGTTCTATCATCTCCCTGCCGACATCAATATGGATGGGCGTGTCAATCTTGGTGATTTTGCTGAGTTAGCCGATCATTGGCTCCAGAGCGGCACGGGGTTGGCCGGAGATATTGACTGGGACTGGACTGGATCGGAGTTTAATTTTGACGGGGATGTTGACTGGATGGATTTGGATTACTTAATTCATTACTGGTTGAATAATTGATACTCTGTACTCTATCGTAATCTATCAGTAATGGCTGTGGATTACTTATTGCTGTATTGCTGTCGGTATTTGATAGGGGTTGTCCCCATGATCTTTCGAAAGCTTCGTGCCAGATGATTGACGCTGGAGTACCCCGAACTGAGGGCTATTTCCGTAATGGACAGGTTGGTTTCAACAAGCATTTGCGCAATTTGCCGTGCATGAGTTTGATTGATTTCCTCTAAAATCGAACGTTTTAAATACATTCGAAATTTCTTTTCCAGTGTTCTCCGTGACAAATGGGTTGCCTCAGCCACATCATCGACTTGAATCATTGTTCGCGCATGATTGCGGATAAAATTAATCGCCGTGGCAACATCCTGGTCCTCAATAGACAGGATATTCGTGGATTGCCGTGTGACGATATGAGTGGGACTGACCATGATTTCTTCATCACAAGGATTCCTCGTGTTCATCATTTGATCCAGTAGTTTTGCGGCAATAAAACCAGTCCGCTCGGAATTCAATGCGATACTGGAAATGGGTGGATCAGAAAGTTCACAGACCTGTTCATCGTTATCGACGCCCAGGATAGCAATCTCCTCCGGAACATGAATTCCGGGAATCTTACAGGCTTCGATGATGTGTCGAGCTCGGTCGTCATTGCAGGCGAAGAGGGCAATGGGCTTGGGTAAAGATCGTAGCCATTCGGCCATAATAGGTTGTTCCTTTTCGACCGAGTACCAGTTACGCGCTTTGGGTTGTTTATAGCAATGAAGCGGATAGCTAAGCTGAGATAATTGCTGCTTAAAATGTTCTTTCCGTATTTGTGACCAATCGGAAGAATCGAAGCCGCAGTAGGCAAACGTATGAAAGCCTCTTTCAAGAAAATGCTCGACGGCCATTTTTGACATCGCGACCGAGTCTGAGCTGATATGGGGACAGTTCAGAAGTTTGATCCCGCGGATAACTGCCGGCAGCCCGGAGTTGATAATTGCCTCGGTACGTTTGGGAGTGGGGTTATGAGCGATAATCCCGTGGGCGCCCCAGTTTTTGAGCCGGGGCAGGGGTGTATGGTGGCCTTCGGAATCCTCGTTATAAAACGACCAGCGTGAGGAACTCTGCAAGCGGGCATAGCGGGCAATTCCACGGGCAACGTCACGATCCATCGCTCGTGAAAGTTCCAGTAACAGAATAATCTTTTTGACGTTCTGCATATTCTATTTTTAGCGTTTTTTTCAGTTTACGGCAAGATAAAAAAGGAAAATGTTTCGCAAAATGGCGAAAAAGTTACGTGATATGGCGTTGAAGTGTTAACTGTTTTTTGCGATATTGAAGATAGTGAGGCAACTTAGGCGAGTGCTGTACCAAGGGATTATGGGAATAATGACAGTAAAGGGAAAGGTTGGCCATGTCAAACAGGGAAAAACGGACACATGCGTTTACACTGATTGAATTACTGGTGGTGATTGCGATTATTGCATTATTACTCGCGATTGTGATGCCCGGCTTGAGAAAAGTGAAGGATCAGGCCCGGGCGGTGGTTTGTCAATCGAATTTGCGTCAGTGGCACCTCTGCTGGAAGACATACCTCCAGGAAAACGATGATAAGTTTGCGGTTATTCGGGAAGATGGGGCGCCAAGCCGCTGGCATGAATGGATCTATCGGCTCAAACCGTATTATCAGGATGACGGCGTATTTACTTGTCCGGCTGCTGCGAAGGCTGAAAGAGTTCCGGGAGTCAGTGTCAGTTCCGCCGGGATGTCGAGTGGGAGTTATATGGGAACACTGGATACCTGCTGGCGGGCCGTTCCGGTGCTCGACGAAACCCCTGGCGAGGAGATCCATGACGGCAGTTACGGCATGAACTACTGGGTGTCGAATCAAACGGTGAACCTGGGTGGTTTAAACAAAAGAAATTTTTGGGGGTCTGATGTATCTACCGGCAGCTCCGGTGAGAACATCCCCCTGTTTGCTGATTCCATCTGGACCGGCTTTGGCCCTCAAATGTCAGATAACCCTCGAATGGCCGGCAGCGAAACGGGCATTCCGAATTCAACTTCAGACTGGACACATTCTCAGGCGATCAATCGAATGTTGCTGAAGCGTCACAATAGTCGTTATACACAAGTCGTATTTCTGGACGGTCACGCAGAAAAGGTGACAATGGTGGATGCTTTTGGACTGAAGTGGCATCGCAACTGGAACATCGGCCGTGTTGACGAGATTACTTGGGATGACTATCCCTGGGCACAGGAGTCAAGCCGATAGTGTTGGGTTATTATCGTTGACGATTGCCTCAAGGGTGAGGCTAAAGTTAGATTGTCAGACACAATTTTTGAGAACGCCTATTGTGAGGTGTATGGGAAAAGAAAATTTATGTATTTGTGGAGGTATGGGATGATCAAAAAAGTGCTAATTGGAATGTGCATAGCGGCAATTGCAGGCTTTGCTCGGGCAGGAATCGTCGAAACTTATGATTATGAAAGCGGCTAAGTCACCTTAGCAATAGGTTTTGTATGTCGACAATAACAGCTGAAACAAATAATTTTAGGAGAATGATTATGAGAAAATTAGTTTTATTTATGGTGATGTTTTTGGCATTGAGTATGGTCTCACAGGCGGGAGAGATTATTGTACAATATGATTTTGAGGATACTGCAGATTTTGCATCTGGAGGTCATGCCAGCGATGATGCCATGTTTCGCGCTGTCGGCACGGCAGCAGGGACTGTCAAAGCCGGTGTGACGGCCGGCAGTCTGACGGCGCCTTACCAGAGCGATGATGGATCAGTTGGTTTTGATACCGACAGAATGGGTATCACTGCTTCCGTGAAGGACCATGTAGTTGGCCAGTACTGGTTTTATCGCGGTAATTCTGTCGAAGCAACAACTGAAGCAGGAGCTGTCACTGCACAAGAATATCTAATGTTTACGATTGATCCGGGAGCTTCCCCGATAACTGTTGGCATCATGGAATGGGCACAGTTCCGCGAAAACGGGAACGTGACTTTTTTCATTCAAACAAGTCTGGATGGCTTTGCATCAACCGTTGCCTCTTATACAGGTGGCCCAGCAGACGATGGTGTTCGTAGTATGAATCTGGGGATCACACTACCGGCCAGCACCACCACGGAAATCCGTCTCTATATGTATGACAACAATAGTACGAACAATGTTATCTCACGAATTGACAATATTACGTTGCAAGTTGCCGATCCCATTACCGTAACGGCTGAGGCTGCTGGTCCCATTGGCCAAGTTGGTTCCGAATACGGTCCAGTGGATGCGACAATTGTCACGTCAGGGATCGAGACGGTCGATACGATTACCTGGTCGAAAGTCAGCGGCCCGGGTGCTGTCACATTCATTCCCAATGCCAATGTTGAGGATCCAAACGTTACCTTTAGCGCAGGTGGCGACTATGTTTTGCAGGTTACTGCAACTGCTACACCCAGTGCCGCATCTGACAGCGATACGATTTCGGTATATGTTGATGACCCCGCTGATAACCAACAACCGCTGGCACATTGGAATTTTGAAGGTATCGATACGGATCCAAACATTCTCGATATTTCAGGAAACGGATATCACGCGGCACCTTCAATCAGTGATCCGAACACTGCAGCTGGTGTTTTGAACTCAGGGACATCGGTGGCCCTTGATACACGACCGGATACCGGGAAACTGGTTACCGGTACTGTGAATGCACCTTATGTTGGCGATCCGAATTTCCTCGAGCTTCAAGGTGGATGGACGGTTGCAGCATGGCTGCAAGTACCTGAGAGCGGTGCCGGCTACTACTCAAGGGTCATCCACTTTGGCGATGATAGGCTGCAGATCAACAATAAAACCATCAGTATGGATGCTGGACCCTATCTGGAAGCATCTCGTGCGCTGATTGCTGATAATTGGCATCATGTTGTGGCGATTCATGATCCTATTGCCGGTTTAGATCAGCTTTATATCGATGGTCGTCTCTACGGTGAGGCAGCCGCAACGTATGCCGCTTCCGATCTGAGCGAACTTGTCCATATCCTGGACGATCCTGACGTTAACCCAAGCGGAGATCGCGCATTTGAAGGGCTGATGGATGATCTGCGACTTTACAATTATCCGCTCCCTCAAAGCGAGATTGATAACCTTGTAGCTCAAGGTAATGTCAAACTGCATCTGTGGGCCGGTAATAATCAGGAATATGTCAATGTTGGAGATTTCACTTTTGTTGATGAATCTGCTTATGTGATTGACGATGGCAAACTGCCTGACTTTACGACTGAAGCTGCAGCAATAACATGGGCTCAGATTGACGGTCCGGAAGGTGATCCGAACCAAGTGACTTTCGTTGCTGGTGCTGATACCCTGTCGCCGATGATTTCATTCCCGGCAGGCTTGCCTGGGGATTACCGCTTTGAGATAACTCTGGCAAATAGTGTGGAAACTGAAACTGACATTGTCGTGATCAGCGTTGTTGAGCCAACCTGTGAGCAGGCGCTTGCCGATGGATATGGGAATTACTTTGATGTAGCCGGCGGTACTCCAGATGGTGAGGGTAATCCAACACCCGACTGCAGAGTCAATCTTGAAGACTTTGTTGTGTTTGCAGCGGAATGGCTGGATTGTATTGATCCGCAGGGTGGAATCGGTTGCACGAATCCATATGCGAATCCGTAATACTACCTGAAAAAGTCTTTCGTTTTGTAAAGTTAAGTAACAAGAGGGGCAGGCTGGCTTATACCAGTTGGTCTGCCCCTTTAATAAGTTATAGAGTGTATTTGGGATTAAGATATTGGTATGTTGAAGCAGGGTTTACCATCTGAGAAAAATGATTTGAAGACGCAGGAACTGCACTGTGACCTGGCAGTTGTCGGCGGCGGCTTGGCCGGTGTGTGCTGTGCGATTACGGCGGCGCGCGAAGGGCTGAATGTGGTACTGGTACAAGATCGTCCTGTCTTGGGCGGCAATGCTTCCAGCGAAGTGCGGCTGTGGGCCTTAGGAGCCACGTCGCATCTGGGTAACAATAATCGCTGGTCACGGGAAGGCGGGATCATTGACGAACTGCTCGTTGAAAACATGTACCGCAACCCGGAAGGCAATCCGGTGATATTTGATTCGGTCTTGCTGGATAAAGTAACACAGGAATCCAATATTACGCTGCTGTTGAATACGGCTGTTTTCAGTCTTGAAAAGCATGACGCCGAGAGCATTCGTATGGTTCGCGCTTTTTGCAGTCAGACTTCAACGCTCTATGAGATTTCGGCGCCGCTGTTTTGCGATGCATCCGGTGATGGCATCGTTGGTTATCTGGCTGGTGCTGCATACCGCATGGGCGCTGAAACCACTGAAGAATTTGGTGAAAAATTTGCACCCTCAGTGGAATATGGAGCACTGATGGGCCATTCGATCTTCTTCTACTCAAAAGACAGTGGAAAGCCCGTTAAATTCATTCCGCCGGAATTTGCGTTGAAGGACATTACAAAGATTCCCCGATACCGCAATTTCAAAAAAGATGAATACGGCTGCCAGTTATGGTGGATTGAATATGGTGGGCGGCTGGATACAATTCATGACAGTGAAAAAATTAAATGGGAACTTTGGAAAATTGTGTATGGGGTTTGGAGTTATATTAAAAACTCAGGCAATTTTCCCGGTACAGAAACAATGACGCTGGAATGGGTTGGAATGATTCCCGGTAAACGCGAGAGCCGTCGCTTTGAAGGCGATACTATGCTGATTCAGCAGGATATTGTCGAACAACGTCAGCACTATGATGCGGTTTCTTATGGCGGCTGGGCGATTGATCTGCATCCGGCTGACGGCATTTACAGCAATAAGCCCGGATGTGATCAGTGGCATTCCAAAGGCATTTATCAGATTCCCTATCGGTGCCTGTACAGTCGAAATGTTCGCAATTTATTTTTGGCCGGTCGGATTATCAGTGCTTCTCATGTTGCCTGCGGTTCAAGCCGGGTTATGACGACTTGTGCTCACAGTGCTCAGGCGGTGGGGATGGCCGCGGCGATCTGCTCAAAGAAGCGTGTGATGCCGCGAGATTTAAGCGATAAATCCCGGATAGGGCAATTGCAGCAGCAGCTATTAAAGTCCGGGCAATACATACCGGGCTATTCTCTTGATGATCCGAAGGATATTGTCAAGCAGGCTTCGATTTCTGTGTCCAGTTCTTTTGAACTGGGCCGACTGCCGGCGGACGGGCCGGTTACTTCACTTGAAAATGCCTGGGCGATGCTGCTGCCCGTCAAGTCGGGTAAGGTGCCGCGGTTTTCATTTGAGGTACAGGCCCGAACATCAACAACTCTGACCTGCGAATTACGGACTGCCGGTCGTGAAGGCAACTTTACGCCGGATGTTGTGCTTGCGAAAAAAACGGTTGATATATCGCCGGATGTTTCTGCTCGGAAGAAAGTGAAAGCGACTCAGGCTGCGGCAATGGGTTATGAGATCATGACCGGTACAAACGGTCGGTTGGATATTCAATTGACAAAAGCAGATGAAGTTATCAATGAACGACCTTTTCAGGCGGTTGATATCGACTTTGAAACAGTTGTTGATCGATCCGGCTATGTATTTGTCTGCCTGATGGAAAGTCCTGACATCTCTATTCGCTGCAGTAAGATGCGTGTGACCGGTTTGTTGTCAGTCTTGCGTCAGGGCAATTACCGCGTGAACAATGGCTATTTGCAAAAGCCTGATCGTGATATTGGTGTTGATACGATGGAATTCTGGATTCCGCAGCGTTGGCCGAAAGGACACAATCTGGCGATGTCTGTTGAACCGCCAATCTGTCAATTTGATGTTGACAACTTAACTAACGGTATTTGCCGTCCAACCAGCGGCCCGAATGCCTGGATAGCTGATCCGGGTGATGCAAATCCTTCCTTGCACTTAAAGTGGAGTCATGTTAAAACCATCCGACGAATTGAATTGAGCTTTGACACCGACTGGGATCATCCGATGGAATCTGTGCTGATGGGCCATCCTTGCAATGTGATACCCTATTGTGTCCGTAAATACCGGATTATTGATGCACTAGACAATATCGTCTATCAGTGTGATGACAATCATCAAACACGCAACACAATTGTGCTGGATACGCCTGTCGTTACAGATGAATTGCGATTGGAGCTGTCGGCGCCGGATAAAAACATTCCTGCGTCACTGTTTGAGATTCGCTGTTATGAGTGACAGGTTGCACACACCTGAAATAAATGATATAATCACTGTATTCTTTCATGTAGGAGTTACGAAATGCGAAGGGATTTAACTGTAACGATCATACTGACAATACTTGCAGCCGGGGCGACCAGTTATGCGGAAACCGCAAAAAATCTTGCGCGTTCTGCGAAAGTCAAAGCCAGTTCTCAGATGGACCAGTATACGGCTGATAAAGTCGTTGACGGAAAATTCAACAATACCTCCCGCTGGCTGAGTAAAAAATCAAATGGCCCGCATCTGTTGGAGATTGACTTGGGAAAAACCGTTGATGTCGGCTGTGTTCAGATGATTACCGGATGGCAGGACCACGGTCAATGGACCAGTGCGGTTCGTAATTTCAAGTTCCAGTTCTACCAAAACGGTCGCTGGGTCGATGACCGAAGAGCGACGAAAACGAAGAACAAATCCTGTGATGTCGAAATTTATCTGGTCGAACCTGTTAAGGCAAGCAAAGTTCGTTTTGTCTCCACGGATGCCGGGCCGGTGCGGATTGCCGAGATTCGTGTTTTTGAATGGGGTCAGAAATATCCGCCGATCTTTGAAAAGGAAAAGATTGTTTTTACGAAGCAACCCGTTTTTGTCAATCAAAGCGGGTACAATTTAAATTGGCCCAAACGCTTTACGGCGCCGCTGATTGAACAGCAGGGGACATTTACGATTACTGAAAAAGATTCGGATACGGTTCTGTATAATGGTGTTGTGAAAAAGGGGGTCGGAGATTTTTCAGATTTCAAGCCATCTAAACGTGGTATTGAATATATCATCACAGTGGCCGGCGGTGATCTGAAAGCGGGGACTTCTGACCCATTTCAGATTGAGCCGCATTGGATGCAGCAGGTGTCGCTGGAGCCGGCACTGCGATTTATGCAGGACGCCCGCAGTGTGGCCGGTACCCATCCATCCGGTTACGGCGGTTCTCCCTGGCGTGACGGGACGTATTACAGTTATGAAATGCCGTCGCTGGTGTTGATGTATCTGTCCGCCCAGTCAGTATTTGACCGTCTTCCAATTGAGATGAGTTACGCGCAGGATAAGAAAAAAGTTCTGGATCCATCCTTCAAACTGGTCAAAACCACCAAGGATGCCAAATCACTTGAGACGGCTCGGCGGTATTACACGGAACTGGACGGTCCGGTCGGCGAGAAAGTGCCGGATATCATCAGTGTCATTCATTGGGGTGTTGGATGGTATCTGATGGATCCGAAGACACATGATCCATCCGGCGATTCCCTCGGAGATCGCATTCATCCGCAGACGATTGAGCAGTTTGCTTATTTTCTGTACGGATACCCAATGTATCGACAGTATTTCACGGAGAAATTTTATCGACAGGCATATAATTTCACCTTTGATCATTGGGGTAAAGTTGGGCTGTTTGATGTGAACAAAAAAATCGGTACATTCAAGGGACGTCATTGTCCCGGTCATTCGATTATGCCAAACCTGATGATGTATCAGGTCGCAAAGCGTGACGGTCGCGGCGATACCCGGCTTTATATGCAGGCGGCGCAAAAGCAAACACAATGGATTATTGACGAGCTTGACTGGAACGATCCGACCACGACAAAAGGGCAGCGGATGAGCGAGCATAAGCTGATGACGGGGCTGATTTTCTTTTTGAAACTGTATCCGGATGAAGCGCCGGCCGGATTACAGGAAAAAATTGATCAGTGGGTCGATATCATGATTGCCCGTTCGGACAACATGTGGGATTTACGCCGCTACAATGATAAGGATTGGTCACTTCCGCGGTTCACACCCGGTTCGCACGGTGGTGCCGGTTGGAATGACCCCGGCAATGTGGCCGGTTTTCCGGGCGTGTGCTTTGCCGTCGCTATGGTGACCGATGATGCCGTTAAAAAGCAGCGGCTGATGGAAATTGGGGCGGGGCACTTCGATAACTTATTCGGACGGAACCCACTTGGTGCTCACAGCGGTTATCTGGGCGTACAGGATTATGTCGGCGTCGAACGCGGTTGGCCGAAGATGTTTCCCAAGAATCGCTGTGCACGTCTGGAATTAGTCCGAGGAACATTAAATTCTTCCTGTACGACTGAGCATTATCCATTCAATCCCGAACTGGTCTTTCGGCATGTTGAAGGCTGGACTGCTTTTAATGCGGCGTTCAATGTCAGCCTTGCCGCAGCTTGTCATTTAGACAAGCTGACAGTCGATACGATGGTAGATTGACTTATAGCATAAGGAGATTGCATTGAACACCGCCGATTATGTTGTTCTGGTATTCTACCTGTTAGGCATTTTTTTTGTCGGGATGTTGTTTACCCGAAAGAATAAAAGTTCAGAGGATATGTTTGCCGCCGGAGGCCAATCGCCGTGGTGGACCAGCGGGCTGAGTGCTTTTATGACCATGTTTTCGGCTAACACCTTTGTGGTTTGGGGTGGCATTGCCTATAAGTATGGCTTGGTAGCTGTGATGATCAACCTGATGTACGGTGTTGCCGCATTGCTGGTAGGTTTTTTTGTGGCCGGAAGGTGGAAACGCCTTGGTGTCAAGACCCCCGCTGAATTTATCCAGTTGAGATATGGTACCGGTGCTCTGCATTTCTATACATGGTTCATGACCATTTTCCGGATGATTGGAACCGCCGGTTCGCTATATGCACTGGGAGTAATTTTTGTCGGCCTGTTGACAAATGGAGATGCCGAATTGACCGTTTTGTACACGACGATCGCTGTCTTCGGGGGTATTGTTGTTTTTTACACGATGTTCGGCGGCTTGTGGGCGGTTCTGATGACGGATGTTTTACAGTTTATCGTCTTAAACCTGGCGGTTCTGTTTGTGGTGCCCCTGGCACTAATGAAAGTCGGTGGTGTTCAGTCCTTTGTCCATCAGGCACCGGAACGTTTTTTCGCTCCTATTGGCGGTGAATACACATGGTTCTTTTTAGCCGGATGGTGTGCGATTCACTTTTTTATGATTGGGGCCGAGTGGGCTTTTGTCCAGCGGTTTATCTGTGTGCCTTCTGCCAAAGATGCTCGCAAAAGTACCTATCTGTTCGGCGTTCTCTATCTGACCAGTCCGTTGCTGTGGCTACTGCCGCCGATGTTGTGGCGGGTTCAGACGCCAATTCCTGACGGGGCAACCGCTGAAGAGATTCTAATTCTGGCAGAAAACGCTTATATTTTGTCGTGTAAATCTGTCCTGCCGGCGGGAATGGTCGGACTGATGCTGGCGGCAATGTTTTCCGCGACGGCCAGCATGGTAAGCTCGCAGCTCAACGTCTTTTCGGGCGTATTGACCAATGATATCTATAAACCGCTGGTCGGCCGAAAACTTAGTGACCGTCATATGGTCTGGGCGGGACGAATATTCACGGTGCTGCTGGGTGGTTTGCTGATAGTGATCGCGATGGGAATTCAGCACATGGGCGGTGCTGAAAAAGTGATCGTTTCCTTAACTGAGTTGATGGTGGTTGCCTTGTTGGCGCCGACGCTGTGGGGTTTATTCAGCCGCAGGGTCAACAGCCCGGCGGTATGGATTACCGCTATTATTGGATTCACGGCTGGAGTGATCGTTCGCTTTGGACTTAGTAAAGACGGTTTTCTTACCGGTGTAGCGGCTTTTAAATCACTGGCCTTTTGGGTACAGAGCCATTCAACAGAAACAAAGACTTTTACAGGTGTTGTACTACCGGTTCTTGTTCTTACAGTGATTCAACTCTTATCACGAAATTCTTCACCTGGATATGCACGAATACAGCAGTTAAAGGCACAAGAAGAAGTTTTAGAAGCATCCGGTAAAATTAAGGCCAGTCGCCTTCCGGCTATTATCGTGGCATGGAGTCTTGGAGCCTGTGGGGTGTTAATGACCGTGTTGACTTTTATAGATAAACAATCTCCGGTCGTGACCGGGATTTTTGCGTTGTTACTATTTCTTATTGCAGGAACAATAGGAATTATTGTTCATCTGAGAACTGAAAAATGATGCACTTTTCCGATGGATCTACATTTTTGGACTGTTATCAAGTATTCATGATAAATAAGCGTTTCATGTATGTGACTTTCTGGTTGTGTGTTGTGATGGTTATCATCGGAATGCCTGCTGTGTCCATCGCAGAGTTAACTTATACGCTGTCCGGCAGTATACCCGCCGAGAAACTCGATGCCATTACGGCGGCGATGGATGGATGTTGTTACTACTACAATCTTTATTCCGATTATGATAAAGATGTATGGGTATATTACAGCGCTAGTATACCGACTGCACAGGCGAGTTTGAATGGTCCGATCGGATTTGGCGGATCGATCAGCACCAAGACCGCGATTCACGAGATGGGGCACGTCATGGGCGTAGGGGTCTATTGGAATTGGGATCCTAAAGTCAGCGGCGGGGGTTGGCAGGGCGCCAATGGCAAGGAAACCTTACGCCGATTGGATGGTGAAGCGAGCTGGCTTGGTGCAGATGGTTCCCATTTCTGGCCTTACGGTTTCAATTACAACTGGGAAAATCCCAAAAAGCACGTACTCTTGGTTGGTGCGATGCGTTATGACATGGGCATGAAAAACAAAACCAAAGATGAATATAATGTACTGATCACGACGCCTCAGAGTTTTGTGTATGAAGCGGAATGGGCAGCGACTCAGGAAAATTTTAGTCCATTTTCAGTGGTCGTTGATGCCGCTTCTTCAGGCGGAGAATATGTTGAGTGGATTGGGAACGGTACACAGTCTAATCCATCGCCTTCTGACAGCGACACCGGACTACTTCAGTTTAACTTTAATCTGTCAGAACAATGTGATGTGCAACTGCGTGCTCGGGTGAACTTCCCTGATAACGCAGCGAACTTATTTTACTTCAAAATGGATGACGGTAGCTGGCTGAGTACCAAGGTCAAGCCAACGACTGGTTTTGCAGAGGTGGCACTCCGCACGTATTTTGATCTTGCCGCCGGTCACCACACCATCAGCATCCTTCGAGGCGAAGACGGTTCGCAGATTGACAACATTGTCATTTCGCCAATGAATTACCATAACACCGCCCTGTTTAAACCGGTTACTGTGGACTCCGTGAACGGCAGCTATGTAGGTTCCAATGCGGTTGACGGCGATTTTGGCGGTAATAGCAGCCGCTGGGTCTCGGCAAATACGCCTTGGCCGCATTGGATCGAGGTGGATTTACAGGGCGACTATGACATCAGCCATATGCGTTTCTGGACCGGATACGATGGGTATAATAATGCCCTGTCCGATTTCAAGTTCCAGCGATGGGATGGCAGTGACTGGGTTGATATCTTAAGCGAAGTTGGCAATACAAAAGCAAGATACACCAAAGGATTTCCGACTGTAACAACTTCAAAAGTACGCTTGTACGCTACCAATGGCCCCGATAATTATGTAAGAATGTACGAGATCAAGGTGTACGGTGTTCCGACGCCACCTGCTGACACGACAGCACCTACAGCACCTGCGCGATTGAGGGGTGTATCACTCATCGGTGGTATCCATCTCAATTGGAGCGACAGTGCAGAAAGTGATCTTATGTATTACTCCGTTTATCGTTCCACGACTCCTGGTAGTGGATATGCTCTGCTCGCCGATTTTGTGGCGACCAGTAATTTCACAGATAAGAACGTGATTGAAGGAACAACCTATTATTATACCGTGAGCGCCACCGACACCAGTTTCAATGAATCCGGTGACTCATCAGAAGTTACAGTAACTTCTTCAAATGTCACAACGGCTAATGTTGCTTTGAATAAATTGGTCGCTGTTGATTCGGTCAATGGATCCAGCGCCGGCTCGAATGCCGTTGACGGCGACAATTCGTCAGATTCCAGTCGATGGGTGTCAGCAAATACCGCTTGGCCGCACTGGATCGAAGTTGACCTTCAAGGGCACTACTTAATCAATGAGTTAAAGTATTGGACTGGCTACCAAGGCTATAGCCGTCCGATTACCGATTTCCAGTTCCAGCGATGGGATGGGAATAATTGGATAGATATTTTCGTTGTGGATGGAAACTCTGATCCCGCATACAGTAGAACCTTTGTTCCTGTAACAACGAGTAAAGTCAGACTCTATGGAACAGCTGCAACAGATAATTACTTTAGACTGTTCGAAATTGAAGTTTATGGAACTGAGGGATACGCCGGCGATCTGAATTATGATAATAAGTTAGACATGAAGGACATTGCTGATTTAAGCGGCGGTTGGCAAAGTTCTTATGGAATTGATGACTTGCAGAATATAGCCGCCGATTGGCTGAGTGGAGTAGAATTTTGAATCGAGCGTGGTTTTTTAAGATTGTTTTGTTATCAGCCATTCTCATGGTTTGCAGTCAATTCTCATGGGCTGCAGCAGGAACGGTAAAAGAGAGCCGACCCAATATCATTGTGATTCTGGTTGATGACATGGGATATTCGGACCTGGGTTGCACCGGCTCTGAAATCCAAACGCCCAATCTTGATACGATGGCAAGACAGGGGGTATTGTTCACCCATTGTTACAATACCTCGCGGTGTTGTCCAACCCGTGCGTCTCTGTTGACTGGCCAGTACCAATGGGACGCCGGCATGGGGCACATGGACTATACCAAAAGCGAATTCCCCGAGTACCAGCAGGCTCTCAATGATAAAAGCGCTACGATTGCGGAATTGCTTAAAATGCAGGGCTATCAAACGTTTATGGCCGGAAAATGGCATGTCGGCAGTCAGCGGCAGCATTGGCCGGATAAACGCGGCTTTGACCAGTTCTACGGAACGCCTGCTGGCGGCGGGCTTTACTTCTATCCATCCGCTTTTTATGACCGTCCGGTTTTCCATAACGGCCGGGAGGTCAAACCCGATGCGTCTTGGTATTCAACGGATGGATTTACCGATGCGACGATTGACTATATCAGAAATCGTCCGAGTCAAACGAAGCCGTTCTTCATCTATCTGGCCTACATTGCCCCACATTTTCCATTGCAGGCAAAGCGTCAGGATATTGAGAAATACCGAAACACATATACCCTCGGCTATAATGCGATTCGTAAGGCCCGGTTTGAAAAACAAAAGAAACTGGGGATTGTCGCTCAAAACCTGCCGCCGTCTGAATCCGTTTGCGGTAACTGGAAGGCTGTTAAAAATAAACAGCAACAGGCTCTGAAAATGGCTGTTTATGCGGCTCAAGTGGACTGTATCGATCAAAACATCGGGAAATTAATGAATACCTTGAAAGAAGAAGATTTATTCGATAACACTGTTGTGATGTTTCTGTCTGACAATGGCGGCTGCTCTGCGGGATTTAACCGAACCCCTAAGGCGGAAATCGGCTCTCGCCACTGTAATGCCGCTTACGGCAAATGGTACAATGTCAGCAATACTCCCTATCGGATGGCAAAAAAGCAGCAGCATGAAGGCGGGATCATTACGCCTCTGATTATGCATTGGCCGGATGGAATCAAAAAGTCAGGGCAGGTCATTGGTGAGCCGAAGCATGTGATCGATATTCTTCCGTCTTGTCTTCAACTGGCTGGTGGCAGCTATCCGGAAACCTATCGTTCGAATGTGCTGGACCCGCTGGATGGAGTCAGTTTTATGTCGCTGGTAAATGGTAAAAAACAAGATAAACAGCGAGTTTTCTACTGGGAACACGAAGGCAATCGTGCGGTTCGTAAAGGAGACTGGAAACTCGTTGCGCTGCACAAAAAACAGTGGGAACTGTACAATCTTGCCAATGACCCATATGAACAATATGACCTGGCAAGTCAGAAACCTGAAATTGTTGAAGATCTGTTGAAACTTTATGAAGAATGGGCGGCAAAACATGGGGTTCGTCCTTGGCCGTTGAAAAAAGGTAAATAATAATGGCAAAAATGACCGCAAAAGAACGATTATTCGCGGCGTTAGCTGGACAGCCGACGGACCGGGTACCGATCTGGCTGCTATTTCCCTATCATTCGACCTACTATTATGTGGATGTGCGGACACATCCTGATTACAAACCGATTTTTGAAGCGTCCAAAGAATACGCTATCATGCTGAATCGCCGCAATCTGGGAACGCCATCTGATGTGCCTAAATTACGAAAACGTAAAGAGTCTATCCCATTATTTACACCGGAAGTGACTTATCGCAGCGAAGATATTCAAGACGGCGGCATGACGATTTCACGGGAGTATATTGAGTACCGTGACCAGTCTGTATTTGAAGAAATTCGGACAGGCCCTTCCGGCAGCCAAGTCAAAAAGCCAATTGCTTCTGAAGCCGATCTGGAGTTTTTCTGTTCATTGCCGATTGAAACGGATGCAACTCGCCTGGAAGCGGAGTTAGAGAAGAGGCTGCCGGAATTCCTGCGTGAAAAAGAAGACTTTCCCGATGAATACGGGAGCATGATGCTGGATTTGGGCGAGCCGATCATTCCGATTTATCATGGTGCCAACCTGGAAGAATATGCGATTTGGTCGGTCGCCCAGGCAGATTGCGTAAAGGATTTTTTGGAACGTAATATGCAGCGGCTTCGGATTATCTATAAATGGTGCCTGGAGCGTGACCTGGCGGATGTTTATTTTTTAGTGGGGACAGAGTTGGCATCACCGCCGCTGGTGAGCCGGAGTACTTTTCAGCAGTGGATCGTTCCTTATGATAAAGAGCTGATTACGATGATTCACAGCTATGGCAAAAAAGTCATCCAGCATTACCACGGCCAGATCAAAGAGGTGCTGCCGGATTTTGCTGGTATGGCGCCGGATGGTATTCATACGATTGAGGCGCCGCCGGTAGGCAACTGCACCTTTACAGAAGCCTATAATGTTGTTCAAGACAATATAACGCTGATTGGCAACATTCAATACGATGATTTTAGAAATTTTACAAAAGAGCAGATGGTTGCCGCAGTGACCGAGGTGCTGAATGAATGCAAAGGCAGGCGATTTATTCTTTCACCCAGCGCCGGGCCATTTCTTGAGCCGCTTCCGAAGCAGATGAGTGAGAATTATCTGACATTTATGAAAACGGCCTGGGATTACCCATGGTCTTAATGTACTTTTGAATTGATAACGCAGTATTATAATATTAAGGATGATTTGAGATGAAATCAAGGAGTTGTATAAAGACGGCATTTGGGGTATTACTTATATCTGTGGCGGTTGCGATTTTATCTCCGATCGCACAGGGTGCCTCTTCCGAAAAGCCGAATATTATCTGGATTATCAGCGAGGATATGGGGCCGGATTTAGGTTGCTGGGGTGTGGATGTTCATACCCCAAACATTGACCGTCTGGCAAAAGAGGGTGTTCGATTTACCCGCATGTTTGGCACCGCGAGCGTCTGTATGCCCAATCGTACAGCTATGATTACCGGTGTGACACAGTCGACTCTGGGATCAGTCACCATGCGCCCGCCGAAACAGTTAATGCGTCCTTTGCCGGAAGATGTCAAGCCGTTGCCGGCTGTGATGCGGCAGCTTGGGTATTTTACGGGCAATATTAAGGATAGGAAAAGCACTGGAACCGGCGGCAAAGACGATTGGAACTTCCGATTTGACGGAAAAGCTTGGGATACTCACCGGTTGGCCGATTTAAAGGCGAACCAGCCGTTCTACGCGCAATTTAACATTTATCAGGCCCATCGACCCTATAGACAGGACACTGAACATCCTATTGATCCGGCCAAGGTTGACCTGCCGCCGTATTACCCGGATCATCCGGTGTCGCGACAAAGCTGGGCCGATTATCTGGAGTCAATTCAGCATTTGGACCGCTATGTCGGGCGTATCCTGGACTGGCTTGAAAAAGAAGCCCTGGATGAGAATACGATTGTCTTCTTTTTGTCCGATCACGGCGAGGCGTTCTTGCGAGGCAAGTATTTTTTATATGATTGCAGTCTGAATCAACCTCTGGTGGTTCGTTGGCCGAAAGCCTGTAATCGGCCGGCAGAGTTTGTCTCTGGCACTGCGGATAAACGTCTCTTGGCATCCATTGACTTGGCGGCACAAACAGTTTCCTGCGGTGGGGGGCAGGTTCCCGATTGGATGCACGGCCGAGCTTTCCTCGGTTCACAGGCCAAAGCACGGAATGAGATATTTTCTGCGGCGGACTGGATTGGCGGCAACTGCCGGCTCAAGAGCCGATCCATAAGGACGGAACGCTATAAATACATCCGTAATTTCAATACAGCTCAGTCGGTTCACAACGCCTCGACCGAATACCGCAAAGCGATGCATCCGATGTACCATTTAGTGGAACTGCTGGACGAACGCGGGCAGTTAAGTCCACATCATCAAAAATTACTAATAGATCCGCTGCCCGAAGAAGAGCTGTATGATCTTCAGGCTGACCCTCATGAGCTGACTAATCTTGCCAATGTTTCACAGCAGTTCGAACTGAAACATGAATTAAATAATCGTTTAAAAAAATGGATCAAAGATTCCGGTGACAAGGGTTTTGAACCGCTGACTCCCGAACATGTTCAGTTTTTTGATGAATATCGTACGAAGCAGAAAAAGAGCCTTGAGAATAAACGCAATGCGTTGAAGGAAAAGGTTCGCAATGCAGTTGACAATGCGGGAGAGCAAAGTCCGAATGTCGCGTCGCAGCCGAATATCCTGTTTATTTTTGCCGATGATATGGGCTATGGTGATCTGAGTTGCTACGGTTCCAAACAAATCCAGACGCCCCATATCGATTCCTTGGCTCATGCCGGCATGAAGTTTTCACAGGCGTATGTTACCGGTCCGGCCTGTGCACCCTCGCGAGCGGGATTGCTGACCGGTCGCCATCAATGCCGTTTCGGTGCTGAGCACAATCTTGTTAGTTCACATCCGCATGTCCGCCAGGAAGCTATCGGGATAGATTTATCCCTCAAGACGATGGGCGACTATCTGAAGGAGTCTGGTTATGCGACTGCGATTATTGGGAAATGGCACGCTGGTTCATCCCCCGGCCACCATCCTAATAAACGAGGATTCGATTATTATTTCAGTCAGGACGGGCACAATTATTTTCCCAAAGAAGGCAAGCATAAGATATACCGAAATGATAAGCTGATTGATAAGATCGAAACGCCGTATATGACGGATCTGCTGACCAATGAGGCGATCCGTTTTATGACGGCCGAACACCAGGGCAAGCCGTGGTTTGTCTATTTGCCCTATACGACGCCGCATACGCCGCTTCAGGCAAAAGCTGAAGACATCGAGCGGTTCAAACATATCACGAACAAAAGCCGTCGTAATTATTGCGCGATGCAATATTGCCTGGACCAGAATGTGGGCCGCATGATTGAAGCTTTGAAAAAAAGCGGCCAGTGGACCAATACTCTGATCGTCTTCTGTAATGATAACGGTGGAACACTTGGCAGCGTTAATGCACCTCTGCGTGGCCAAAAGGCAACATTTTTGGAAGGGGGAATCCGTGTGCCGCTGATTATGAGTTGGCAGGATGTCATCCCGGCCAATAAAACGTATGGACTGCCGGTTTCGACGCTGGATTTACTGCCGACATTCCTGGCGGCAGCGAATGACGAATCTGTCCCGGAGAAAATTGATATTATGAAACGGTATCCCAAATCCGGTTTCGATGGAGTAAATCTGTTTCCTTATCTGCTGGACAAGATGGGAAGTCAAAGAACTCATGAGACTTTTTACTGGCGTTTAACGTTGCGAGCTGCAGCTATTCGCGAAGGGGACTGGAAGCTGATACGAATGCCCGACCGGATGCCGTTGCTCTATTATCTGCCGGATGATATTGCCGAACAGAACAACCTTGTGAAGAAGGAGCCGGAAAAAGTCAATTATCTTCTGAAAAAACTCAGTGATTGGGAGGTCAACCTGGAGGCAACTCCTCGCTGGTTTAGCGGTAATAACTGGGCAAAAAAGAACCGAATTCTGTATGATAAAGAATATCAGTTGACCCAGCCGGACTAAATAATCTGCGCGTTGTTAATGATGGACTGTCATATAAACCCAGATTAACTGAGAGGACACAATCTTCCCCCGACAGAGATATATAGAAGATTAAGCCTGTTTTAAATGCGAAGATGTATAACCAATCAAATATTTTATAATTTTGCGAAAATAGTCTCCTGAGATGCTTTATTACTATTGGATGAAGTTGATTTAATGTAATGAACTCGAAGGTGATTGTTGACGTAGAATATATAAAACGGGAATATGGGGGGATGAGGAGTTAGTATGGGCACAAAAAGTATGTTTCAGAAGAACGGCTTTACCCTTATTGAATTGCTGGTTGTCATTGCGATTATTGCTCTACTGATGGCAATAATCTTGCCATCGATGTCAAAAGTCAAGGAAATTGCCAGAATGACCTTGTGCGCTAATAACCAGCGGCAGGTAGGATTGGGAGCCGGTGCATACGCAGCTGATAATGACACCAGAATGCCGCCTCCCCCAGCTCGTGGGGGCCGTCCCTCTGTGCTGAACCGTTGGCAAAATGATACCGTTGTTTATCCATACCTTGGACCATATATCCCTCTAGCCGAGACATTTAACTGTCCGGTTTCCTCGTTTGCCTCTTACCAAATTGATACGGGAAATGGAACGTTTGACTACCAATATCTCTATGAACATCCTCAAGATACAAGTCTTTATCCCTCTGATCCGAGTGTTCATGGAAATTTTAATCTCAACTGCAGTTATCTTCTTTTTTGGAACTACAGCTTTACAGACAGTTTGTCTGAACGTTCCTTTACCGGCCCCGGCAAGAATTCCAATGTCAAATTGCTGACTTGTGACGCCTTCTTTTTTACCAATAATCTTGGCAGCGGCGGTGTCATCAAAAACAGGTGGGCCAGTACGCACCCTTTTAAATCAGCAAGTTCGAAAATGAAAGGCGAGCAGGATTTTCCGTATTTTTACTGGGAGGGTGGAGCCTATTCAGAGTCTGACTATGACAACGAGAATGACTTACGTTCGGTCAAGCTCAATGCCGCTTACACGGATGGCAGTGTTCATAAATTTGTTTCGGGTGATAGTTACCAGATGCAGAAAGTCGCCAATTATGCCAGCTTTCGAATTCCTAAGAAGTGGTATTAACTGACTTTATGTAATATTCTTTAAAGATATTGCACGAATTCCATTAGCCGGCGAGCTATGGGGCATGAATATCAGAATTATTGCTGGTTGAAGGTAGTAGCAATTTTCTTTTTTTGTCTAAATTCTTGGAATATTGGCTTAAATTCTGCGAATTTTCTGCAGTGGACGGCAGTTATAGTGTTGTAGAGAGGTGAATTGAACAATTGTCAGAGGGTATCAATGTCTGAAGAAGAAAAAAAAGAGGTGCAGCGGGCAGATTTATATGTGCGTTTGTTGACAACGCATTACCAAAAGATATACACCTATATTTTCAGCTTAATACCGAATTGTTCGGATGCGGATGATCTGATGCAAGAGGTGACCTCGAAAATGCTGGCGAATTTTAATGATTTTGAGGAAGGAACCAACTTTGTTGCTTGGGGGCGAAAAATTGCTTTTTATGAAATCCTGATGTTTCGCAGAAAACGCGGCCGGGAACATGTTTTTTTTAGAGACCCGGAAACCCTGAGTGCGATATCCGATTATTATCGTAATAAAGGAGAACAGGTTGATATGAGAGTTGAGGCTCTTCAGGAATGCATTGAAAAGCTTCCTTCCAAAGAAAAGCACTTGATCGCGAAGCGCTATAAGACAGGCAGTTCTATGAAAACTATGTCGCATGAGATGGGTGTACATATTTCAACCCTTTATCGAATGTTTGAACGGATTCATCGTTTGCTTATTGGCTGTATTCGAAAAGTTATTGCGATAGATTAATGAGGTTGGCATGTCAGTAACACCATTAAATTCTGAGTTTAAGCTGCAAGTATTCAAGTTGCTTTATGATCAGGCAAATGAAGAAGAGCGTGCAGCGATTGAAACAACTTTGCAAAAGAATGAACGGGCAGTTGGTTGGTACATTGAACAATCGATGATCTGTGCGACTTTAAGAATGAATAGCGAAGCTTCTCAGGAGGAACGATATGAAGACATCCCATCTTTTGATTCTGAGGAAATGATGGCGTTAGCCGAATATGAGAAATTTGCACCGAGTGTCCATATCCCTGAGCCGGATGAAGAAGAAGCAGTCATCCGAAAACTACATGTTGTTGAAAAAACACCTCGCAAAATTAATAAACTCTCGCTCTTTTCAACGATAATTTCCACCGCAGCATTTCTTGCGGTAGTCGCTTATCTTCACTTTTCACCACTTCCAGTTTCACAACCGGTTGCCACATTGACAGATATGACCCATGCTGTTTGGTCGGCCGGCGATGATGACCTTTCCAAAGGTCGCCAAATAGGAGCCGGTAACTGGCATGAATTACTTCAGGGATTCGCTGAGATTACATTTGATAACGGTGCAGTGGTGACCCTGGAGTCACCGGTCAGTTTTATGTGTCAATCGGCCGGTTCAATGTATGTGGAATCTGGCAAGCTCTTTACAAAAGTCTCCCCTCGGGCAGTGGGCTTTACAATTGATACTCCGCATTCAAAGATTATCGACTTGGGGACAGAATTTGGAATTAATGTTGATAAGAAAGTATGTGATGTTCAGGTTCATAAGGGCTTGGTACGACTATATGCCCAGCCTGAGGATGAACAAACTCCGGGCGAACACCGACAGGTTAAAGCCGGACAGGCTTGTAGTGTAAAAGCAGACAGTCGAAAAATTTCTCGTATTCAATATGATGTATCCCGGTATCAGACCTCACTGCCTTCTGCTTATGAGGCGGCGGTTCGCGCGAAAAAGCCCGTGTATTACTGGAACTTTGAAGGTAGCCGTCAAGATCCTCTGAAAAATATGATGAACACTGATTACGGCTCCTCTATATATCCATCGTCTGTTCAGTTTACGGATGGTCCTGTTTTAGAAGAGAAAAGAGATAATCAGGCAATTGTCCTGTCGGATATACCCATTGAGATTTCTGATACTGTTATTAAGCAGCTTGGCAAGAACAATAAGGATTACACCTACATTGTTTGGGTCCGACCCGATGCGGTCTTGAGGAAATCCGGCAGTAATATCATCACGACGGCTGTTGAGAAAAATGGGAAAATCAGTTCCTGTCGCCAGATACGTTTAAATTCGAATGGGAAATTTCAGGACTCATTCGGCAAAGGAAAAGCTGAGACATCCGGCTGGGTTATCAGCAAAACTGTTGCCCAACCGGGGCAGTGGTATATGGTAGCCGTTGTTGCAAACGGCTACAAAAAGAAGTTGTTTGTCAATGGCGTTAACGAGGTATCTAATCCACATAGCCACGGTGTTGGTGAAAATGCCCGCAATTCTCAACATAAATATTACTTCGGTTATGTTAGCGATAAACTGGGGAATGTCATGGGCACCAAACATCGCCCGCCGTTTGAGGGGGCCATTGACGAAGTTGCCATTTTTGACAGAGCATTAACTGACAAAGAAATAAAGAAATTGTACAAAACCGTATCCCACAAAAGGTGATTTGATTTTTGGGTTTGTTAAGAGGTATGTTGTAAAAAGTTAATCTTTTTCATGAAAGGAGATGCGATGAAAATGAATCGATTAATAGGAGTGACGCTTTGTGCGTGTTTGCTTCTGCCAGCCTTCAGTTTAGCGGCATTGGTCTATGAATTTGACTTCTCCGGCTATTCGCCGCAAGAGATCCTTGGCAATAAAGTTGTAGGCGGTCATGATTTGCAGTTGTCAGTAGAAAACGGCAGTCCGCTTGTTATTGGCAACGGACAGGTCGATTTTGACGGCAGCAGTTCGCTGCTGGCTGACATTAATAATGATACCGATGCCTGGGTTGTGTCTTGCTGGCTCAAATTTGCTGCGCCGCAAGGCGATTATGCCGGGATTTGGTCGTCAGATACCAGTAAGACTGCCAATAGCGTCCAGCTCGATTATCGCAATGTCACGGTGGATAAGCTCCGGGTGGCCGGAAATTCCTCATACAACATCTCTCCTGACAGTGACAACCCAACAGTTGATACCTGGCACCATGTCGCAGTATTGGTTGCTCCCAATTGGGGCAATAAAACACAGATGTGGTACGATGGCGGGGCGGCAATCAAGAAATCTAACAATGTTGGCGACCTATTTCAGCTCGTTTTGGGCCGTAACCGAAACAATGACAAAAGTTTTGTCGGCCAGGTTGCCCAAATCAAGATTTATGATGGAACAAATTGGAATGATGCCGCTGAAACCGCCGAATGGGCATCTCCTCCGATCATTCATGACCCGTATATCGCTTATGAAATGGCGGCAGGGCCGGTAGATTTGAATGGGCGTGTCGGTGCTCAGGATGGCGCAAATGCGCTGGTGGATTTGGCCTGGAAAGCGGGTAGCGATCCGAATACGACCAGCGGATATGCTGTTAATCCCCTGATTAAAAAGCATTACCTTTATATGACCGACGATCAATATGCGGACACCCCTGACCCCAATCTGTATTTTGTTGGTTCGGTCACACATAGCAGCCTGATTGATCCGGTAGCGGCATATCCGACTTTGACCTTGACGTCAAATCCTTCCTATGACTGGGTGATTGATGAGGTAATTGATAACCGGTCGGAGCCGGCTGTTGGTTCGCTGCGAACCAGTAATGATCCGAATATTTATTACAGCTTTGTACAATCATTTGATACGTTTCTGACCAGTCCGGAGATTGTAGAACCTTTGCCGGTGGATACGGCTGCCGCTGTGGGCGGAGACGCTAACTTTGTATGTGTCATCTCGTGCTTGAGTGAAATTAACGAAGACCACGTTAACTGGTACAAAGACGGTTCTCCGCTGGGCAGTGGAGCAGTGAGTCCTGATCCTGAAAACGCTGATATATACATTGCCGTGTTAGATGTGACAGGCGTAGGTTTGGACGATGAAGGCCAATACACCTGCGTCGTGACAAATGATGGCGGTTCGGATAATACCGATGACAACCACGCATTTCTGACGGTTAAACGTTTGATGGGATACTGGGATTTTGACGGTGATTTGACTGATAAGAAGACCGGGCTGGAAGATGCCGATTCTGACACACACGACGGGATTGTCGAAGATCCGAATTTTGTCATCGACGGCGGTGTCAGCGGCATTGCAGGTGACCATGCCTATGAACTGTTCAAAGACGGCCGTGCCGTCGTGATTGCAGATAGTAACGACTATTTCAACTTCTTCCCGAGAGGACTTTCGGTAACCGTGTGGGCCTATTCGGATACCGAGAGTGTTTCCGCCTGGAATGCCCTGTTGAGTAAACGGAATATTGATGGAGATCATACCGGCTATGCACTTTGGGCGACACGATCGAATAGTGACTATTCCGGTGTCGAAGTTGAAGGGACCGGGGAAGATCGCGGACCGGGTGGACAGATAGACTTCCCGGATGATCCGGCCAACCCGTATGATAACCAATGGCACATGTTGACGGCTCAGATTAATGCTGATAAACAGGTAGAATTTTATTTCGATGGAGCGTTAGTTGCGACGTCCACCTCTTTTAACAGTGAAATTCCAACAACTCCGGCTAGCTTGATTTTGGGTGTTTCGAATGACAGTTATAACGGTCAATTTGCCGGCCTGATCGATGAGGTGAAGATTTATAACTATGCCAAAACACCAGCTGAGGTCGCTGCGATGTATCAGGCAGTTTCGGGCGTCAATCCCTGTGCCAATCTCGACGGTTCATATGACAGCAGCTACGATATTTATAATTCAACCACAGGACTCAACGCAGCGGACGATTACTTTGTACCGGATTGCAAGATCGATTTGGGTGACTTAAGCGAACTGATTGATGCCTGGCTCGACCATGGTTTTTACCCGGCGTTATAACGCGAAAGAAGTCAATGGATGCCCTCCTTTGATGAGGTGTTAAAGTCCGAATGAATGACGTTTATACAAATATGAGGAGACGATAAAATGAAAAAAGTATTGATAACATTGCTTCTGATCGCGTTATCGGCGTCCTTGCATGCCGGCTATACCTGGCAGGGCGGGACTGAAACTAACTGGTATTCGCCGAACTGGGATAATAACGGTACGCCGAACCAGCTGCCACCGGATGTTGACGGAGATCCTAATAATGCCTATGACTGCGGTCTTAATGATATGGTGATTAATATTGCTGACGCAGTATCCGCAGACCGTGAGATTTTGTTGTCTTTGGGCGGTACCCTGAATTTGTCTAACGATGCCAATCTTGTCGCTGTTCGGATCAATCTCAATTATGGTTCACTGGAAGCTGTAGACGCCACCTTGACACTGAATTCTCCTTCCGGAAGCAAATGCCTGTCGGTGGACACAGATGATCCGGCGACTCCGTCAAATGCCAGTTTTGTCAATTCTACTGTATTTTTGAAAGGTGACGGAGGCGTTGGTGTTTGGGATTCCGGTACACTAACGATTGACAGCAGTATTTTTACCAGTGACCCGGGGGCATCCTGGTATACCATAACTTCAGGCGGCGCCCTTGTCATCCAAAACAATTCGGTGGTTACTACGGACAGTACGATTGACGTCAATGGAAATACTCTCACAATTGACAATTCCACGTTGTCACTGGGAGGATTTATGGATGTTGACGGCGGTGGTTCTGTGACAGTTTCCGCCGGTTCGGATGTATCGCTGTCGTATTTGAGATTGGATGCCGGCACACCTTCGTCACTGACTTTTGAAGGCGGCGAAATGACGCTGACGGCTCAAAACTCCCTGCGATCTGATAACGCGTTTTCCGGAAGATTCAACTGGACCGGGGATGTGGGAGAAGGAACGGTGATTCATACGGACGCCAGAAGCGATGAGACCAGGGCGTTGGCGTATAAGCTGTGTCAGGGGTATTTCAGTATTGATGGTGTTATGATTGAGTTGGATGCTGATAATCCCGCGATGGACCCGCCAATTCTATTTGATGCTAATGACCTCGATCCCAATGATACGAATCTTGATGAAATTAACGCAATTCTGGCTGATCCGGAGAATGGGTTTATTGTCAATCGCAAATATTTTGTCCTTACTGATGACGGAGTCAGCACACAAAGTCTGACATTGGCCGAATATCTTGGTCCGTATGTCGTGAACCAACCCGCTAACGTGGGCAGCTTCCCCTATACGGACGCGAGGTATGAAGGCGATCCAAATTTTGTTTCCGTTTTTGACAGCCCGACAACTCCGACGTCGATTACCTGGACCAAAGACGGGACATATTTTGCGGATGGAACCTGGTCGTCGAATGGAACGGTTTATACAGCCGTGCTGGAAATACCTGATGCGGAACTGGCTGATGAAGGAGTATATGCCTGTACGTTTGTGTCTCCTGAAGGGACGGTCAATTCAAATGATGCAGGACTGCGTATCAAGCGGCAGAAAGCCCACTGGCGTTTCGAGGGCAATTTTGATGAGTCTTTGGGGAACTATCCCGCATTGGATACCGAAGGCACCGTTCCGACATTTGACACCGGGATTGAGGAGGTTTATGAGGCAGGTGCCGGACAGGCGGCTGTTTTTGACGGGGCAACAACAACCGGCAGTTATGCGGTACATCGCTTTGCAGATACGGCTGGTGAATTGTGGTGGACGGGCTATACTTTGAGCTTCTGGGTTAAAACTCCGGATCCAGCCCAATCTCAATACACTGGAATATTTGCTTCGTTTATGCCCAATACCGACGGCTTCCAGATTGACTTTAATGCCAGCGGAAACTACCGATACTGGACAGGTTCTGGTGGGACGTTTGGGCCGGCGTCTTCAGATCCCAATGAATGGACGCATCTTGCGGTAGTCAGTGATTTTAATAATGAAACCCGTCTATACTATAACGGGGCGCTGACGAATACATTAAATGGCACAGAGAGCAGCTTTAATGCCTTCTTATTCGCTTCCAGCAGAAATCGCGATAGTGCGGATGATGCGTATTTCAATGGCTCTGTGGATGATGCGAAACTGTGGAATTATCCATTGACTGAACAGGAGATTGCCGAAATCTACTGGAATTCGACACACGTCAGCCAATGTATCGAGACATTTGCGGATACCTTCAACTTGGACAATACCGGCAGTTCCTATTGCAAGATTGATTTGGCTGATTTCGCAATTCTCGCACAGAATTGGCTTGCCTGTGGTTTGTATGATCAAAATGATTGCCCTTAACTTGTGTCTATGAAGTGGGGTTTCGAGGACTCATTATGAATCCTCAAATCAGTAGATTAAATAAATGGTCTTAATCAAATGAAAGCATGGTGATTAGTTCTCGATAAACAGTGAAGAGTGTGTGAAGTAATACAATTGTGTTAATGCATTAACTAAAATGTTATTTCTGTGGAGGTATGGAAGATGAAAAGATTACTGATTTTAATAATGATGCCTGTGTTGATCACAGCGAGCCATGCGGCACTGGTGCACTCCTATGATTTCAAGGGAGTTGACCAAGCTGCAATGTTGGCTGACAAAACCGGCACGATTGACATGACTATTGTTGGGGATGGAACCGGAATTACGATGACCGGCGATGGAGCCGTTCACTTTGACGGCGGAACCGATCCGGTCAGTTACCTGATGGCGCCGGGGATCAATGATTCATACAACTATGTTGTTTCATTCTGGTTCAAGTTGGATGATGTTGACTTAAATTGGTATGACGGCATCGTTTCTTCGGATGACCAGAAAGCATCTGGAAAGACATGGCAAATTGATACCTATAACATGGATGGGACAGGCGGAGCCGATATCCGTCTGACTGCAGATGGGTCAAATACCGTAAGCGACAAGAATATGCTTGCCGAGCCTGCGAAAGAAACCTGGCACCATATTGCGATCATGGCTGCTGATGGGTGGAGCAAGAAGACGCAGTATTGGATTAATGGTGGCGTCGCGCAGAAATTCGGATATGAGCCGGGTGATTTAATGGACCTTGTATTGGGTAATAATCGTAACCTGAACAAAGCTTTCACCGGTTCAATTGCCAATGTCAAGATTTATGATGGAACGAATTGGAGTGATGCTGATGAAGCGGCTGAATGGGCTAATGGTTTGGGGCATGGTGTTCCAGAACCGGCGACAATCGTTTTGCTTGGAATTGGTAGTCTGGCAGCAGTTGTAAGAAGAAGGCGTGTATAAGAAAAAAAGTTTGATTGGAAAAACGGCCCGCTTTCGGGCGGGTCGTTTTTTACTGAAGCGAGATGCAATCTTGGCTGCCTGCGGGGTATCCACTGTCATCATGATAATTGCATTGATTCTTCCATGCGATTCGTAATTATGACTTACAGAGAAGCGGCAATGTGCTAAGCAGCGATGGTATGATTTATGAAGATCGGATATGAAATGAAAAAGCAAGATGGAATTATGCTATTTGCAGTTGTTCTATTGCTGGCAGCAACTGCTTCGGCAGGCAGTTTGGTTCACCATTATGACTTTAAGGAAAGTACGCCAGGAGCGGGAGATTTTCTGGCCGACAAAGTCGCCGGTGGTACGGATTTGACGATGACCGGTTCCGGCGTGACAGTTACCGGTGACGGACGGGCGGTGTTTACTGATACCAGTTCTTTTCTATCTGCGGATATTGACAATCTGACCGGTTCCTACGTTGTTTCATTCTGGTTCAATGCCGACCCGGACATCAATGATGGTTACTCAGCCATGTTTTCATCAAAGAACGCGAAAGATCCATATACCTGGCAGGTTGATTTCCTGAATATCACCGGCGGCACGACAAAAGACATCCGGCTAACGTCTTCCCAGGACGGAAATAACGAAAGTCTTGGCGACAAAAGCCTGATCACCGACCCGACGTCCAATACCTGGCATCACATTGCCATTTTATCGGCGCCGAGTTGGTCGAATAAAACACAGGTCTGGGCTGACGGCGGTGCGGTGACAAAATATTCAGCCAGTGTGGGCGATCTGGTGATGGTGCTGCTGGGAATAAATCGGGCCGGCAATGACAGTTTTACCGGTGCGCTGGCAAATGTTAAGATATATGATGGTACAGACTGGAACGATGCCGCTGAAGCGGCTGAGTGGGCAGCCGGGCCGGGGGTCTCTACAGTGACTCCGTATAATCCTCAACCGGCTGATGGTTCTGTCATGCCTAAAACAACTACGGAATTTACCTGGCAGGCAGGGGATCCGGACATTATGTCTTACAACGTCTATTTTGGTTTGCCTGGCAGTTTAGGGTTTGTGGAAAATTATCCGGTCGAAACCGTCCCTGTTGCTGATATTGCGTCCGCTTTGGGCGGCGGCTTTATCCCCGGTGGTGAATATCAATGGCAAGTTGAATCGCTGGACGCCAGCGATGCTGTGTTGGGGACCGGTAATATCTGGACGGTGTATATGCCGGCTGTGGGGGACAATTTTTACGCGTACAATACTGCCTCAGATTTGAAGCAGGTTTGGGATGATGGCTCGGTTAATGGCACTGGAGCGACAATTTCATTGCCTGGCGTTGCCCTGCCGACCAATCAGGGCAGTCATTGGGGATTCATTCGCCCGCTTGGGATCATGCAAATCGACTATGACAATAACGCTGTTTTAGGTGTTTCTGAGGTCGATCTGGAATTTGATTACATCCAGAATTTCCAGGGAACCGGGTACAATACCCTGTCGCTATCCTATCAAGGGCAGGAAACAAATCACTTGTCGCCATTGTATCTGATAATCCGTGATGGCGCATCCACGGTGACCTTTAACAGTCCGCTGCCGGACGATGTAACCAGTCCGTGGTGGAAAACATGGAATATTCGTTTTGCAGATATACAGGCGGCAGGAATAGATCTGACTCATATTACGTCAATGACGATTGGTATTGGTGACGGCGTAAATCCGGCTGTCGGTACTGTGTTTATCGATGATTTGGAGTTGAATTTTTACGATGCCTTGCCAAAGTATCAGCCGGCAGGGGATATTGATGACAGCTACCGGGTAGATATCGATGATTTTATGCTGATTGTTGCAGACTGGCTGTTTGAAGACTATGCCGTAACCGCTTCCGAACCGCTTTCCGGTTTACAGGGATTTTACGCATTCAATGAAACCGGCGGGTCAACTGCCTCGGATGATTCGAGTAACGGCTTCCATGCTGAGGTAAACACATCGACGCAGTGGGATGCTGGTGGAATCGACGGCACCGGATGCCTGATCGTCGATGATTCAACTGAGGTGACATTGCCGATCGGCGTCATGAGTGGTGTTTCGGGGCAAATGACTGTTTCTATGTGGATATGGGCTTTAGGTTTGGAGTACCCGAACCAGGTCAATACCGTTTCGCTGCAGTCCGGCAATGCGTTGTCGAGGCAGGCAATGGACTATGCCGCCTGGCCGATAGCGTCAGACGGGCAATATGACGGCTGGAATCACTATGCGGTAGTTAAGGACACTGCGGCTGGACAGACCCGATTTTATCACAATGGCATATTGGTTGCCGTTCAGACCGGACAGACCGAGGCTGTCAGTGGAACTGAATCATTGGTGCTGAAGGCGCCGGCGGAAGGTTCAATGGTTAAAGTGGATAATTTGAAAATATATAATACCGCTTTGACGCAGGAACAGATTGTCTATCTGGCCGGCGGAAGTTCTCATCAGGTGACCCAGCCGATTACCCCTCTGATGACAGAGGCGGACATCTATGAGGATGGGCGGATTGATTTGAAGGATATGGCTGTTTTGTCGCAAAACTGGCTGCTGGAATACTAAGACTGCAAGCAATTAAATCGATAAGGAATGATAATGAATCGACGTGTTTTTTTGAAACAAAGTGCATTGGCGGCAGGGCTTTCAACTCTCGGCTCTTCGGTATTTGCAACTGGTGTATCATTAACCAGTGATGCCGTTCGTTTTCGCGTCGGCAAAAAACGCCCTAACTTTCTTTTTTTTATGATTGACGATCTGGGCTGGAAAGATGTCGGATTCATGGGCAGTCAGTATTACGAAACCCCCAATATCGACAAGCTGGCCGCCGAAGGAATGGTATTCACTAATGCCTATGCGAATGCGGCAAATTGTGCGCCAACACGGGCCAGTTTTCTGACGGGACAATACACATGTCGGCACGGCGTTATCACAGTGGGCAGTTCAAAACGTGGCGCATCGGCAAACCGACGCCTGATTCCGGTATCCAATGACGAAACACTGAACAGCTCGCATGTCACCATTGCCGAGGCTCTTAAGACGGGTGGTTATGTCAGTGCCAGCATGGGAAAATGGCATATGGGCAACCCCGCGAACAATCTTGGCCCGGAGGACCAGGGCTTTGACTTGAACGTCGGCGGCGGGGCGACCGGCAGTCCTTACAGTGGTGGTTATTTTTCACCTTATAACAATCCCTATCTGACCAATGGGCCGGCTGGAGAGTACCTGACGGATCGGCTAAGTGATGAGGCGATTGATTTTATCGAAACCAATCAGGACAAACCGTTTTTCCTGTATCTGACGCATTATGCGGTACATACACCGATTCAGGCCAAATCGGATTTGACGGCCTATTATAATACCAAAACCGGTACGACACTGCCACGACACAATGATCCGGAATATGCTGCGATGGTACACAGTGTCGATGAGGGCATTGGACGAATTATGAAAAGACTCAAGGAGCTGCAACTGGATGAAAACACCGTGGTGGTGTTTTTCAGTGATAACGGCGGTTACGGGCCTCGGACAGATATGTGGCCGCTGCGCGGTTCCAAGGGGATGTTCTATGAAGGGGGGATTCGTGAGCCGATGGTTGTACGCTGGTCCGGGAAGGTTAAGCCGGGCACGACTTGTGATGTGCCGGTGATCGGGACGGATTTCTTCCCGACATTTCTGGAGTTGGGTGGAGTCAAAAAGTCGGCCGGCAAAATTCTTGACGGTGAAAGCCTGGTGCCGCTTCTGGAAGGTAACTCCAGTCTGAATCGAGAGGCGATTTTCTGGCATTTTCCGGCTTATCTTGACC
This sequence comes from Sedimentisphaerales bacterium, assembly GCA_028282905.1. Classification (GTDB taxonomy): domain Bacteria; phylum Planctomycetota; class Phycisphaerae; order Sedimentisphaerales; family Anaerohalosphaeraceae; genus 4572-13. The sequence continues at coordinate 55,700 of JANQGW010000102.1, read as the reverse complement.
GGTATGGTGATAATCAAGCAATGTCTGAGGCCCGCCTTGATTGCCCTGGCCAACCTGGCAGCAAAGTTCCGTTTCGATCACGTCCGGTCAGTGTGATTCGCAAGGGCGATTGGAAGCTGATGCTGTTTTTGGAAGAATGGATTTTAGATTGCAATGAAGATGTTAATGCGTCAAATCTAAATACTGCAATCGAATTGTATAACTTGGCGAATGACATTGGCGAGCAAAATAATCTGACGGCAACTAATACTGCCAAGCGTGATGAGTTGCTGCTGGACCTGCTGACCTGGCGAGGTTCGATCGGCATTGGTACTGGTGAAATGTCGGCCAATTCCGGCTTCAATCCACCGTTGCCGGGATGTAGTTAACAGAATTACCAGATAGTTTTTAGCACAGGATAATGAAACAATACGTATTAAGGATATGTTGATGACAATCGGTATAAAACGGTTTTTAAGAAAGTTGCTGTTCGTTTTGGCGTTATTATTTGCTCAGACGGTAGTTTGGGCTGATAAGCCCAATATCATTTTCTTTTTCTGCGATGATCTGGGCTATGGGGATACCGGCTGTTTCTGGCAGGACGGCAAAACAGGGGATAAATTTGATACCCCCGCGTTGGACAAAATGGCAGCCGAAGGTGTCATGATGACCCACCATTATGTGGCTGCCTCGGTCTGTGCACCATCACGCGGGTCGTTGTTAACCGGGCGGCATCAGGGACACTGTGAGATCAGAAATAACCAGTTTGACAAAGCCTTGCCGTTAAATCATACAATCGGTTCGCTCTTAAAGGAGGCTGGTTACTATACAGCTTTTATCGGTAAGGGCGGCTTGGCCGGCAGTGAAAACAATCAGCTCGTCAATTATGCCGGTACCCAATCGATGAATTTGCCCGGGCATCCAATGAAGCAGGGCTTTGACCACTTTTTCGGCTATCATTTTCATAATGACGGACATCACCATTATCCCAAAAACGGCACAACCAGCAAAGTTAGCGTGATTTATGACGATTACCAGCAGGTCGTCAACCACTCACAGGATCTTTACACAACCGATGCCTGGACAGCGGCGGCTAAAAAAGTCATCATTGATGAATATGAAGATGCCGACGATCAGCCATTCTTTATTTATCTGGCCTATGACACCCCGCATACCTCCTTGCACATCCCCGCGGTTGCCTATCCGCCGCTGGACAGTGACGGCGATCCGCGTACAGGCGGGATACAATGGACAATGGCTACGGATGGTTCCGGTAAAGTCCGTTACGCTTCCACTGCAACCGGCAGCGGCAGCTACAATAACTATTATCATCCCAGTGTTGTTGGGTCATGGTCTGACAATAAAAAACGACATGTGACGATGATCCGCCGGATTGATAACTCGATTGCCGATATTATTAATACCCTGGAAGAGATCGGTGTTGCGGACAATACATTACTACTCTTTGCGTCGGATAACGGCCCGCATGGTGCTTCATCTGACGATATTCATAAGGATTTCGAGTCATTCGCTAATTTTGAGGGCATTAAGCGTGACCTGCTGGAAGGTGGCATCCGTACACCGATGGTCGTTCGCTGGCCGGATCAAATCACCGGCTCCGGCGATGAAAGTAATATACGCGAAATTACCTATCCGTCCGGCCTGTGGGATTGGATGCCGACATTTTCAGAGATTGTCGGATTGCCTGCTCCAGCTTGGTGTGACGGTGTTTCCTTAATACCGACACTGACTGGAACCGGTACACAACGGGATAAAGGGTACCTGTACTTTGAGTATTATTATAACGGCAAAACAAAGAATTGGCCGTCATATTTCCCCAACCATGCCAACGAACGTCGTGATCAGCAGCAGTGCATTCGTATCGGTGATTACATGGGTATTCGCAAGCCGGTTTCAAGCGGAACCGAGAATTTTGAAATTTACAATGTTGTCAGCGATACTGGCCAGGGTACCAATTTAGCCGCATCGATGCCCGACCTGCAGCAGCAGATGAAGAATCAGGTCATATGGGCCAGGCGTCCACTTGCTGATGCTTCACGGGTTTATGATTCACTGAATCTGCCTGCTCTGACGTTAGCACAAAAGTCCTATGGTGTTAAGTGGAAATCCTATACCGGACCATTCCCATGGGTGCCGGAATTTCGCGATATGACACCAGTTACTGAGGGAAAAGATGTTGCCTTTGATCCGTCGACACATGCCCCCGCAGACAACACCGGTATTCTTTACGAAGGATATATCTTTGCTCCCCGGGACGGTTCGTACACGTTCTATCTGACAACCGATGATGGCGGCAGTTTCTTTATCCATGATGCACATGTCATCGACGATGACTTCCACCATGACGGTTCGGAAGTCTCGGCGTCGGTTAATCTGGAAGCTGGCTATCATCCGTATCGTCTCTACTATAAGCATGGTACCGGCGGGCATGTTCTTTCGGTGAAATGGGCCGGTCCTGAGTTCACAAAACAGGTAATCCCGCAGGATAATCTTTTCATAGATGCTCCAATGGACGGTGACTTGACCTTGGATAATCGCGTGAATATCGATGATTTGTATGAAATGGCTATCCAGTGGGTCACACTCTATGATTTACTGGATCATAGCGATATCTCACGGAATTGGCTTTTTTCGTATCCTCCGATGTTTACATCCGATCCGATTATTGCAGCCAGTGCCCAGGTTGATACAGCTTATTCCTCAAGTATTGCCGGTGACGTTTATTATCATTATCCTCAAATGCCGGCTTTGAGTAAAGTGTCCGGTCCTGCATGGCTGAATGTTACTGCAGACGGTACACTTTCCGGGACACCGGATGCCTCGAACTTGGGGATGAATAGCTTTCTGGTCCAGGCCGATGAAGAAGGAACTTTTGTGCAGGCGGAGCTTCAGATCTCAGTGCTGGAACAATTAGGCTTGCTGACTTGGACGGGGGCAGGCGACGGGGTTTCTCTTTTCCAGGAAGCCAACTGGGACCTGGATGGAAATGGTGCGCCTCCTGCCGGTACTGTTGACAAGGATGTTGCGGTTGTCTATGATATGCTGGTCCAAAATACAAACGACAATGTCGGTGGAACCGGCGCGACAGGGCATCTCAAAATCGGTGACGGTTTTACATTAACCGTACATGCCGGCAAGGTCGTCTTAAAGTCGGGCGACAGTTCAAATAACTATGGTATCAAAGGCATTTCAGGCGGCGAGCATACCTATCTCGATCTGATAGGCGGCAAAGTGGTCGCCCAGTATCTTTCAAACGATATAGCTGTTTCATTGAGTGGTGATGCATCGCTGAAGCTTAAGGGAGGCGGCAACCCAATCAACGGGTCAACCGTTGAGTTTACCTCCGGTACTGCCCAGTTGGAATTGCCCGCCGAAACCGTTGCCGATTTCACCAGTGAGCACCTCAGCAAGATTACAGTAAATGGGGCGGCGGCTGTTATTGGCAGCAATCTTTCGGTTGTTAGTGACGGGGCTGCCGGTTGCATCGTGACCGCTGTTCCGTAACGGTCGCGCTATAGTGACAGTCGATAAATGATAATATTATGATTACCATAAGGGTGTTAATTTGTTACATGTGACCAACAGAATAGAGTTAAGATTGCTTGTGTTGTTTGGTATATTGTGTTTAGCATCGTTTTCCTTTGCTGAACGTGTGAACTTGGCCAAATATCAGAGTGTTAGTGTGGATTCGACCTATGATAACTATGCTGGCGTCTATGCGACCGATGGCATTGTCAGCAATAAGCATCGCTGGGTTAGTGACAGCAGCGGTCCGCATTGGCTGAAAGTGACGTTTCCGTTTGCACTGGAATTCGGCAGCGCTCATCTATTTCTGGGTAAGGATGACGGTTATACCATTGCCAATTTTTCCCTGCAATACCATAATGGTTCTTCCTGGGTTGATATTCCTGGAGCCGTCGTTTCGGACAATACCGTGACCGAGCTGAATCTCATTTTTACAGAGCCGGTGACAACTGACAAGGTTAGACTTTACACCAGTGACAATAATGCACGTGTTAAGGAACTGGCCCTGTACCCGCCGAATGGTGGCACGGGCTATCCCATCGGGACGGATGTGGTTCTGAATCTTGCCTTAAACCATCGGGCTTGGTCCAGTTCGACAAACAGCTCAAATTACCCAATCCGTGCGGTTGATGGGTTTATCCATGAGAATTCCCGCTGGTTGAGTAATAATTCAAGCGATACTCATAAACTCAGCATCGATCTTAAGCATTCCTCAAAAATTGGCAGTGCGCATCTTTATTCCGGCTACGGCACAGACACTGACAGTGCGGTGTCTGATTTTGTGCTGAAGTACTGGGACGGAAACGTTTGGCAGGATATCCCCGGAACGAGTGTCAGCGGCAATACCCAACAGGCATTACGGATTGATTTTACGTCGCCAGTAACCACTGACCAGGTGCGGCTGCAGGTAACAGAGGACGGTTATGCACGGGTGCGTGAGTTGATGATCTTTCCGGCCAATCACGGCGTTGGCTATCCGCTGGGAACGAATGCGGTGTATGCCAAGCGAAATTATGACAAAAACTTCAAGGATTACGGCGATGATTTTTATACGCTGGATTGCAAAATCAGCGGCCTTTCTTTAGAGTCGGATGCAGCCGGTTCTCTGCTTGCTGAGAAAACTAAAGAACGCAAACAGCAGTATCAGGTGTTATATCAAGTGGGGACCGATTATTATCGTTTTAGCAATCGCGACACCGGAAAGTGTCTGGAAGTTGCCGACGCGTCAAAAGCGGTGGGGGCTGCGGTGCGCGAGGCCGATTTTAACGGCCTGCCGCATCAGCTATGGAAATTATGGTGGGGCGGAAGTCATTTCGAGATTAAAAATGTATGGAGTGGGCATTTCTTGGCAGTGGACGGCGACGGCACGGCCGCCGGTCAGGGCATCGTACAGCAGGCCGATAACAATGCGGACACACAGCGGTGGTCGATTCATCATGTGACACATTATCCCAAAAAGGGCATCGGCGGCTACCAGGGTACGGCCAAGACGTATCATTACGGATGGGCCTATGAGTGGTCACGCGGGACGGGTCAGAACTTTACCGTCGATACGAATTTTGCCCCCATGCAATGGAGCGGCGGATGGCCCAACATGGGAACCTTGCCGCAGAAGCTGTCTCCCTGGCAGACGCGTGATAAGCAGGCGTTTCTGTTGGGCTTCAATGAACCGGACAAATCTGACCAGGCCAATATGAGCACGACAAAATGCCTGGACCTATGGCCGCAACTGATGCAGATGAATGTCCCGTTGGTCAGTCCGGCCTGGGCCAATCCGTGGGGTGGTCAGACAAATTTCATGAACAAACGCGGCTATCGGTGTGAATACGCTGCGATTCATTGGTACGGAGCTCCCAGTGCAGATGGTTTTATGAATAATTTGGCCAGCCTGAACAGCACTTTCGGTAAACCGCTCTGGATTACCGAGTTTTCCAATGTGGACTGGAGCGGGACCGGCAGTTGGACATATGCGGACTGCTATGATTTCTTCGCGGAGATTCTCTGGCGGATGGAGAATACAAACTATATTAAGCGGTATGCGGTTTTTCCGTTTAGCGGTGCGGCCAGTGGTAAAAGGTCAAATTTCTTTACCAGTGGATCACTCAGCCCGATTGGCCGTATTTATACGGCTTGGGACGGTGATACCACGATTCGTGACAATGCGCCGTATTATTTCTTCAATAAGTACAACGAAAGACACATGAAAAACGGGGGGGATTCACCGGAAAAAGGAAAAATCACCGAGTATAATGCTCCGGTTCAATGGTATTTTCACCCGCTGGGCGATAGCTTGTATTATCTGGTTTCAACTGCCGATAACGGCCGCTTGAGTTTTGATGGATCAGTTGTAACAGTAGCCGCCGCTGATGCAACTGGCGCGGATGTCGAGTGGAAACGGGTTTCGGCATCAAAAGGCTGGTTCTACCTGCAGCATCCGGCGACTAATAAACGCCTGAATATGTCCAGCGATTCACAGACGCATACAATGGTTGATAAATCGAAAACAGCAGACTCTCTGAAATGGCGGTTTATTAAACCGCTCAAACGTGCGTCGGCTGAAAATTATTATATCGTCCATAAAAGCACAGGCAGGAAACTGCGGCTCGGAACCAGCCGGGATGTGGAACTGGTTGTTCCTTCCTCTGAAGAAGATGATGTCAAATGGAACATTGTTCAAAAGCCGTACAGCAATTGGCTGCATTTAGACAATATTGCTGGCCCTGCGAATAATGAACGTCTTCATGCTAAAGAATCACAGGATTTTACCGTAAATTTGGCGGAATCGCTGTACGAGGACGGAAATCTTCAATGGCAGCTGATTGATGCCGGCAGCGGTTGGGTTCGCCTCAAGCACAACAGCAGCGGCAAATGGCTGCACAGTCATGACGCTTTAACGGTGAACCTGGTAGAAACCGCCAATACCGGGGATAATACCCGGTGGCGGCTGGTGGATACCAATGCCTGTTACCTGGTGCATAAGGCGTCCGGGAATAAACTGCATTTTACGGGAGCCAACGAGGTGGACTTAACCAATGTCAGTCAAACCGGAGACGATGTGGTCTGGTTCAAACGCGAAACTGCCAGCGGGAAAGTCTATTTTGATAACAGCGCCGCCCCTGAAACTGCCGAACGGCTTCATGCCAAGCAATCGGAAGGTTTTAACGTTAATCTGGTTGATTCCAAGTGGAAGGACGGCAATCTGAAGTGGCAGCTTGTTGACGCAGGCGATGGCTGGTATTATCTGGATCACGAATCAAGCGGCGACCGGTTATGCAGCAAAGACGGCTTGAACGTCAATCTGACAGCGACATCCGAAACAGGCGATGATGTCCGGTGGAGACTCATCAATCCGGTGGATCCTGTTCCTTCAGCTCCGACCGGCGTGACTGCGATTGCCGGTGACGGACAAATTATTATCGATTGGGATGAAAATGCAGAAAGTGATTTGTTGGGTTATAATGTTTACCGCGCCGTCAGTGGCTCAGGCCCCTTTGTGTTAGTCGCTGAGAGCCTAACCGTCAATGAATATATCGACACCGCGTTCGATCAGGGGGAAACCTATTATTATATGGTGACGGCAATTGATTACGCGGGCAGTGAATCGCCCAATTCCAATTTAGCTTCGACAGAAGTGGTTCCGGGTCGCATTCAGATCCATAACTGGCAGCTTTTGAATCGTACGCGTGTCGGGCGAACATCGTTTGAATATGAAATTGGCTTAACACTGGCGAATGCGACCGGTGAAGCATTGTCCAATATCGAATTTACTATCGATATTCTGCCCGAGCATATTATCGTTTCGGATAATCAGATCGCTGTGCCGTCAATTCCCGCCAATGGCTCCTGCCAATGTGAGGATACGATTCGCATCGTGGTTGATTTAACAAAACCGATGGAGCGAATGGACGCGGTCTGCTGGATTGCATTTGATGTAGACGGTGCGGCTCGTTATCTGAAGACATTTGTCGGAGAGATTACGTTTTTTGCTGACTCCGTTGTCTATATGCCCGAAAATGCGAGTGGTCTGACCGAATTAATGTACATGATGGATGCCTGGCTGACGAATAACCCGGCTGCAGATATCGCCCCCGCACCGGATGGGGACGGGATAGTGAATCTGTTGGATTTTGCGGCGTTGGCCGAAGTATGGACTGGTGGAGTTGGAAATAATTAATCATAAATGTGAATAATAAAAACATACTTATGTAAGTGTTCATTGTGATGATAATTTTTTTAGGCTTATAAGAAAGGCTGTATTTTGAAATTCGTAAACAGTATTTTGTTCTTATGTCTTAGCGGCTTGATGATGGCAGGCGTCCATACGCGAATGACTTATTCTGTCGAGGAAATCGGCGGTGGACGCTGGGCTTATACATACATGATTGAGAACATCACCCTGGACGAATCCATTGAGGAATTTACGGTCTGGTTTCCGTTGGGCCAATACGATAACCTTGTTCCAGAAAGCCCGGCTGAGATTGTTCAGGATTGGAATGAACTTTTCTGGAACCCCAATATAATACTCAATGAGGACGGCGGGTATGATGTGCTGGCCAATTCAGTTGTTTTGGAAGCTGGACAGTCTGTCGAAGGCTTCCGAGTCAGTTTTGACTGGATCGGCGTCGGCATCCCCGGCAGTCAGCATTATGAAATCATCGACCCGGTGACATTTGAGACTATTGAATCAGGTTTTACGGTTATCCCCGAACCGATGTCGATGGGATTATGGGTGATGGTTTTTTCAGGGCTTTATGTCAGACGGGTCAGCAGGAAAGGGTGAGTTAAGAACCTTTCTTTGTTTATCAGATTTTGAAGCACCTTAATGGTCTCTTAAAGGAACGAGTAATCAATGGCAAGGATGATATTTTTTCTATTGGCAGCGGGGATGATATTGACCTCCGCGGCTTCAGCTGAATTAATTTTGGGCGAGGTAAACGTTGATCCGTCAACAAAGCCTTATGACGGCTCTGTTGCGACAGTTTTAGCCGGAGCAGGAGCTTATTGGAATCCGCTTAATAATACTTCCGGTGCAAGCTACGGCCCATTGATGTCTGCGGATGGGATATTTCAAACATCAGTCCGACTATCCTATGTCAGCGGCAAACAGGGGCAATGGAATTACGACGGCAGTAATGCTTTCTTTGGACAGGGGTGGGGCCAGGCCGCGAGCCAGACGAATGTTCAAAAGCTCTCGGGCCTGCAGGCGAATTCACCTTACACATTGATTTTATATGGCGTTGCCCATGACCCGAAAACGCCTTACTATAAAGATGTGGCTCAATTTATCATTAATGGTGTTACAAAAGCATGTACGCTTGCTGAACCTGTGCTGCCGTTGTCAGGCGGCGAATATGTGACTTTTACGGGCAATGCGGATGCGAATGGAGAGATTGTCTTTTCCTATAATGGTAATCCGGATTACTATGTTGCGACGGGCAGAGACAAAGGGGTTTTAGTGGCCTTTGAGCTGGAATGCAGCCCCGTAGCTGTATTTCCAACATCTCCAGTATCATTGACGACTGGTGCAATTACTTATGAGCATGTCAGTCTCGATTGGGATAACAACCCGACGGTTCACAATGTTGTCAGCTACAATATCTATCGCAAAGAATCACAAAACGCTGAGTATATAAAGATTGGCTCTTCGACGACCAGCAATTACGATGATACCGGAGTGTCTTTTAAGGACTGTGTCAATTACAATTATGCCGTGACGGCGGTCAATACGCAGAATGCCGAAAGCCTGATGTGTGGACCGGTACAAGTCGTGGTTCCGTGTCAAGGCGATGCTGACGGTGACAGCATTGTGGATATTGACGATATGTCGCGATTAGCCTCTGAATGGTTAGAGGGTGTCGGATTCCTGTATGCGGATTTTGATAATTCGGGCAAAGTGAATATTGAAGATATTGCGATTATGGCGGCGGGGTGGAAAAACGAAAGGCCGTTGTATGGTCACCCGAATATTGTCTGGATAATGGGAGAAGACTGCAGCAAACATTGGTACGATTTATTCGACTCCCAATACGGGGTTTCGACACCAAATATTGACACGCTGGCAGACTCCGGCCTGAGATTCAATAACACCTTCTGCAATGTGGCCGTCTGTTCGGCGGCGCGGTCGACATTGATCAGCGGTTGTTATCCTTCCCGAATCGGTGTCCAGTGGCACCGAAAGACGACCTCTGTTAATTTGCCTGAGGGGTTGCTGGCATTTCCGGCCTACCTGAGGCAGGCTGGATATTATACGACGAACTCCACCAAGACCGATTACAATTGTAAAGTATCAGGTGTTTGGGATAAGTCGTCGTCGGGGGAATTCGGCTGGCGCAACCGTCCGTCGGAGGAAACGCCGTTCTTTCATGTGCGAACATACACACTCAGTCATGAATCGGTGATTCAAACCAGCGGTGAAGTGTCCAATCCGACAACAAATCCCGCTTCTGTTAATTTATATCCAGTTCACCCGGACACACCACTGTTCCGTAATACTTACGCGACATACTGCGACAAAATCAAGACGCTGGATAACCGGGTCGGCGGCATCATAAATGCATTACAGGAAGATAACCTGTTGGATGACACCTTTATTTTCTTTATCGGTGACAACGGCGGCACGGTCGCAGGCAGTAAGGGCTATATCACCAATACCGGCCTGCATGTGCCGTTGGTGGTATATGTGCCCCCCAAATGGCAGCACTTGTCACCTGCTGCGTCGGGCGTGCAGATTGATGGCTTTGTCGGATTTGAAGATTTTGCGGCAACGGTTTTAAATCTTGCCGGGGTGGAAATCCCTGATCAGATGGATGGTCAACCATTTATGGGCCAGGGTGTCTCGCTGTTGAAATTGAACGCCAGGGATGAAGCTTTCTGTTCGGCGGATCGTTTTGATGAGATGTACAATCTCTGCCGGAGCCTTCAAAAAGGCGATTTCAAATATGTCCGCAATTATGAGCCATTCTATCCATATGCCTTGTTTAACAACTATCGCTATATTATGGCGGCAATGAAAGAATGGAAAGCGAAGTTTGACGCCGGTCAGTTGAATACACAGCAGGCGAGTTTTTTCCTGCCTCGTGCCGGTGAAGAGCTTTACAATATTGCTGTTGATCCGTTTGAAACGAATAATTTGGCAGATGATCCGGCCTATGCGGCGTTATTGACACAGCTTCGAGATCGTTTGTATGAAACGGTGACCGGGATGCCTGACCTGGGTATTATTCCGGAAGCGATTTTCCTCAGTGAAGGCGGAGCGGCCAATCCAACCGGCTTTGGACAGACTCATAAAATGCGGATTAAACGCTATGTTGATATTGCGGATATGATGCTGAAACCCTATTCTGAAGTGTCTGCCCAGTTGGCGGTTTCTTTAGGTTCTTCAGATCCGCTGGATCGCTTTTGGACGTTGACCGTCTGTGCGGCATTTGGCAATGAAGCGGGGGCGATGGAAACAGATATAACCGATTTAGTCTCGAATGAAAATAATCCGTTTGTGCTGGCTCGCGCTGCCGCCTTTTTGGGGCAGATCGGAGTTTCCGGAGATGTCGTGGAGGGTGCCCTGAAAAAAGCTGTCATCAACTGTGCCGATAAAACCGAGTCATTGGCGGTTCTCAATAATGCTGTTTATTTGCAGGATACACTCGGCTATAGCTTTACATCAATTCCAAAATCAGCAGTTGTCGGTTCCTCCGATTGGCTGAACAAACGAATCAGCCATCTTGGTTGGTAGGGATATAATTTATCGTTTGAATTCTCAGGCAAGAGACAGTAAAATACAGCAACTTTTATATTTCAATGGGCCAATCATGCTTAGATTTAAAGCCATCATTCTGGTCGGATTTTTATCCCTTATATATCTTCATGTTCCTTGTTTTGCGGAAGATGTTCTTAAGGTCGTTATTAATCCGAAGGCCACATATCAAACACTGGAAGGCTATGGTCACGGAAACATGGAACAGCGTACGCCTGTATGGTATCAGAAGTACAGCCAGGCACAGTTGGAACGCATTTTGGATACTCTTTATACGTTGGATGACAAGGGTTTGGGATTGAATATCTACCGCTATCCCATGCCAGCCGCGGATGCCCCCGGACATAATCACATGAGGCGATTGCCGAAAAATGCCAACAAGCCGTTTGAGTATGCCGATGGAAAGTTTAACTGGACCGGCCATGAAGATGTGTTATGGATGGGAAAAGGAGCCGTCCAACGCGGGGCGAAACTGTGGGCGTCTTGGTATGGCATGCCGTACTGGCTTTCGACCAGCGGTTGTGCTTCCGGCAGTGACGATGGAGTCAGTAATAATTTGATTGCCGGGAAAGAAGAACGTTTTATCCGTCACATCATTGACGTGATGAAACATTTTCGAGATGAATGGGCAATGGATTTTGACTGGGTCAATCCCATTAATGAACCAGAGGCGGATTGGTGGAAATCCGGCGGCGGTCAACCCGGAAGTCACGTTTCAGTCGAGCAGGCAATCCTGCTTTATCGAGAATTGGACAAGGCGCTGAAGCTCAATGCGTTTGAAGCTGAAATTGTCGCCTACGATGCGGCCTATACTAATTCGACGACGTATTTAGATAAGCTGCTGCACTCTGATATACAACCGAAGATAGATGTTCTTGCGTGCCATCAGTATATTACGACTGAGTCTGCTCTGAGGGCTTGGGCCGCTCGTGCCAAACAGTATGACAAGGGGCTCTGGATGAGTGAATGGGGTGACTGGACAAATGCCAAAAACAAAGAAGGCATGCAGATCAAACAGATGATGAATTATGCACAAAAGCTGCATGAAGCGTTCGAAGTTTTGAATGCGAATGCGTGGATTATGTGGGAAGCGGGATTTATCTTTGATACGAGAGACACTGGCTTAGTCAAACGAAAATCCTATTGGGCAGTGGCCCATTACAGCCGCCATGTCCGACCCGGGTTTCAGCGTATTGGAGCCGATTGCAGCGACAAAAACATTAAAATTACGGCATGGCTGAAAAAAGGAGCCAAGGACAAACCGTCAAAACTGGTACTTGTGATGGTGAACTCGGAGAAAAGAAGACGGGACGTCCTGTCCGATCTTTCTGTGTTTGGCCAACTGAAGGATTTTAGCACTTTTCAAACTTCAAAAAGCAATAATTATCAGCGTTTAGACGTTGTCCCTGAGAAAGCAAAGGTCCAGGTGACCCTGTCGCCGCAGTCCGTGACAACGATGGAATGTGACGTTACGTTTTAATGAGGGCATCACCGATAAGCTTAGAGAGCCAACAATGAATAGACGAGAATTTATCAAAATATCAGGCGTTGCCATCGCGGCATTGGGCAGCATGGGGATGGCGAATAAACCGCCTGAAAAAAAGCCTAATATTCTGCTGGTAATGGTGGATGATATGGGTTTTTCCGATCTGGGCTGTTATGGCGGTGAAATCGATACGCCAAATGTGGATAAACTGGCAGTAAACGGGTTGCGATACAGCCAGTTTTACAATACGGGACGCTGTTGTCCGACGCGTGCTTCTCTGTTGACGGGGTTGTATCCGCATAAGACGGGGATGGGGTGGATGACGGCTTCAAATCTCGGCAAGCCTGGTTATACCGGCGGTCTCAATGAGAATTGCGTGACGATTGCACAGGCGCTTAAGCCTGCCGGGTATCGCAATTATATTGTCGGCAAATGGCATGTGACGAATGATATATACTTTAAACAGGACAGTTCAAAGCACAATTGGCCGCTCCAGCGGGGATTTGATCGCTATTATGGGGGGCTTTCCGGAGGAGGCAGTTATTACAAGCCCAAGCCGATGGTGTTGGGCAATACGATTATTCAAGTGCCGGATCAGGATTATTACTATACCGATGCGACGGGTGATTATGCCATTGAATTTTTGAATGAACATCATGCCGAACACCAGAAAAAACCGTTCTTTATGTATGTGGCGTTTTACGCGCCGCATCGGCCGCTCCATGCAAAAGACGAAGACATTGCTAAATATCGCGGCAAATATATAGTTGGGTGGGATAAGATTCGAAAAGATCGATACCGCCGACAGGTCGAAATGGGACTGATTGACAAGGACTGGAAACTTTCCGAGCGTGACAGAAAAGTACTGGCGTGGGAAGATGTACCCCAGACACAGAAGGATCTTTGGGATATGCGGATGGCAACCTATGCAGCACAGGTTGATTGCATGGATCAGAACCTTGGGCGGATTTTAAAAACGCTGAAAAAAAACGGTCAATTGGACAATACTGTTATCTTCTTTCTTTCCGATAATGGAGCTTGTGCTGAGAGTGCCGGAAAGGGCAATAAGAAGATCATCGGGACAGCCAAAACAAATGAAAGCTATCGTACTGCCTGGGCTAATGTGAGTGACACCCCGTTCAGACGATACAAAAAAGAGGCTCATGAAGGTGGAATTGCCACGCCGCTGATAGTACAATGGGCCGGTTTGAAAACTTCAAAAGGGGCCATCAGTCACACTATTGGCCATGTGATTGATTTAATGCCGACATGTCTTGAATTAGCCGGTGCACAATATCCTCACACCTTTAATGATAAAGAGATATTTCCCTGTGCAGGCAAGAGCCTCGTCCCAACGTTTAACGGCAAAGACGCTCAGCGAGAAGCACTGTTCTTTGAGCATGAAGCCAACAGGGCGATTCGCTGTGGAAAATGGAAACTGGTATCAACGGGAACAAAGAAGTTGCCTTATACACAAAAATGGGAACTGTATGACCTTGAAAATGATCGTACTGAATTAAATGATTTATCAGAAAGGCATCCGGATATAGCATCCAAACTCGAAAAAATGTGGAACCAATGGGCCGCACAGGACAGTGTTTACCCATTGGACGGCAGGAGTTGGGGTGCCAAAATCAAAGCGAATGTTGATAAGAAAAAGAAATAACTGGAGAATAGAATCGATGAAGAATTATACTGTTGGATTATCTTTGCTGTTAGCTGTGTCAATGTTGTCTGTCGCTAAGGTTCCGGATTGGGAAAATCCTTCGGTTTTCCGTATTAATAAAGAGGCTCCTCATAGTACATTGATCCCTTTTGATTCAATCGAAGCCGCCAAAAAAGTTGATATCAAAACATCACAATATTACAAGTCTCTTAACGGCAAGTGGCACTTCAAATGGTCAAAAAATCCCCAAAGCCGTCCAGTCGATTTTTACCAGGAAAGTTTCGACGTGTCTGGCTGGGATAAAATCGATGTGCCGAGTAACTGGCAATTGCAAGGATATGGAACTCCATTGTACACTAATGTCACTTACCCGTTCAAAAAAGATCCGCCTCGTGTTATGGGGACGCCTCCGCAGCATTATACAAATTACAAGGAACGCAATCCGGTTGGCTCATACAAGACCACTTTTGAAGTTCCCTCGAAATGGCAGGGACGTGAGGTATTTATTAATTTTGATGGTGTCGATTCAGCATTCTATCTTTGGGTGAATGGTCAAAAGGTTGGATACAGCCAGGATAGCCGAACGCCGGCAGAATTCAATATCACGAAATATCTCAACGAGGGCGAAAATACATTGGCCGCAGAGGTTTATCGCTATAGTGACGGGTCATATCTGGAAGACCAGGATTTCTGGCGTTTAAGCGGTATTTTTCGAGATGTATACCTGTTTTCAACACCCAAAATACATATTCGTGACTTCTTCGCAAAACCGACGTTGGATAAACAATATCAAAACGGAATTCTAACAGTTGAGGTCGAGGTCATACGATATGATTCTAATGCTGTCTCTCTGTCGAAATTAGAAGGCAGACTCTATGATCAAAAAGGAAAAGAGGTCGTCCGCATAGAAGCTGTCAAAACGTCTCCAATTCAATTCAACCCGGAACGCTATATCTTGAAAACAAAGATTGATAATCCGGATAAATGGTCCGCCGAAACACCGAATCTCTATACGCTTGTACTGATTTTAAAAGATTCAGATGAAATTATCGAAACCGTTTCACATAAGATCGGTTTTCGTACCGTTGAGATTAAAGATGGTGTATTGTTGGTTAATGGCCGGTATGTCTATATGAAGGGGGTTAACCGCCATGAGCATGACCCCGATACAGGCCATACTGTCAGTCGTCAGTCAATGATTGATGACATTGTCTTAATGAAGCAGAATAATATCAATGCGGTTCGAACGTCACACTATCCAACAGTTCCGGAGTTTTATGCCCTGTGCGACGAGTACGGTCTGTATGTCATTGATGAAGCCAATATTGAATCACATGGCTTGATGCAGTATTCGGATATGTTTAAGGGGCTTGGAAATGATCCGGAATGGAAACAGGCTCATTTGGATCGTACAATCAATATGGTGGAACGTGATAAAAACCATACTTCAATTATTACCTGGTCGTTGGGCAACGAAGCTGCTGATGGCCAAAATTTCCAGGCAACCAGCGATTGGATTCACCAGAGGGATCCATCCCGTCCCGTCCAGTATGAAGCGTCCGGGGAACGGAAACTAACGGACATTGTCTGCCCGATGTACGCGACGATCAAACGTATTACTAAATACGCCCAGCGGGATGACATTTACCGTCCGCTGATTTTGTGTGAGTATTCACATGCTATGGGCAACAGTTGCGGCAACCTGGCTGATTATTGGGTTGCAATCAAAAAACACCGCGTTTTGCAAGGGGGTTTTATCTGGGACTGGGTTGACCAGGGACTTCGAAAGGTGAGTGATCCGGATGTATTTATCAAGGATCAAGGCCGTTTGGGCATTGACGCGAAACTTAACGGCCAGTTAGTGTCCTCGGGTGATACCCAGGCATTGGAAGGCTTCGCAGTTGTTCAGGATGCGCCGGCGTTGGATATTACCGGCAAGAGCCTGACGCTTGAAGCATGGATAAAACCCGCTAAAGCATCCGGCGACGGTCCCATCGTAGGCAAAGGCGACCATCAATATGCACTTAAGGTGACGCAGGATGGCAAAAATCTTCAATTCTATATTTATGATAAAAACTGGGTTTCAGTTTCTGCGCCACTTCCGAAAGGCTGGCTTGGCCAATGGCATCATGTCGCGGGAACCTATGATGGTGCGCATCTGAAAATTTACATTGATGGCAAGCTGCAGAATAAGAAGGCATACACCGGGAAGATACAGAGCTGTTCGTACCCTGTGAATATTGGGCGCAATTCTGAACATCTTGGCAGACGTTTTGCCGGTTTGATTCAACAGGCTCGTATATATAATGAAGATTTAACGGAAGCTGAGTTGAATAGGCCTGATGCCAGGCCGGCTTCCAGTGCCGTATTGAGTTTGGATTTTTCTGATAAGCATAAGTCATTAGTTGGCGGTGGGCAGGAATTTTGGGCTTACGGTGGAGATTTTGGTGATCAGCCCAATGATAAGAATTTTTGCTGTAACGGCCTGGTTCAGCCTGACCGCAAACCTAATCCGCATTTACACGAAGTTAAAAAAGTTTACCAGAGTATTCATGTCAAAGCGATTGATCTCACCAAAGGACTGTTTGAAGTTGAAAACGAATATAATTTTTTAAATCTTAATGGATTTGTGACAGCATCCTGGCAGGTGACTGAAGACGGTAAGGTCTTCCAAAAGGGTAAGCTCAAAGATATCTCTGTCGCCCCGGAATCCAAAAAGCAGATTCGAATCCCTTATGATTCACAGGGATTTAAGAAAGAATCAGAGTACTTATTGAAAATAGAATTTGCATTAGCGGGTAAAGCTTCATGGGCTCCAAAACAGCACTTGCTTGCATGGGACCAATTCAGCCTGCAGACACCTGAGTTGCGGCAATACATATCCAAACTAAAATCAGGATTAAACGTGCTTGATACGGATGATCAGATTAAGATTACCGGTGATGATTTTACTGCTATTTTCAGCAAAAAACGCGGGCAATTGGAATCCTATGTCGTCAATGATTCAGAAATGCTTGTTGAGCCTTTAATTCCCAATTTCTGGCGCGTTCCGACGGACAATGATGGCGGTGTCAATGCCGGGGGCAGCAAGATGCCTCAGCGTCTGGGGATCTGGAAATATGCAGGCCAGAAGCGTAAAACAGATTCAGTGATCTGTGAAAAGACCGAATCCGATGAAATCATTGTGACGATTAAATCGACGCTGAATGCGAAAGGCTCAAAGCTGACAACACGTTATAAAGTATTTGTCGACGGTGCAATACAGGTCAGGAATACGCTGAAGCCTGCAGGAAAATTGCCAAATATTCCGCGTATCGGCATGCAGATGAAGATGCCGAAAAAGTATACTAACCTGCAGTGGTATGGAAACGGTCCTCATGAAAGCTATTGGGATCGTAAGGATGGCGCTGCCGTTGGTATCTATAGTGAGAATGTTACAAAGCCTGAGCATGTTTATATTCGTCCGCAGGAAAACGGTAACAAAACAGATGTTCGGTGGATGATATTGGCGGATAAGAAGGGGGATGGGATTAAAGTGACCGGGATGCCGTTGTTGAGTGTCAGCGCATGGCCGTATTCGATGGAGGATCTTGCAAAGGCATGGCATCCATATGAAATTCCGACTCGGAATTATGTGACGGTCAACATCGACTATAAACAAATGGGTGTCGGCGGTGATAACAGCTGGGGTGCCAGAACGCATCCGGAATATACCCTGCCAGCAAAAGCGTATGAATATGAATTTATAATCGAACCAGTCAGATAAGAAAAGTGTTGCCAGAGCTAGCTGTTTTGTGGGCTTACCATGCAATTAGTCGTATAGACACTGGATTTAATAACATTTTGAGGTCGTTTTTATAATACAGCATTACATAAAAACTTTAGGGCTCAAGAACATGAATATAAGAAAAATGTTGGGAATGATAGGGATAACAGTAGCGTTGATTTGCGTTTTGGGGATGTCTACGCATTCTCCAATAAAGAAACCAAACGTCATCATTATCTTATCTGATGACGCCGGGTATGCAGATTTTGGCTTTACTGGTCTTGAGCATTTTGATACACCAAACATTGATCGCTTAGCAGCGGAAGGCGTGGTCTGCACCAGTGGTTATGTGACCGCCTCAGTCTGTTGTCCTTCCCGCGCGGGACTACTGACAGGTCGATATCAGCAGCGTTTTGGCCATGAATTCAACAATTTTGCTGTTATTTGTGATGGTTATAGTCCCGAAGATATGGGATTAGACGTGAGCGAAAAGACCATCGGTGACCTTATGCAGGCACAAGGCTACAAAACAATGGCCCTTGGTAAATGGCATATGGGTGATCTGCCGAGATATCATCCCAACAACCGTGGCTTTGACGAGTTCTACGGTTTCCTCGGTGGTAACCGCAGTTACTTTCCCTATCCTAAAGGAAAGGGAAACGGCGGTCAGGTGATGTATCATAATAAAAGACGTGTTGATGAGCCAACTGAACTTACCTATGTTACTGATGATTTAACGAGTGCTGCATTGAATTTCATCAGGCAGAATAAAGACAATTCTTTCTGTATCTATTTGGCTTATAATGCTCCTCATACCCCAAATGAAGCCAAAGAAGAACATCTCAAGAAACTGAACGATATCAAGAACTGGCGTCGCAAGAGCTATGCAGCCATGACGATTTCGATGGATGAAAACATCGGCCGTATCCAAAAAACTCTCAGGGAATTGGATATTGAAAAAAACACTTTACTGATTTTTGTAAATGATAACGGCGGCGCAACTAACAATGGCTCAGACAACGGCCAATACCGCGGCATGAAAGGCTCTAAGTGGGAAGGAGGCATACGAGTACCGTTTATCTTTACTTGGCCTGGTACTCTTCCTGCCGGAGTGTCTTATGATCAACCTGTCAGTGCTCTCGATTTAGTGTCGACCTCGCTTGCTGTTGCAGGGGGCAATTGCACCGATGTCAAAAAACTTGACGGAGTCAATCTCATACCTTACCTGCAAGGAAAAGATAAAACTTCACCGCATGAGATTTTATTCTGGCGTCGGGGCGTTGCAGCAGCAGTAAGAAGGGGCAAATGGAAACTTATTCGCTCGATGGGAAATCCTAATCTGCTCTTTAATCTTGACAAAGACGCAAGTGAAACGGTTAACGTTGCTGACAAACATCCAGAAGTTGTCAGGGAATTGCTTGAAAAACTGAAAGATTGGGAGAGCGAGTTGGCTCCACCAAAGTGGAAAGAAGGCCAGAAATGGGAAAACTTCCAGTTCAAAAAGCACCGTATGGAAGTCAATACTCGAAAACTGGAACGGAAATACCCGTAGGAATTCATAAATCAGCCGAATTTTTAACGGTATTGTTAGGTTCAATATGATATGGGGACTTTACTTTATCTAGCAGAAGGCTGGATGAATGATATGAAGGCATGGTATAAAACTCGTATTGTCATGAAGCCATCCAATAGAATTAAAGGAATTGCATATATAAATGATTAAGCACATGTTGAATGTGTTCGTATTTTGCAGCATTACGATGATTACTTTTGCGCAACCGAACATGGTTCTTTTTTTGGCCGATGATTGCACCTATCGTGATATCGGTTGTTATGGAAGCTCGGATTCCAAAACTCCTGCGATAGATCAGTTGGCTGCTGAAGGAATGCGATTTACAAGCTGTTATCAATCCTCGGCCATGTGTTCGCCGACTCGACATAACCTCTTTAATGGGATGTATCCGGTCAGAACGGGGGCTTATCCCAATCATACCTTTGCCAAGGATTCAGTTAAAAGCCTGCCGCATTACTTACAGGCTGCTGGTTATCGTGTTGGCTTTATTGGTAAGTGGCATATTGGCCCCAAAGAAGTGTATCCGTTTGAATACCTGGGCGATAAGGCCGAAGGCAAAGATTATCTGGATCTATCGGCGATCGAACCGTTCTTTAAAGAAGTGGCAGAAGCCGAACAGCCGTTCTGCCTGGTGGTATGTTCGCATCAGCCTCACGGTCCTTACACTGTCGGTGATCCATCTCAATTTGACCAGGAAAAACTGGCGTTGAGAAAGAATATGGTCGATACACCGCAAACCCGGGAGGTTTATAGCAAGTACCTTGCTGAAATCAATTTCATGGATGATCAAGTAGGCACCGTATTGAAATATCTGGATCAATATTCATTCTCAGATAATTCATTGGTGATTTTTCTTGGCGAGCAGGGCAGTTCTTTTCCGCTTTCGAAATGGACCTGCTATGAAGACGGCGTCAAATCGGCATTTGTGGCTCGCTGGCCGGGCGTGATTAAACCGAGCTCCGTTTCGAAGACGCTGGTTGAATACAATGATATTGTTCCAACGTTTGTTGCAGCAGCCGGCGGAAAGATCCCCGCAGGATTAGATGGAACAAGCTTAATCCCTGTTTTTAAGAATCCCGAGCACTCCGGCAAAAAGTATGCGTTCAGTCTGCATACAACCCGGGGCATCATTCAGGGAAGTGACCACTATGGCATCCGGTCGGTGACGGATGGTCGATATCGGTATATTTATAACCTGTCTCCTGATAACCAATTCAGCAATGGTTTCACTTCGATTAAAAACAAAAAACACTGGTGGGGTTCCTGGCGAGAAAAAGCGAAAACCGATGAGGTGGCTGCTAAACTGGTCAATCAGTATCTCAGCAGGCCCAAGGAAGAATTGTATGATATCCTAAACGATAAGGACAACCTGAAGAATCTGGCAGACAGCCAAGAATATGAGACTGTGAAAGCTGCGTTGAAAAAAGCCTTGCTGGAATGGATGGACTATTGCGGAGACGAAGGCGTCAAAACTGAATTGCTGGCCTATCAACACATGAAGGCCCTTCGCTCTGCCGTTGAACCGGTCTTTGTGGAAGAATTGATGGATTCAATTGAGTCTGAGCCCAAAATGTTACCGGGGCAGTTAGATGCAAACAGCAAGTTTAAGGGATATATCCAAATTCCCCGGGATGGGTACTATACCTTTTACAAAGATAAAAAGAACAAGAAAACAACACAGCTTATGATTGATGGTGTGATTGTCATACCCGAAGATAAGAAGGCGCATTACGGGATGGTGGGATTAAAAAAGGGCACACATGCTTTGACAATTATTCCCGATTCTAAGCAAGGAATGGGGGGCATAAAATGGTCGGGGCCGGATATCAGGCTCCGAGCGATTCCTGATGAAGTCCTGTTTATCGCGGCAAACACAGTTGACCAAAAACCCAATATTGTGTTTATC
This sequence comes from Sedimentisphaerales bacterium, assembly GCA_028282905.1. Taxonomy (GTDB): domain Bacteria; phylum Planctomycetota; class Phycisphaerae; order Sedimentisphaerales; family Anaerohalosphaeraceae; genus 4572-13. The sequence goes on along the minus strand of JANQGW010000102.1, from coordinate 34,028 downwards.
TTGACCGACGATCAGGGGTATGGAGACCTTGGTTGCTATGGTTCAGAAACGATAGCAACTCCAAATATCGATACGCTGTGCGAACAGGGCATGAAATTTACCAGTTTCTATGTTCACAGCACCTGTTCTCCGACACGCCTTTCATTTATGACTGGTAGCTATGCGCACCGTATTGGCGGGCAAGAGGTGATCTATTGGTGGGACCGGATTGGAATTAGCGAAGATGAAATTACGATCGCTGAACTATTACAAAGTGCAGGGTATGCAACAGCTGCCGTTGGCAAATGGCACATGGGGCCATGGCCATGTTTTAATGCGGTCAACCATGGCTTTGATACTTTCTACGGTTTCATGACGCCAGGAGATGGCAAAGGAGCCATCTACCGTGATACCGAAATAGTCGAGAAGAGACAGAGCCCCATAACTCACGGTAAATACACAGAGAAGATCTTGGCGGCTGGCGTGGAGTTCATCAGAGAGAACAAAGACAAGCCATTTTTCCTCTACTATGCATCTCCGCTGCCTCACGACCCATGGATTCCAGGTAAACGGTTCAAGGGAACCTCCAAACACGGGAAATATGGCGATGTAGTCCAGGAGATCGACTATCAGGTCGGTGTTCTCATGGATACGCTGGATGAGCTTGGTTTGACTGAGAATACCCTGGTGGTATTCACTTCTGATAACGGCCCCCGAGTGGACATGAATGGTCATGGCAGTGCCGGCCCGTTACGTGACGGGAAATGGTCTACTTTTGAAGGGGGCATACGTGTGCCGTGCATTATGCGCTGGCCGGGCGAAATTCCTGCAGGTGCAGTGAACGATGAGATCGCAGCGATTTTTGATATGCTGCCGACCTTCTGTGAACTTTCGGGGGCGGAGGTGCCAACGGACCGCGTTATCGATGGCAAGAGCATTCTGCCTTATATGCTTGGAGAGAAGGTTGATGCACCAATCCATGGTACCTTTGTTCTGCCTGGTAAGGCGATCCGCTACAAAAACTGGAAGCTCTATGTAAGCAATGTAAGTCCGGGCGGAGCGAAGAAAGGATGGGGTAACCGTAAGGGTACTGCTAAAGGGACTTTGTTTAACCTCAAAGATGATAGTGGTGAAACAACCGATGTATCTGCGCAGCACCCTGAAGTAGTGGCTAAGCTCAAAAAAATGATGAATGGATTTATGAAAGAGCTGAATGCAAATAAGCGGGAAATCGGCAAGACACCGGACTATACAGATGAGAAAAGAAAGGCTGCATGGAAGGCCATTAGAGCAGGCAAGAGACCTGAATCTGATATTTAAGCACCGTTAAAATGTACTGCGAGTAGTTACAGGGTATTTTGTAACTATTTAATTCAAAAAGACTTAGATTTTATCTGCCCCAGCCTTCCAAGCTGGTCATGTCGGTTCGATTCCGATTGTGGTAAGAGTATATTGATTACAAACCTACAACTTTACTACAACTTGGAATCATGATAGCCTATAATTTACGCATGTGATCAATTCTGTAACTTCCATAAACGCAAAGATTTGCATAATATGAGAAAAAAGTCAACATTTTGATTGAATGTTGACTATCATGCGACAGGGGTATACACAGTATTTAATAACCTTACGTCCTCAATTTCTTATAATAATCATAAGCTGATGTAAGTTGGCTGGTTGTGATTGGCGAACGTCGTGGTCCATTTCTAAAATACAACCATTTTTACATCTAAATGACTATTATCGAAAAAAAATGTCAACCTTTTTATGTGTGAGGGCAGTACAATGTCAACTCAAAAAAGAAAAACTCGTTCGGATAAATTTCCTTTGACACGGCATCCAACCGGACAATACTGCAAAAAGATTCGGGGAAAAATGTATTACTTTGGCGCAAACAAAAAAGAAGCACTTGAAAGCTATCTGAGCCAAGCGGCATATTTGCATGGAAGCAATAATTCACAAAAAACAGTCAATGACTCAATGACGCTAAAGCAGCTATGTGATATATTCTTAAAATATCAATTTTCCAAGGTAAAAGCCAATGCCATAACGGCACAACATTATAATGATCAGGTTAGCAGTTTGAATATGTTGATGGGCTTCTTGGGACAAAGCAGTAGAATCAAAGATGTTTCAACATTGGACTTACAAAACTATAAGCAAAAGCTTAAGAAGCAATACAATCGTTCGGGGCATCGATTGAACTTGCATATCAGCAACTTAAAAACGCTATTCCACTGGGGCAAGAAAAATGATATATTGCAGCGAATACCAAATATTGATGCTATCAGCAGAAGCAAGATCATCAATAAACAACGCATCGTTTTCACACATGATCAAATTAGCAAATTACTCGCGGTTGCCGATATTCAGATGAAAGCCATGATCTGGCTGGGGTTAAATTGTGGTTTTGGATGTACCGATTGTTCTGAACTTCAGTGGAAGAATTTGGATCTTGTCAATGGTCGTGTTATATTCCCCAGAGGCAAGACTGGAGTTCCTAGAGATTTGCCATTGTGGCCGGAAACAATTCTGGCCATTACAAAGGTTCCTAGGAAAGGTAAACTGGTATTTTATACTGCCAAAGGAAATCCGTTTGTCCGAAATGTCTTGAAGGCAGATGCCAATGGTAAAGAGGGATATTGTCCCGTGAATACGATTTCTACAAAGTTTTCAAGAATGATAAAAAAAGCAGATATGGATGTTCCCAAAGGAACAGGATTTTATACACTTCGACGAACAGCAGCTACAATGGCTGCTCGGCCGGGTGATCCGTTTGCAGTCCAGCGTCTTCTTGGCCACGCCAATTTTTTAATGGCCACGCGATATGTGCAAGATGTTTCAAAACAGACGGATGAGGCCGTTGAGAATAGTCGGAGGTATCTGGTTTAAGGCAAGATCGTAAATACAAGTTAATTGATCGATGGCAAAGTATATCGAGGAAGACTTATCTTCTATGATCATTTACAGATGATTGTAACATCGAAATGCAGTTATTATAGAAGCTTAAAACGATCCATTCATCTCTTGAGAAATAAGGACTTCAGAATCACGTTGCCGAACTTCAGGCACCACTAATGGTCCTGTGGGAGTTGGATGTGTACAACCGTTCTCAGTGTCCGTATATTTTCCGAAATTCGGTGGGCGTCATCCCTTTGACGCTTCGAAAATAGCGGCTGATGTGTTCGATATCTGTAAATCCCAGTTTATATGCAATTTGTGAAATCGACAGGTTGGTTTCGATAAGCATTTTTGAAACCTGTTCTGCCCGCTGTTCTCTGATAACTTTATTCACAGGTCTGTCCAGAACGGCCTTAAACCGATACTCCAAGCCCCGTCGAGACAAGCTTGTCGCTTCCACTACGTCCGGCACGCCTATGGCCCGGTGCACATTGTCCCGGATGAATCTCAATGCCGACGCAACCTCTGCGTCACCGACGGCAAGCGTATCGGTTGATTGCCGGATTTTGACAGTCGTTGGGCGAAGTATAATGTGTTGTGATTCGGATTTCTCTTCGCCCTTCATGATCTTGTCCAGCAAGCCAGCGGCCTGAAATCCGGCCCTTTCAAAATCCAGGGCAATACTTGACAGGGTCGGATCGTTTGGCAGACAAACCATTTCATCATTATCGACGCCTAAGATCGCCACATCGTCAGGGACGGCAATACCCGCTGATTCACAGGCGGCACTGACCAGTTTCGCGCAATCGTCGTTACAGGCCAACAAACCCAATGGTTGCGGCAGACTTTTCAGCCATACTCCAATCGAATACAGCTCGTCATCCCACGAGAATCGACCGCCAGAGTTTTTCACTTCATATTTGACAACATCAAGGTCCCTGTCTTTGGCACAAGCAGAGAAACTTACACCTCTCTCGATAGCCCATGAAATTCCCTCAAATTCGCAGTAGGCCAATTGTGAAAAGCCACGGTCTATGAAGTGTTTCAATGCCATTGCGGCAATCTCATCATTATCGCCCACGATATTTGGCATGCCGCCCACCATTTCAAGCACATCAATGCCAATAACAGGGACACCTATTTCTCTTACGAATTTGGGGATTTCAGGGCGTGAGATGACCATGCCGTCGGCCATCCAGTTCTCTGGCAGGTTCGGATTGTCAGCGGCACTGCCGGAATGAAGGTAAAAAGGCAATTTTTGACTGAGACGCCAGCGACTGAACAAGTGACAATATTTGCTGATGCCCAGCAGAATTCCCCGGCCGCACGCACGCGACGTTTCGATTCGTAATATAACTTTGGGTATCTTCATGATTGAATCGGCACCTTGCGAATGAACTAGCAAGATAGACACTTATTCCTGTTATTTTGAACCCAAATTGAAAAACTTGAGGTTCATATAAGCTCAAAGTTACTGATAATATTCCTATGTATATAAGCAATTGTATGATGGAAAGTCAATTGAATTGCGTAAATCGGCGATGTTTTTGCGTAAAATGGCGTTCAAGGGATCTTCAAATATGTGATAATTATGGTGTGAATAATAGCTCCATTGTTAAAGTCATTTAAGGAACATCTATTGTGAATTCGAGAGAGCGTATCGAGATGGCTCTGAACTTTGAGCCGCCGGACAGGACACCGGTTTTTGCATCGTTTGTCCCGGAGATTGATCAACGACTGCGAAGCGTACTGAATATTTCCGAGCCAGACACGGGCGTTGCCTTGGGCAATGATATGGTCAAGTGCTGTGCGGGGCTGGAGATGAGCTTCTATGGTCAGCCGGAGCCGGAATATACCGACCCGTGGGGCATCCAGTGGCGATATGTCAAAAACGATTCCGGCGTCTATACCGAAATCGCCAAACACCCGCTGGCCGGTGATCGCGACAAACTGGATGCGTTTGAAATTCCCGATCCACAGGAGGATTCCCAATATGACGATTTTCGCCGGAAGACAAAACTGTACGGCAATGAGAAATGGATGATCGGCTCATCACAAATCAGCATCTTCGAAGCCTGCTGGTATCTGCGAGGGCTGGATACGTTTATGATGGACATGGCACTGGAACCGAACTATGCCGAAACGCTGATGGACAAAGTGATGCAGTTTCCGCTGAACTCCGCCCGAAAATACATCGAACTCGGCGCCGACATGGTTTGGTTCGGCGATGACATTGCCATGCAGACCGGGATGATGATGTCGGTGGAGATGTGGCAGCAATTTTTCAAAGCGCGGTATGCCTTGATGTTTGCCGAATGCAAAAAGCTCAACCCGAACATCAAAATCGCCTACCACAGCTGCGGTCAATGCACCGAGATACTGGACGACATGATCGAAATCGGACTGGATGTGCTCAATCCCCTTCAGCCGATGGCCATTGATCCATTCCAAACAAAAAAACGCTACGGCAAACGGCTGGCACTGTTTGGCGGACTCTGCGTGCAAAAAGTCATGCCCTTCGGCTCAACGCAAGATGTCAAAAACGCCGTCGAAAAGCTCATCACAGAGCTGGGCAAAGACGGAGGCTATATCCTTGCCCCCGCGCATCACATCCAGGCAGATACATCACTTGAAAACATCCGCACGTTCTATGAAACAGCCGGATGTCGTTGGGAATAATCATTCAATAAGAATAGTAAACAGGAAAGTAAACGATGAAAACATCACGAATCACCAAACCAATTGTAATAGTATTTTGTCTGCTGGCTTCAACCGTTATCGCCGTGGCGGTTCCGTCGGAGGGATTTCATAAAGTGGCTTCAAATAACTGCGGCGTCAGCGGTAAGCAAGCTTATTTGGGTTCAGGAGGCAATTATACCTATTCCGAGAAAGACGTATCGTATGATAAAGTGCCGAGTGAAGATCCGGCAAGAACAGTGGTGTTCGGCAATGAAGTCACTTTCTATTTTGACGGCCTGGGGTCTGATAGTGCTTATGAACTGCATGTCAAATACTTATCTGATAGTGATGACCGCATTCAGTCGTTGTCTGTGGATGACCGGGTGCTTCAGAAAAGTTTGAAATTGCCCAATGGTCAGGTGCAGGAGCATGTTGTTCAAGTTCCACAGGAATTGTACCAAGACGGGAAAATCCGCGTTTCCATCAAACGTGAGCAGGGGCCGAACGCGGTCATTTCTCAGTTAAATGTCTATTCAAGTCTCAGTCAGCCTCTGATCGCGGTTCCTATTGAAGAAGTGGTCCCTGAACTGAAAGGGATTGTCTTGCCGCGATTGAGTCCCATTCCGGTTCAGTGCGGCAGGATGAAAGAGGTTGACATCGATTTAAACGGAACCTGGAAATTTCTTGAGAAAGCTCCCGCAGACATTGCTAAGCCGAATACATTGGGGGCCTGGAAAGAAATACAGGTGCCCGGCGAATGGTATATGCACGGATTCGAAGTAGAAAAAGATGTCTTTGCCGGTTATGCTCGGACATTCAATGTTCCGAAGGAATGGAGTCAAGAGCGTGTCAAACTTCGGTTTGATGCGGTTTACAGCAAGTGTCGGGTTTATGTAAATGGTACAAAAGTCGGCGGCCATATCGGCGGTTTTACGCCGTTTGAACTCGATGTGACGGATGCGGTTATTTTTGGCGAGGAGAATCTTGTCACGCTGGAAGTGAAGAACGAGTCCATTGCCGATACGATGGCGAGCGGTTCCAGTTATGCCTGTCATCCGCTGGGCGGGATCAGCCGCAAGGTCGCATTATTTGTCGTGCCGCAGCTCAACATTTCTGATTTAACAGTGCAGACGACGTTTGATGATTCATTTACGGATGCCACCCTGAGAATCTCGGCAAAGGTTACGAATGAAGGTGCTAAAGAGAGTCGTGCCGGTAAACTGTCGCTGTCACTGAATACATGGAAACAGGGCAGGAGGGTAAAGCTCAATCCGGATTCGATGGAGTTTCCTGCTTTAGATGTCGGCGAAACCTCGGAATTATCAATTGACATCCCGGTAAAAAATCCTCAAAAGTGGGACTGTGAGAACCCCAATTTGTATGTCCTGGCATGTCAACTGCAAAGCGGTAGAAAGAAACTTGAGACAGTTAAACAGCGTTTCGGTTTTCGCCAGGTGGATGTCAAAGGTAATAAACTGTACGTCAACGGCCAACCGGTGAAACTCCGTGGTATCAATCGACATGAGGCACATCCTTTACGCGGGCGCAGTCTTCGCCCTGGTCTTTGGCGAAAAGACGCGGAACTGTTCCGTGACGGCAATTGCAACTTTATCCGCACCTCGCATTATCCGCCCGCTGAGGAGTTTGTGGCGGCCTGTGATGAACTGGGACTCTTTGTGGAAATGGAGGCGCCTTTCTGTTGGGAAAACGCAAGCAATGATCCTTCCCATACTGTTTTGACTGTTCTGCAAGCACTGGAAATGGTTCACAGGGACAAGAACCATCCGAGTATTATCTTTTGGTCCCTGGCCAATGAGTCAACATGGGGTGGCAATTTTGCGTTATCATCTCGCTATGTACGCCGGGCCGATCCGACACGCCCGCAGATTTTCAGCTATGGAGAAGTGGATCTGGTGTCATGGCATTATCCGGGATATCCCGGCGCCGGCAAAGCGGCCAATCAGTCGAAACCCACCATTTTCGATGAGTATACTCATCTGAATGCGTATAATCGGTTTGAATTGGCGACGGATCAGGCCCTGCGGGAACGCTGGTCGAGCTATCTGAGCAAAATGTGGGAGGACATGTATCAATCCGCCGGTTGTCTGGGAGGAGCGATCTGGTCCGGCATTGATGACACCTTTTTCCCGCCGAATGGTCATATTCTCGGCTATGGCACCTGGGGGCCTATCGACGGCTGGCGGCGGCCGAAGCCGGAATGGTGGGGAATGAAAAAGGTGTATTCCCCGGTTCGGGTCAGCGGATTAAAGGCCGGGGACTCGAAACTTTCGCTGAATATTGAAAACCGGCAGGACTTTTCCAGTCTTAGCCGCTTGGAAATCAAGTGGAAAGTCAATGAAGAAAGCGGAATTATTCAATCTGACCTGGCACCACGCGCAAAAGGGACAGTTACTATCCCGCTGAAACAGAATCCGGCTCCGGGGTCAGCACTGGAACTGGAATTTACAGATCTCCGCGGCTTTATGGTGGACAGCTTTAAACTGCCGATCGGAAAACCTGTTGCCCGGCCTGCAGAAAAAGAAAGACAAGAAATCTATTCAGTTGAAAAAGAGGACGGCAAAATTTGTATTCAGGGGGAAAGTCGAAGTTATGTCATCGATGAAAGCACCGGCCTCTTTGAAGCGATGGAAACAAACGGAAAGGATTTTTCGGTTGCCGGGCCGCACCTGATGATACTGCCGCTGCATGGCGGCGGGATTACTCGCATGGAATTGAAAGATCAGCCGGTTGAATATGAAGCGTTTACTCCGGTCTGTCAGGATTGGAAAGCCGCCTCTGTTGAGGTTGAAACCAAAAACAACTTGCCGGTTGTCACTGTGCATGGTGCCTACAGTGAGGCCAAAGGGGCATTTGTCTATCGTTTTGAACGGGATGGGACGTTTACTGTTAATTATGATTTCAGCGTGCTGAAGGACGTCAACCCTCGTCAACTCGGTGTGGTTTTCGATCTTCCGTCCGACTTTGAAACGCTAAGCTGGAAACGTAACGGCTTCTGGAGCACCTACCCGGACTGGCATATCGCCCGACTTGAGGGAACTGCCAGCGCCGGGGAAGGGTTCGAAGGAACCTGTGTGGGTATTCGAACCGAGCCAAAACATCAGTGGCGACATGACCGTACGGCTATCGGTTCACATGACTTTACATCAACGAAGCACAACATTTACACAGCATCTCTAACAGATGATTCCGGCTTGGGATTGCAGGTTTTTGCCGATGCGGACCGGCATGTCCGAGCGTGGATTGCCAATTCAACCATTCGTTTGTTGGCTGCAACCTATTCCAACGGCGGCCATGAGCGTTTTCTGCGGAGACTGGCTTATCAGGATGAGCGTCCCTTAAAAAAGGGAGACAATGTTGCCGGTGTTATGCAATTTAATCTTATTGATTGAGGTTGTTTATATAGCGTTCCAGTCTAATCGGTGAATATTGAATGATTTGTCACCGATAGGCAGAGTTTTTGAATAGCGGGTGTTGTCTGCGCAAAAGCTGCCAAGAGACTGCCAATGTGATGAATATGCTCCAAAACATCTTTTTCGACAAAACTTTGAATTTTTAGACTCCAGTAATTCCGCTTTGAGAAATAATTTAGGGTTAAGCATGATAAGCCAATGATTATATGTAAACAGGGTAGGGAAATGCCAGATAGAAGCTCCAAAAACGATAATTTTTTCAGCTTGTTGGTAAGGAGCCAAAAAATTGTCTATGCCTATATTCTCTCGATGGTCCACAACTGCTCGGACGCGGATGATATTATGCAGGAAACGTTGACGTTGATGTGGGAACGTTTTGACGAGTTTAAGCCCGGCACAAACTTTGGGGCCTGGGGAGTCAAAATCGCAAGATATAAGGTTTTGGCTTTCTTTAAAAAAAGAAAACGTTCCGAAGAGAAATTTGATGAGGCATTGATTGAACAAATTGAAGACTGTTTTAGTCATAAAAGCGATGAGGTGAAATATCGAATTGTGGCTCTTCAGGATTGCCTTAAAAAACTGAATGAACGAGATCGAAAACTTATCGAAATTCACTATGAAGAAAACACCAAAATAACGGAATTGGCCAAGCGACTGAACCGCCCTGTGCCGGGACTTTATAAGGTGATGGCCAGAATTCACACCGCGCTTCGTCGATGTGTGAACCGGACGATACTGAGTTGGGATTTGTAGAAATGGAACTTTCCAAAGAAAACAAGCTGAGTGAACTCATTGTCCTGCACTTACAGGGAGAGAGTACTGCGGAGGAATTTGAGCATTTAAAGCAGCTTCTTGAACAGGAAACGGAAGCTGTTGAGCTTTATGTGGAGCATATGATTCAGTATTCTGTTCTCAAACAGCCGGGGACCGTAACGCTTAAAGAGTATCCGGAAGAAACGTTACCTGCTGTTCTGGACCCTGCTATTTGGAAGCGGCTTTCGGAATTTGAAAAGAGTGCGCCTGCCATTGAGATTGAAAAGCCGATTCCTGAAGAGTTGTCGGTCGAAATGCTGAGGCTCGAAAAGCCTTCTCGCAAAATCAGCAAGTTTTCCATATTTTCTGCAATTCTCTCTGTAGCCGCTGTGTTGTTCGTGCTGGTGTATGTGAAATTTGTTCCTCCGGCTGCTTCGACGGTGGCAACAATTGCAGACAGCTTAAATGCGCAGTGGCTGCCAAGCAAACATCCTACCGGCGTTGGCAGTATATTGTGGAATAATGAGGGAACGCGAACTTTGCAGAAAGGTATTGTCAAGATCGAATTTGATTATGGGGCCGTGGTCATTATTGAGGGACCTACGGAGTTCGAATTGCAAACAGGAAAGCAGATGGTGCTGCATCGAGGCCGGCTGCATGCAAGGGTTACAGAGGACGCGACGGGTTTCATTGTGGATACGCCCAATTCGACAGTCGTTGACTTAGGGACCGAATTCGGCGTGAGTATTCATGATGACGGCAGTACGGATGTTCACATGCTCGATGGGCGTGCCTCGCTGATTCCGGGAGCCAATGGCGAGAAGACCAAAGGCAGTGACTTGATCGCCGGGCAGGCTCGCCGGGTGGATGATGCAGGGGAAATGTATGACATTAAGGTTAATCCGTCACTGTTTGTCCATGAGATTTGTTCAGAAACCCGGACTGTCTGGCGCGGTGAATCATTCAGCCTCGCCAGTATTGTGGCTGGAGAAGATGGTTTTACAGATGGCGATGTTCTTCAGGGGATTGATCCGGCTACGGGGAAGATTAACCTTGGAAGAGTTCAGGGCTATGGGCGTGTGGGAGAGCCGGGATACAATTCTGTGCCGAGCAGTCACTATGTTGACGGAGTTTTTGTTCCCAATGGTGACCTTGGAGCAAATGCCGTCAGTTCCGCCGGTCATATCTTTGATGGTTTTCCGTCTACAAATAATAACTATTGGTCAGATGTCACGGCCTTTCCCGTTGTTCTTGAAGCATCTAGTGATACCCAACGAAATCCGGTTAAGGTGCGACTGACCGGAATGAAAGGCTTGCAGGGTGATTTGCCCCTTATTTATCTGAACACGAATGCGGGCATTACCTTTGATTTGAAAAAAATCCGAGAATCTCTGCCCTGGTTGGAGATGACGGAATTTACATCAACCTGCGGAATCCCCTCTTATCTTATTGATAGCAACAAAGTGTATTCTTCTGAGTTTTGGGTTCTGATCGATGGCGTTAAGGTCTTCCATCACAAGTTCTCTAGAGAGGATACGAATAACAAAGAAATCAAAATTCCCATCAAACCGCAGGATCAATTTTTGACGCTCGCAACAACCGATGGCGGCGATAGGATCGATAATGATTGGTGTCTTTTTGTCAACCCGGAACTGAATTTAGTGAGAAAATGAAATGATTAGAAAAAGCAAAAATGAGAGTATTTTAGGGAATAGAACACAAAAGCCGGCTTTGAAATCAGGATTTACCCTCATTGAGTTGCTGGTCGTGATAGCGATCATTGCATTATTGATGGCGATCGTCATGCCGGCGTTGAGGAAAGTCAAAAACCAGGCCAAGGCGATGGTTTGTGCGACGCGTGTCCGTCAGCTTACCATGGGGACTCTCTTGTATGCCGATGACCATGAGGGTCTTTTGTTCCCCGTTATCGATGCGAAATTTGAATACTGGTATTATAAGATTGCTCCGTATCTGAGTGCCAGGGAGTTTGCGGACAGTTCTAATGCTAATGCGGGCGACAGTTCTGGTGCAATGGAGGTCTTGAGATGTCCAGCCACCAAAGATCCGGATCCAAGAACATCGAATTCCGGCAGTGCGGTATACACGTGGGATTTCGTTGACACAAAAGGAAGTTTTGGGATGAATATGTGGTTGACTCCCAAGGGCAATTGGTCTGAACCGCCTAATATTGCAGCGGAGGATCAGGACAACTTTTTTGCTCGAATCTCAGAGGCAAACGGCAGAGTGCCTGTCTATAGTGATGCGGCATGGGTTGGTTCCTGGCCGTATTCGGAAAGTTTAGTTCCACAGGCTTGGGAGCTGGAATCCGACACCTTGTCGCTTGATCACTCGCCTGCTGCTTTCATGAAGCGTTTTTGTCTCGATCGCCATAGCAGGGCGGTGAATATCGGATTTGTTGACGGCAGTACGGAAAAGATCAAGCTGGAAAAACTGTGGATGCTGAGATGGAGTAAAAACTTTGGTCCCAGAGAGGTGGAATTGCCGCGATAGGATGTCAATAGGACTGAAAATGAGCAGACGAAAATAGGCTTGTTTCTTGAAATAAGTGTGTGTCGGCGCATTTCGTTAATGTGCCGTGGATTTGATAAGTGAAGTGTGTGTGAAGAGTCCGGCTTATGGATGTTCCATCGCCGGGAAAAGAAAAGATGTTAATTATGTTGTGGAGGATCGGAAGATGAAAAAGTTAGTGTGTTTGACATTGGTATTGGTAGTGGCCTCGGCTGTTCAGGCTGGGGCGGTCACATTTAGCGGTCGTGACTGGACGACACGTGATGGCGGCGGCAATGCGTATGGTACGTCGCCAGTCTATGTTGTAAATGATTCTGAAAGTGCAACGGCGACAGGAGCTTGGGGCGATGCGGCAATGATGATGACAGAGATCAGCTTATCTGTTGGCGATACGGTAGGTTATGACTGGACAACCACCAAGGAAATTCGCAATCTCTCGGGAGCTGCTGACTCTGACTGGGTTGGTGACATGTGGACGGGCTTTGTAAGCGGAGATCCAATTGATCTTGAGACATACAGTTACGGTACTGAAGTTGATGATAAATACTTTAATAGTGGCCCCTTTGATTACAGTTATGTGTGGACAGTGACATCAGCCACAGAATTCACCGTTGATATCACAGATAATGCAACTGCAACAACGACGACGTATACGAATGTAGCTGTGGCAACAGATGTCGCCTCGATAACGGCTTTTGTGGGCGCCAGTTGGGATACCGAGCAGGACTATACTATTTCCAACTTTGTCCATACGCCTGTTCCGGAACCGGCAACGATGGTTTTATTGGGTCTGGGTAGCTTACTGCTTCGCCGTAAGATTCGCTAAAAGGTTTTTATACTGGTGATGAGCAACTGGAAAAATGCTTTCGCAGGGGGGCGGAGACAATGACGTGACCCTCCTTTACGGGACAGCTCGGGTTCTTCAAAGGATGCCGGTTTGTTTGTGGCGTGTTACCCGGACGCTCCTTAATGTTTGAGAGCCATGTTGGTTATGTGGTGGTGATGATGAGACTTTTTTTGGTTTGTTCGAAGCGAAAAATAAACCGTAATGTTATTTTATGATTAGGAGACATGACGATGAAAACAAAATGTATGATAGGTCTGCTGTTCTTGCTGGTTTTCAGCTTGGCTGTGCAGGCCACTCCCATTCCGGTAGCCAACCCCAGTTTTGAGCTGGCTGTCAGCACTGTCAATACCTGGAACTGGAGCGATCAGGCCGGAACTGGTGCGGATGTGATTGAAGACTGGAACTACGATTATACGGCGGCGGCTTGGCCTTCTGCCAATGATACGGGTGTTTTTACTACGGGCGCCGGGCCATCCAGTGACGGTACACCCAGAGTATCTTTTGTTCGCCACAGTTCAACCGATGCGGCTAGCCAAGTGACCGGCCCCTGGCAGGATTTAGGGCATCCCATAGTTGCGGGGATGCGGTATACCTTTACGATGGATGTACAGCGTCGCCAAAGCGGCACCGCTTGCAGCTTGACACTCAATTATCACGACGGCGGCACACGGACTGAGATCGTGGAAAATCTCATTGATATGACCGGATTGGACAATGATACATGGGCGACCTATTCAGTTTCCTTTACCGCGCTTCCAGGTGAGCCTTATATCGGCAAGAGTTTGGGTATTGAGTTTAACAATGAAAGCACTGCCGATTCCTGGCAGCATTTTGACTATGCGAGGGTGGACAGCGAGATCGCATATGTTTACGGCCCGACACCCGATGATGGCGAACCGGCCGCCCCGCAGGATACCGATATTAGCTGGAATATTGCTCCCGGAATGGCCTCCAGTATCGTTTATCTGCGTCCGAATGACGCCAACTTCATTGACACCGCCAACAATCTCCTTGACGGTGTAACGGACACGCCTCCGGCAACCACGAAAAGTCCCATGCTGGCTTATGACACGACGTATTATTGGAGAGTCGATATCGTTGAACCGAACGATCCCACTCCGGTAACACATACGGGACCTGTCTGGTCGTTTACCACAATTCCTGAAGTTCCCACTGTAACAGATCCGACGGGCGTTGTTGGCCTTAAAGACACAACGGTTACGCTGACGGTGACACACGAAAGAGGGACTTCGTACAAGTGGTTTAAAGACGGCGTGACAGAAGTTGATTCCGGTACTTTAACGGCTGACGGAGACATTACGCTGGATGTGGCTCTTCCTTCAACCGAAGGGACTTATGTGGGGGCCTATCACTGCGAAGTCTATAACAGTGCTGCTACCCAGGGTTCAGGGAATGAAGCTGCGTCATCTTCAGCAGGCGTGTGGACAGAGGGCCTTGTAAGCCATTGGGATTTTGAAGGCGATCTTCAGGACGCTGTCACTCTTGCCAATGGTACCTATCAAATCAACGATGGTAATTCGCTGACACCTGTTTTTGATACGGGTATTGACGGTCAGGCATTGTCGCTGATGGCGGATGCCAACCATGTTGTCATCGATAATCCAGCTGCTTACAGTTTCCATCCGCTGGGTTATACCGCCAGTTGCTGGGTTAAGACGGCAGAGACCGCCGGCTGGGCAGGCATTATTTCCAAGCATGAAGATGACGGGGTCGATCCTCGTAACGGCTGGGTTATTTATCGTTCCGGAACAGGTACCGTAGCGACTTTGCGTGAAGCCGGCGACCAATACGGCAGTGTGAACATTGCTGATGATGCGTGGCATCTCCTGACGGTTACATTCGATCCGAATGACGGAGGCGAGAGCGTCATGAAGCAGTATATTGATGGTCAACTCGATATTACCTGGACATGGGCCGCTAATTCCGGAGTGACTGAAAACGATACAGCACCGGTGCGTTTCGGTATTGAACGAACGACGGCCGACTTTGCATACGGCGGTCTGCTGGATGATGTTCGAATTTGGAACTACGCAGTAGATCCCTATACAGTTGCGGGTATGTACACTGACTTTGTTCCAACTGCTGACCCGATTTGTGCTGAAGACATCGCGATGGATATTGCCAACGCCGATACCGGTCTGGTTCTCGGAGACACCGGTTTCGAGGGCGACTGCAAAGTGAATCTCGCTGATTTTGCTGCAATGGCAGGCAAATGGCTTGATTGCAACCTGGTGCCAAACACCGCGTGTAATTAATGACATGATTCTCTGCTGAACGGAATCAGTCTTGAATAAGTTGTGGGCAGACCCTGGTTTTCCGGGGTCTGCCGGTCTTAATTTGATGCAGTAATCTGAAGTAAGTGTAAAAGCGAGCCGACAGGATTGATTAGATGTGATTCTTTATTAGGTGTGGGCGAACGAAACTGTTAGCGTGTAAAAAGATGTATGCCTGAAATTATATATTGACTGAATTCAGTATCTATGGGGTGGCACAATGAAAAAAAAAGTAATCCTAACTCTGCAATTTTCTATTTATTTAGCTTTTTCTATTCAGATTGCGATTGCGTCGACTTCTATTCCGATAGCCAATCCCAGTTTTGAATTGGAGATAAGCACTGTCAATACCTGGAACTGGAATGACCAGGCTGGCACCGGTTCGGATGTGATCGAAGATTGGCACTACGATTATACGGCAGCGGCCTGGCCTTCGGATAACGATACGGGTGTATTTACAACGACCGCTGGCGCATCCGGCGATGGGACGGCAAGGGTATCCTTTGTGCGACACAGCAGTGGGGCCGCTGGAAATCAGGTTTCCGGTCCCTGGCAGGATCTTGGTTATACGATTATCGCCGGCGAGACCTATACCTTTACAATGGATATTCAGCGTCGCCAGAGTGGGAATGCTGCCAGTTTGACTTTGAACTACCATGATGGTGGCACACGGACTGAGATTGTCGAAAATCTGATTGATATGACAGCTCAGCCAAATGATATCTGGGCAACGTATTCGGTTTCCTTCACCGCCGTTGCAGGACAACCCTATGTCGGCAAGACGTTAGGCATTGAATTCAACAATGAAAGCTCGACCGATTCCTGGCAGCATTTCGATTATGCAAGAGTCGAAGTTTCTGACGACGTCAGCGCACACAGTCCCTCTCCCTCACACCAGCAAAACGACGTGGACGTTCATGTGGACCTAAGCTGGGTTTTACCGAGTGGTGAATCCTGCGATGTTTATTTCGGAACTAATTCAGATGCCCGATCGAATCCAAAGGTTATAAGTGACCAAACAGTCGAAACCTACGATCCGGGCGTTCTAGATTACAATACCACCTATTACTGGGCCGTTGATATTGTCGGTCAAGCCGAACAGGGGGTGACGTGGAGCTTTACCACCGAGTCTGATAATAGCACTTGGCGATCAGTGATTGTTCCTGTTCCTGACAGTGTCTCCGGTGTGAGCAGTCACCAAATTTCACTGAACGGCGATTGGAAATTTACACTAACCCCGCCGGCGGACTTTTGGCAAAACAGCGTCGATCCTTCCGGCTGGGATGATATTGTCGTTCCCGGAGAACCGTGGATGCAGGGCTTTCAAATTGCTCGGGATGTTGAATATCCCTATAAAAAAACCATCACAATCCCAGCTGATTTTGCGAATCAGACGATTTTTCTGCAGTTTGACGGCGTTTATACCATCGGGCGGGTATGGGTCAACGGTAATTTTGCCGGCGAACATTACGGCGGCTTTACGACATGGCAACTGGATATCACACCCTATGTCACCCCGGGACAAACTGCGTGGATAACAGTTGGAATAATGGATGTGACAGATGATATTTCCTTTGCGTCCGGGTATGCCAGCCGCTATTACTCAAGCAATTTTGAACATCATATCGGCGGTATTTTACGAGATGTAACGCTCTTTGCAGTGCCCGAAACACATGTTACCAGCTTGCATTATGAAACGGATTTTGATGCCGGGTACAATAATGCTGATCTAACTCTGTCCGGCAGTATACAATTTAATGGCACAAGTCAATTGGGCATAGACTTTACACTAACTGATCCTTCCGGTGCGGTTGTACCAGTGGCACCAAACACCATTTCCATTTCTGATTCGGCTCCTGATTTTTCGGTTACCATTCCCGTTACATCACCGATGAAATGGGATGCTGAGCATCCCAATCTGTATACCCTGACTGCTCAGGCGAAAGTGGGACAGACAGTAACCGAAACAATTACCAAAAAAGTCGGCTTCCGGGAAATTAAAATCGATGGATTGGATTTTCTTGTCAACGGCCAACCCGTCAAACTCCGCGGTGGCAATCGACATAGTATTCATCCTATTGCTGGCCGTGCTTATGTTGAAGATGTTGTTGAGCAGGATGTCTTATTGTACAAGAAAGCCAACGTAAATTATGTCCGTACCTCGCACTATCCCACCAGCAAACGTTTTCTTGAATTGGCGGACAAGTATGGTCTTTATATTGAAGAAGAAATGGCGATTGTCTGGTTGGACCATCATGCGGCCAATGGCATCTTAGATGGGATTGCCAGTGATCCGGCTTATTTACCGTATTTTATGAGCAATATTTCAGAAACCGTCGAACGGGATCGTGATCACCCCTCCATTATTATCTGGTCGCTGGGCAATGAAAATGTTCAATGGGGGACAAATTTCGAGGCCGAAAGAGACTACGCTCGTGCCGAAGATCCGACACGTCCTCTCAAGACCGGCCACAATCATTATGGCGGTGGCTGGGACACGGCTGATTATACTGACCTGGATAGCTACCATTATCCGACCTATAACAGTACCAGTGACAGTGTGTCGGGCAAACCGTTCATCTTTGATGAGTATGCGCATGTACTTTGTTATTATGACAGCGATTTTGACGCCTCACGAGACCCCGGCGTACGCAATTTCTGGGGCGAGAGCATGAAGTATTTCTGGGAAACAGTGTATAACAAGCAAGGTTATCTGGGCGGTGCCATTTGGGGGACGATTGATGATGTCTTTTTAGCTCCGAATGCAGCTAATGGGTATGGTCGTTGGGGTATTTTTGACGGATGGCGTCGTGAAAAACCGGAATACTGGCACACGAAAAAGTCGCATTCACCGATACGAATTGAGAATAAACTCTATACACTGCCTGCAAGCGGTCAGCCTCTTCAAATTGATATTGCGAACTGGTTTGATCATACCAACCTGAATGAGCTTGATATTACATGGTCCACTGGTACAAATTCAGGTATAGCGACAATTTCCTTAGCACCGGGAGGGACTACAGGTATTCTGGATGTTCATTGCGATGATCTGAATATGGATGATATCGTTCATTTGGTATTTACTTATACCCGGCCGGAACTGACATATGTCGTGGATGAGTTCAATATTCGTTTCCAGGATACGCTGGAGACGCTGACGCTTTCCACCAGCGATGCTCCGGCGATCAGTCAGACGGCAACGGAGATTACCGTCAGCAGTACGGATTTTGGCATTACTTTCAGCAAGACTACCGGGCTGATTACGGATGGACAGTATCTGGGCGAAACCATCATTACCGGTGGCCCCTATCTGAACCTAACGCCGGTTGATCTGTTGACGTTTTCGCTGACGTCCATTTCGGCCAATCTCGTCGGCAATATCGCTGAGGTTGACATTGTCGGCAGCTACGGCTCTATTGACGTTTGGTTCTCAATACAGATTGACCACCTGGGCACGCTGGTGGTCGATTATGGCTCCTCAAACATTTCGCTAACAAGTAATCAGGAAGTTGGTCTATCGTTCATTTTGTCTGATTCGGTCGATCAGTTGTCGTGGGACCGAGACGGCCTGTGGAGCGTTTATCCGGATGATCATATTGGACGCAGCCAGGGCATCGCAGCCAAGGTGCGTCCGGGTCCAGAACTGGTCTATCGGGACGCACCGACCTGGCCCTGGTTGCTGGACATGAAGGATTTTCATGCTGAAGGCAAAGATCACGGTGGCTACGGAATGACCCATGATTTCCGAAGCCAGAAGGAATATATTAAGACTGCCGCGGTTGCGAACAGTCAGACAGGGCGGGGTCTCAGGGCTGTTCCGGGAGATGCACAGCATGCGGTGCGGATGGAATATGCCGATCCTGCATCTGGGAACATTATTAATAATGACGACCCCGGGATCACCTACAACGGGGATTGGACATACTATGCTGAAAGCGGTGATTATTCGGGCGATGAGCACTACAGCAATACTTCGGGCGACTATGCAGAGTTTACATTCACCGGGACTTATATCGGCTGGCTGACTGCGAAAAATCACAATCTTGGCTATGCGGACGTTTACATTGATGATGTACTGGTTGCCCAGGATATTGACTGCTACAATGGTTCCAAGCTGTATCAACAGGTATTGTTTGAGCAGTCGGATCTGGCGGATACGACACACACCATTCGGATTGTCGTCACCGGAAACAAGAATCCTCAGGCAAGCGGCGTCTATTTGCTAATCGATGCGTTTATACTGACCCCGCTGGGGCACTCTCAACAGGACCTTGTGATGCATCTTAACCGTCATTGGGAATATAATTTAGGCTGGGGTAACTACAGCCGAACGGATGACCCCGCTGCGAACTATCGGGATCAGGTGACGTTCGGATTTGTCAGTATGCCACAGTTTACCAGTGATCCTGTTGTTGAAATCAATGCGGTGGAAGACAGAGCGTATGTTGCCACCCTTGCCGATAATGCAGTCGGCAATGACCTTGTCTTCACAAAGGTTTCCGGGCCGACGTGGCTGAATGTTGCATCCAATGGCGACCTTGCCGGGACACCGACGAATGACAATGCGGGATTGATTAACGAGTTTGTGGTCTCTGTAACAAATCCAAGCGGTCCGGATGATCATGCCACTTTGAACATTAATGTGTTAAATCTTTTTGACGGTCAGTTGGGACTTGTTGATTTTGCCGGCTTGGCAGAACACTGGCTTGAGACAGATTGCGGTCACTGTTCAGGCGCTGATCTGACCAGTGACGGCCGTGTGAATCTGGATGATTTGGTACTGCTTGGGCAAATGTGGCTGACGGGATTTTAGTGTATGTCAGTCATTGATTTATCATAATATAAGGAATTGATCTTTTGAATGCTCGTGAGAATTTGTTAAGTGTTTTTCGGCGGCAGGGTTTTGCGTCTGTGCCGGTGCAGTTTTATTTGTGCCCGACTTTGTGTGATGTTTTCAAGCAGAAGACCGGCAGCGACCTTGCCTACCAGGACTATTTTGAGTTGCCCATGCGCGAAGTGGAGTATTCCAAGGTTGCTTCACAGGAGGCAGTTGACTGGCATCAGTTCTATCCTGAGGGACTTAAAACAGAAGTCTTTTTCGACGAGTGGGGTATTGCACATGAATCCGGCAGCGCGGCCGCTGCGCACATGACGCGGATGCGGCATCCGATGGCCACATTCGACAGTCTGGAGCAGATTCAGTCGTACCCGCTTCCGGACTTCGCATCGGTTGATACAACCGCATTAAAACAGCAAATCGATGCTATTCACAGTAGAGATCTGGCGGTCTATGCGGCGATGGAATGCACCATCTGGGAAACGGCGTGGTATCTGCGGGATATGACCAAGATTATGATGGATATGGCGATGGTCGACGAGAAGGCGATCTGGCTGCTGGATAAAATCACAGATCTGGCCTGTGTTCGCACATCAACATTTGCCCGGTTAGGCGTCGATATTATCCGGATTGGTGATGATGTCGGTATGCAGTCGGCGCTAATGATGAGCGAAGAGTTTTACCGGCAGTTTTTGAAACCTCGACTGGCTAGGGTAATCAAAGCCGCCAAGGATGTTAAGCCGGATATCATTATCCAGTACCACACCTGCGGCTATGTCACGCCGCTGATTAATGACTTTGTTGAAGCCGGAATCGATGTACTCAATCCTGTTCAGCCGGAGTGTATGGATTTCGCGGAAATTCACGCTGAGTTTGGCGACCGGTTGTCGTTCAGCGGAACCGTCGGGACACAAACAACAATGCCGTTCGGCACGCCCGAAGAGGTCAAAAAGGTAACGAGGCGAAATCTTGAAATCGCCGGTGAAAAAGGTGGACTGCTTTGCTGTCCGACCCATCTGCTTGAGCCGGAAGTGCCCTGGGACAATATCATCGCATATACCGAAGCATGCCGGGATTTTACGACTGTGAAAGCATGAACATCTAAATGAGATTGAACCTTTGAACTGCGAGGGGGATTTATGAGCATGAGAACCTGTTTTGAGAGGTGTTTGAAGAAAAACGGAATGAGTCTATTTTCTGCTAGAAGCGGTCTTACGGGCATTTTCTTGCTCAGTATGATTTCAGCAGCCTTTGCCTGTCCGCAGGCGGATTTAACAGGTGACTGTGTTGTTGATTTGGATGATCTTGCGGTCTTTGCCGACCAATGGCTTGATCCGGCCGGTTGTGCAGAACATCCTGCGCATTGCGCGGATTTTGTCGGCAATGACGGGGTAAACCAGAAAGACTTCGCAGTATATGCCAAAGAATGGCTCCAAAGCGGCTCTCCGGTTGTAATCAACGAAATACATTACAACCCAGATATGCCGACGGAACTTGTTGAATTTGTCGAACTGCATAACATAAGCAGTCAGGATGTCGATCTTTCCGGATGGTATTTCTGCGATGGGGTGGTCTATACATTTCCCCCAGGGACAACCATTTCCGCCAATGGTTATGTTGTTGTGGCTGAAGACTCGACGCTGGCGGTTTCTCCCACAACGATTACTGGTAAATACGGCACCAGCAGTTCAATTGTATACGGGCCATTTATGGGACATCTCAATAATGATGGTGAGAGAATTCAGTTGTGTGATGCCGACGGCTTCGAAATGGATCAAGTTTACTATCAACTTGGCTTCCCGTGGCCGACCGTCGGGGATGAGGTGCCCGAGGGGGCTTACGGCAACGGTCATTCCATTCAGCTTGTTCACTCTGACCTCGACAATGATCTCGGCGGCAGTTGGCGAAGTGCCTATCCGACGCCGGGGACTGCGAATACAATGGTGTATGCGACCAATGTTCCGCCGCATATCCGACAGGTCGTACACACGCCCAATGCTCCGGTTAGCAGCCAAGTTGTGACAATAACCGCGAAAGTAACGGATACGGACGGTGTGGCATCTGTTACATTGGCCTATCAGATTGTCCTTCCCGGTGACTATATACCGATTAATTTTCCCGATTTGTCTTCCAATCCGACCTACGAGTCTGCGGCCAACTGGATTTCCGTTGCAATGCATGATGACGGTCTTAACGGTGACGCTTTCGCGAGAGACAGCGTTTACACGGTTGAAATGCCGCCGACATTACAGGTGCATCGCCGTCTGATCCGCTACCGAATTACAGTTGAAGATACGGCTGCGAATAATGTGACAGTGCCTTACAACGATGATCCGCAGCCGAATTTTGCGTATTTTGTTTACGATGGCGTGCCGGCCTGGAGCGGGGCGATTGACCCGGACGGACCAATTCCCGGGACGGGTGAAGTTGTGACATATGGTACCGACATCATGCAGTCGTTGCCCGTCTATCATCTGATTACGCGGCAGTCAGATGTGTTGGATTGCCAATACAATGCTTCGTACAACAGTGATGTCTATCGATTTGCCGGGACGCTGATCTATGACGGCAAAGTATATGACCATGTGCATTTTCGGATTCGTGGACAGTATTCAACCTATATTACCGGAAAGAATAAATGGAAATACCGTTTCAATCGGGGCCATTGGTTCCAGGGACGCGATGATTACGGCAAAAAACGGGCCGAAAAAGTCAAAACTCTGAATATCGATTCACTGAATTCTCCCTGGGCCAGCCAGAATCGCGGCTTGGCTGGTTTAGACGAGTCCATTGGGTTTAAGTTGTTTAATATGGCCGGCGTGCCCGGCTGCAATACGAATGTATTTCAGTATCGGATTATCGATTCTTCCGTCGAGGCGGACCCTGGCAATCAGTACGAGGGGGATTTATGGGGATTGTATCTTGCGGTTGAACAGCCGGACGCCCGGTTTTTGGCCGAGCATGGTTTGCCGGACGGTAACCTGTATAAAATGCAGGGAGCTTCTTCCCGTTCACTCAGTCAGAGTGCAACGCAGGTGACAGACCTGTCTGATTTGTACAGTTTCAGGAGCAGCGGATTTGGGTACAACAAGACGAATCCCATTCAGACGATGACATGGTGGAACTCTAATGTTAATCAGAATGGTTATTACAGCTACCGGTCTGTCGTTGAAGCGGTGAATCACTCTGATTTAAGGGAACAGGAGAACTGTCTTTATTATCACCATCCTCTGACGGGACAGTGGTGGGTATTGCCATGGGATTTGGATCTTCTGTATGAAGAATTTGACCGATGGGGACCCAATGGCATCCAGTCTTCAGCGGAATTGGAACAATTCAGAAAGGTACTGGAACATGAGGAGGCGAATATCGCGTTTCAAGGCCGTGGCAGAGAATTGCAGGATCTGCTGCTTAATTCTGAGCAGCTTTGGCAGGTGATCGATGAATATGTAAGTATTCTTTCGCCTCCGGAGTCATCATTATCCTGGGCCGATATTGATCGGGCCATGTGGGATTACAATCCTCGCACGACCACACGATTTGGCAGCTATCCCGGCGGTTTTTATAAAACCCCATATCCCGGAGACCATATCTATCCCGGGTTTTCCGGTTATCAGCGAATCCTGCCGTCTGCTGATTGTGCGGGGATGATCCAGTATGTTAAAAACTTCACCACCGCCGGCGGTTTTGGTGGAGATCGCCTGACTGCGTTGGTGGCCGATTCGGATATTCCCTCTACGCCGACGGTTGTCTATACGGGTGTTGCGGGCTTTCCTGAGAACGGTCTGACGTTTGAGTGCAGTGCGTTCAGCGATCCGCAGGGGGCTGGCACTTTTGCCGCGATGAAATGGCGTATTGCTGAAGTGGAGCCGTCTTCTGTACCTTCCACGTCTCCTAGCGGCGGAACGGTTGCCCTGATTGGCGCGGAGGATGAATGGAAATACTTCAAAGGAACTCAGGAACCTTCCAGTCCCGTTACCAAGTGGCGTCAACTGTCGTTTAATGACAATGGTTGGCTGGCCGGTGTAACACCCATCGGTTATGGTCCGGTGGTAACGACAGAACTGACGGATATGCGAAACGGCTATACCACCGTTTACCTGCGTAAAGAATTTCAAATTAATAATCCAACAGATATTGAGACACTGCGATTCAGCATTAACTATGACGAGGGATTCAATCTCTGGATCAACGGAACACATCTGGATTCGGTGAATGTTTCAGGTGCGGAAGTTCCCTATACTGCCACGGCTCCAAACTATATCAGCGGTCAGACCTCCACAGAGCTTACTTATTCAAACCCGGACAGCTTTTTAGTCTCCGGTACCAATATTATTGCGATTCAACTGCTGAATAATACCATCGGCAGTTCAGATATTCTATTCGATCCGGTTTTAGAGGCCGATCTTGTTGCCAATCCCGGCAGTCCCGGCGGCTATGACTATGTTTACACCGGCAAACCCGGAAAGTATGAAATTGACGCGGTCTGGGAAAGCCCGGAAATCACCACCTTCAGCAATACCATTCGCATCCCGGCCGATGGTGTCAAGGCCGGCCGGACTTATCGCGTCCGCTGCAGGATGAAAGATGATACCGGCCGCTGGAGCCACTGGTCCGATCCAAACCAGTTTGTCGCCGGAGAGGCCATCAATGCCGACATCCTGGATTACCTGCGGGTTTCCGAAGTCATGTACAACAATGGCGATGCCGACTTTATCGAATTAAAGAATATCGGTACAATCATTCTGGATTTAAGCGATGTCTCAATGACCGATGGCGTCATTTTCAGTTTTGCCGGCAGCAATGTGACCACGCTGGCGCCGGGCAAATTTGTGCTGGTAGTCAAGGATCAGGCCGCGTTTGAAGCGCAGTACGGTACGGGGCTGAATAGTAAGATTGCGGGTACCTTTGTTGACAGCAGTCTTTCCAACAGCGGTGAAACTGTCAAGGTGGAAGATTACTGGAATGGGACAATCGAGGAGTTCGAATACAATGACGGCCGCGGCTGGCCGATTGCCGCTGACGGGGCCGGCCATTCACTGATACCGCTGGAGCTGGCGATGGAAGATCAGCCCCTGGGAACGCTGGACTACGGCGGAAACTGGCGACAAAGCAGCCATATCGGCGGTTCGCCGGGAGAAGATGATCCAACCTTGGAAGCCAGTGTTGTCATCAATGAATTTATGGCCCATACCGATTACCCGCATCCGCCGCATGAATCCAATGACTGGATCGAATTGTATAATGCCGGGGCTTCAACCGTCAACCTGAATAGCAATTGGTATCTAAGCGATGACAGTGATAATCTCAAAAAATACGCGTTGCCGACCTCAGCCCTTTTCAGCGGTGGATTTGTCAGCTATGATCAGGTTAATCATTTCAATCCGGACGGCACCGGTCCTTCCGGCTGGGGGCTGAACAAGGCCGGTGACACACTCTTCCTGTCGTATCTGCCGGGCACTTCGGAAGACCACGTTGTCGACTGTATTAAGTTCAAAGGCCAGGAAAACGGTATCTCCCTGAGTCGGTATCCCAATGGCGAAAGCTACTGGTTCTCAACGTCGCCGCATACCCGTGACGGAGCAAACAATCATCCCGTTAACCGTGTGGTTATCAGTGAGATCATGTATCATCCGCAGGAAGATACGGCGACTGAGATTTATGATGAATATGTCGAACTCTACAATCCGACCGGTTCGCCGGTCAACTTGTGGACCGCGACCGGCCCCTGGGTACTGGACGGTGATGCCGATTACACGTTCCCTGCATCGACAACACTGAATACGGGAGATCGAATCATCATAGTCGATTTTGACCCGGCTGATTCCATTCGACGGGTCGCGTTTGAGTCGGCTTACAATACGGGCCCACTGACGGCGGGCGTGGATATCTTCGGCCCCTGGAGCGGCAATTTGTCCAACAACGGCGGCCGGATAACCCTGGAAAAACCGCAGGATTCAGACGATCCGGAAAACCCGCAGGATATCTCCTGGATTATCGTCGATGAGTGCATCTATAACGATTACTGGCCCTGGCCTGTCGATTCGGATGGTACGGGACCGAATAACGGTCCGGACGGCACCGGCGATGCCCTGTGCAGAATTTCTCCCGTTGCTGCCGCTTCTGGCAATGATCCGGGCAACTGGCATGCAGCAAGCCCGAGTCCAGCAGAATAATCTTAGTTATCAACACCTACAACCTTACTACAACCAAAAGGAAAATAGCTTAGAAAAAACAAGAAAGGAAGATTTTATAACACCAGAAATTTCAAGAACTTAAGAAATTCTCAAAAATGCAAACATTTTTAATAGCCGTTGCAATATGCATTCTCCAATACTCCCTTTATAAACCAAGCTACTTTTCAAACAATTTCAAGTATCATCAGAAAATAGGGCCAGACTATCAAGTGGTCCGATAAAACAGAGGTTTCAAAAGGAATTTTTAAAAGAGTTTACAATTTAAAGCGAAACCTCTTTGGTACTGTTGGGTTTAAATTAGCATGGCGCATCAAGTGTAATTGATTTAGACAACTAAGATCGTAACCGATTATTTTAGGAGTTTTCAAGATGAAAACTCAAATAAGCATTCTTTCCGGAATAGTAAAAGTATGAAATATTTAGTAGTGTAACCATTCTGATATTTTTTGACACTTATCTAATAGATATCCACAGGGAATTATCCGATATATGTATTTAGCAGTAATAATTGAGTTAGGAATTCTTATGAAAACAAAAATCCAGATGATTCAGGTATTCGTCGTCTTCAGCTTTACGCTTCAGGGTATCGGATTTAGTCAAACTGATCCACTTAACGATCTGGTTCAGATCCCGGGGGGCACATTTATCATGGGGGATGTAAACGGTACTTTTTATAATCCCCATCACGAAAATGACCAGATCCCACTCCATTGGGTCGAGTTAGATGGATTTCACATGGGAAGAACGGAGATAACAAGTCAATGGTACTGTGATTATCTTAATGCAGAAATTTTGGCCGGAGCAATCCAGGTGGTAGACAACAGCTATGTTGTAAAAACCGGTACTGATGTGATCTATTGTGATGTCTATGACTCGACATCCAATACAAAATCCTTATTTATCTGGGATGGCAACCAGTTTTTAATTCATGACAATATGGAGGATCATCCTGCCAATACGATCCGATGGGAAGGTGCTGTCGCCTATTGTAACTGGCTGTCGAGAATGAATGGATATGAAGAAATCTATAATCTTGACACATGGGAAATTGACTACACCAAAACCGGTATAAGGCTCCCTACGGAGGCTGAGTGGGAATATGCTGCCCGAGGAGGTGACAATTATCGTGAATTTTCATGGGGATCGAATGAAAACGATGATGGTACCTATGCTAATTTTGGAAGGACCAGTGATCCGTATGAAGTTGAAAGCGATCTGCCGAGCAGCACGCCGGTCGGATTTTACAATGGGGAATATCGTTTGAAAGAAGATTTTAACTGGCCGTCAGATACTGCCGGATACCAAACGTCTGATAACTCCAACGCATATGGATTGCAGGATATGAGCGGCAACTCTTTTGAATGGATAAACGACTGGTATGGTAAAACTTACTATCAGCAACTATACGATGAACATGGCAATGATCCAATTCTCAATCCTACAGGGCCGACTAAGGAAGATGCAACGTTAATGCAGGATGGAATCCTCTGGCGATCGATGCGAGGGGGTAGTTGGGATGGCAAAGGTGATTTATATGGTCATCTTGCGTGTCGTAAATCCGGATACTGGAGAGGGGAGATGGACCCCAATTACCCCTACTTCCATATTGGCCTTCGTATTGTTCTTGACGAGAATGACACAGAACCTAATTCAGTTATTATTGACAACAGCAGCACCAATACGACAGGCTTGCTCTATTACGATCAGAATAAAGCATCTAATGACGGTTATATTCTTTACGCACCTAAAAAATGCATTACTACATATTTGATGAATAAGTCAGGACAAGTACTTAAAACTTGGCAAAGCAAAACAGCTCCCGGCCAGAAAGCCATTATTACTCCCGACGGGTATTTTTACCGTGCGGGACTTGCAACAGGTGATAATGTTCCTGAAATTATTCCTCATGCACAAGCGGGTTCATTTGAAAAACAGACTTGGGATGGCGAACTGTTATGGGAATTTGAATATGTAATGGACAACGCCATTTCGCATCACGATTATACCGTATTGCCCAATGGAAATATTCTTGCAATGGTTGTCGAGAACAAAACTTATGAGGAAGCCATCGCAGCAGGTTTTTCCACCAATGGGCTCCTGGCTGAAGGGGTTAGTGTCGAATCGGTATTGGAATTTGCTCCTGACGGCTCTCCCGACGATGACGGTGTCATCAGGGGATTCGAAGTGGTATGGGAATGGCATCTATGGGATCATCTTATCGCTGAGGAACTGGCATCCGAACACCCTGAACTCTACCGGATAGGTAGCTCTGTTTATCCCTTAAACTGGAATCATGGCAATGGTATCGATTATAATGAAACACTCAACCAAGTTGCTTTAAGTTTACGAAACGGAAGCGAAATCATTATTTTTGAATACACCGGAAACCTTGAAAACGGTTCCGGGATAGCCGAAGGACACAGTGGCGGCCAGTATGGCAAAGGAGGCGATTTACTCTATCGGTGGGGAAATACTGCAGAGTACGGGCGAGGTGATGTCCGCCTTAGTTATAGCCAGCATGCTGTTAATTGGATTCCCGATGGTTATCCCGGAGCAGGCAATCTTATTATTTTTAATAACGGTACGAGAAACATACGCGAGTATTCAACGGCTTGTGAAATTGAATCCCAATGGGATGAAGACACGCAATCGTATCCTGACATAACTGACCCCAATACACATTGGGGACCGGATGTCTTGGTCTGGGAGTGGAACGGAGATAACAGTTACGATGTTTTTTCCAACGATTCAAGTGGTGCGCAACGCTTAAGAAATGGAAACACTCTTATCGCCTTTGGGATATACGGCCTTTTAATCGAGGTTACTCCTGATCAGGAGGTTGTATGGAAATATAAGTGTCCTGGCAATAATAATGACGCACTGTGCTATAATGCCGATACGAATACCACAAGCGATGGCAGTGATGGCAGAGTATTCAAGGTCAAAGAATACGAACCGGATTATTCCGGTTTTGAGGGAAGGGATTTAACACCCATCGCAGATTCCATTGAGTTGTATGGTGGTGATTGCGGTCCAATGGACATGCCTGCCCATCTGTGCCCGATAGTCGGTAATATATGTGGTCAATGTAAAGTTGACATGGAAGACTTTGCAAGATTGGCTGAAAACTGGCTGGACTCTGATTGCGGAATGTGCAATGGAGCTGATTTGACAGATGACGAAACAGTAGACATCGATGATCTGGTCAAGCTTATGGAAGATTGGCTTGTAAGTCCTTAAACAAGACTTTCATGATATATTTCGGATCTTTATTTTCTACATTTAAGCCTTAATGGATACCAAAAGGGTAGCAGATTGGATATTGACAAATAGTAGTATAGTTAGTAGAATATTGGGCGTATAAATATAATCCTCTTTGTGCTCATTTCTCGAGTAAGAGCAAATTGAGGGGGGATAGAAAATTCTGGATAAAAATTAAGGAGGGTATTTTGGTCATGAAGCCTACTGCTATTAAGACCTATGCGTTATGTGTGTTGTTCGTTCTATCATTTTCAATCAGCTATGCAGGTCCAGCTGATCCAGTGTATTTTGCGGATGCCAATCTCAAGGCTGCCGTCGAAATTGAGTTGGAACTAACCGATCCCAACGAAAGTGATATGCAAAACCTGACAGGTCTGGTTGCTAACAGCTCATCAATATCCGACTTGACCGGCTTGGAATATGCAACAAACCTCGACAAGTTGGAGTTAAAGCTCAATTCCATTAGTGATTTATCTCCTCTGGAGAATCTGACCGGTTTAGGCACGTTAAGGCTGAGTGACAATAGTATTACAAACATCTCTCTATTAACAAACCTGACTGGCTTGATAGAATTGGATCTTTCCAATAATTCGATTAGTGATATCTCTCCGCTTACAAATCTAACGAGTTTAACATCGTTGGCTCTCCAGGACAATAATATCAGTAATGTCTCTGCACTGTCCGGCCTGACTAATCTTTCGGCTTTAGCGATTGGCGATAATGACATTGTCAATATCACCCCGCTGTCAAATCTGACAGGGCTGTCATTAGTAATTTTATCTGGTAATTCAATTGTGGATATCAGTCCGATTGCAGATTTTACAAATCTCATTCAGTTGCACATGAAAAACAATCCTTTTAATGGGGATGCTTATAATATTTTGATTCCTCAGTTAGAGGCTAACAACCCCACGGCGATCATCGAATACAACGTATATTTTGCCGATGCCAGTTTTAAAGCGGAGATCGTAGCAATACTGGGAATCCCTGACCCTAAGCCGGATGACATGCTTTCCCTGACATCTTTGTCTGTTAACAACGCAGGGGTGGCTAACCTGACCGGATTAGAGCATGCAGCAAACCTTCAGTCATTTTCCCTTCAAAACACGGCTGTCAGTGACTTAAGCCCTTTGGCGAATCTGACAGATTTATACGATATGTATTTGCCGGGTAATCAAATCAGTGATCTAAGTCCGTTGGCTGGTCTGACAGACATGGAATCGTTGAGTATCCCCAATAACAACATAACTGATATCACCCCTCTGGCGAACATGACGCTTCTTGGAGAAGTGGGTCTTTACGGCAATAACATTAGCGACTTAACGCCTTTGTCGAATCTGACCAATATGTTCAAGCTACTCATCAATCATAACAAGATCAGTGATATTAGCCCGCTGGCAACACTGACCGGTATAAGCCAAATCAATTTAATCAGCAATCCTCTTAATGGAGATGCTTTTACGGTATGGCTCCCACAGATCGAAGACAATAATCCGGGTATTGATCTTCAATACGACACAGATGGTACGGTTTACTTTGCAGATGCCAACCTTGAGACAGAGATTAAAACTATACTGAATATAACTGACCCGAATGTTACCATTGCTGATATGCTGACCTTAACTACTCTACGTATCAATAGTGCAGGCATAACGGATCTTACCGGCATGGAATATGCAGCAAACATTCAGTATATGACATTTATGGAAAATGATGTAAATGACCTGAGTCCGTTGACGAATTTAACTAATCTGATAACCGTAAATTTTAATGATAATAAGATAAGCGATTTAACCCCGCTTTCCGGTTTGTTCAACCTTGAAATTGTGAATCTTGATAATAACAATATAAGCGATCTAACTCCTTTGGCAGGTATAAACAACTTAGAGGTTATAAATGTTCCTTATAACGATATCGATGACATCAGTATGCTGGCAAGTCTGAGCAACCTTAGACAATTAAATATTGGACATAACAATCTCAGCGATGTAGCCCCTTTAGCAAATCTTACCAATATGGTAGATTTGTATATTAACAGTAATAATATAAGCGATATAACACCACTAGCAAACCTGACTGCTATGGAAGCCATGAGTATTAGAGATAATAACATTAGCAATATAAGTCCGCTGGCAAATATGACAAATATGCTTTATTTGTACCTCAGCAACGATAGCCTTAGTGATATAAGCCCGCTTACGAATATGACAAATCTGAAAGTTTTATCCCTGCATGATACAAGTGTAAGTGATATAAGCGTACTTGCTGGCCTTAGCAATTTGGACTATGTAAATCTTCGTAATAATAATATAAGCGATATAACTGCCCTTACCAACCTTAGTGATTTGGTGTATGTCAACCTTCGCTACAATAATATAACGGATGTAAGTCCATTAGCTGGTCACACTCAATTTCAAACCGTGGACTTAAGAAGCAATTCACTGGATAATGATTCACTAAATATATGGATTCCACAAATCATAACCAATAATCCAACCGCTGAGGTGTTATATGACCCGCATTCTCCAGTCTATTTTGAAGATGAAAATCTAAAAGAGGCTGTCGAAACTCAATTGGGAGTAACAGACCCGAATGCGTATGACATGGAAAAACTGACATATTTGCGAGCCCGATCTTTAAATATTGAAAATATTACTGGTCTGGAATACGCAGTAAACCTGAATGATTTGAATCTTGGTTACAATAACATCACTGATATAAGTTTACTGGAAGGTCTTACAAGCCTGACAGATCTGACTCTTGACACAAATGGCTTAATAGATATTAGCTCGCTTGCTAACCTGACAGGTCTGACAGAATTGGTTTTATATGGTAACAACATCAGCGACATAAGTCCGCTGGCAAATTTGACTGGTTTGACATATCTTGATCTAAGCAATAATAACCTCAGTGAGTTGAGCACACTGGTATATCTCACGAGCTTAGAAATCCTGGAATTAAATACAAATAGCATAAGTGATCTATCGCCTTTGGCGAATCTTACTTCTCTGACGGAATTACGATTTGGCTCCAATAATGTCACTGATGTAAGTCCGTTGGTAAACCTTACCAACTTGACATATCTGCACTTGCGGAATAACGGACTTAGCAATATTAGCCCTCTTGCAAATATGACCAATCTTGAGACATTGTCAATCGGCTCGAATAATATTGCAGACATAAGCCCGCTAGTAAATGTAACTGACTTAAAAACGCTTTATGCCAGTTATAACATGATAGCCGATGTCAGTCCGCTATCGAATCTACTCTCGCTTGAACGTGTTCTTCTTGAGAATAACCACATTAGCGATGTGAGTTCCCTGTCAGGTCATACCTTGTTTGAAGAATTAGATTTGAGAGTGAACTATCTGAAGCCAGAATCTTATAGCACATGGCTGCCACAGATTGAAACCAATAATCCAACAGCCAACATTCAGTATGATCCGTACCCCACCAGCCCGGTGATACTGGTACTGGCACCAAACGGTGGCGAGCAGTTGCCGGCCGGACGGGATCACGTTGTCAGTTGGATTTCCCAGGCCGAAAGTGCTGTAGATATTAGCTATAGCTCAAATAACGGTTCAAACTGGACTCCGCTGGATACCGTGTCAACTGCTGACGGGATGAACACATACAACTGGGCTGTACCGTCTCAAAGCACAGAAACTATTCAGAACCTGATTCGTGTTACAGCCGCCTCTGATCCATCGGGCACCGATGACAGCGATGCCGTATTCAGTATCTTCCCGTGCTCTTTAGCGATAGAAGATGGCGACTTGAATGATGACTGCCAGATTGATTTGAATGATTATGCAATTATGGCTAAAAACTGGCTGACTAGTAATGATCCCGGTAATTGCAATCTGACCTCAAGAGACGGTGATATTATCGCAGACTGCATCATTAATCTTATCGATTTTACTGAACTTTCCCAAAACTGGCTGGCAAACGGAAAATAAAGCTGTAAGCCCAAAATAAGGGTATATGATTAAAAATCATATAATAGTAGAATTGCCTTGAGTTTTTAACCTCCAGGTATTTATTCCGATGGTGGTGAGTAGCTGTTCGGATAAAGACTGTTTCGGTCATAGAAAATATATAATTCAGCTACAACAGTTCTATAACCGAATACTCTATTAACTCAGAGAATCTCAAAAATGAGATTCTATAACGTTGGTAAAAACAAGCGGTTATAAGAATTATAATAAAGTGTAAAGTTTTTAATATACGTTGGCTTTCAGCTTCTGAGAAGTATAGAAGTGTACTGCAGTTCAAAGTTTATAAACCCCTCCAATAAACAAAAAACTCAGCGACAAC
>JANQGW010000052.1 GCA_028282905.1 Sedimentisphaerales bacterium | reverse complement strand
AAAAGCCGATGGGCGACATGACGGTCTATTACACGCTGGACGGCAGCACGCCGGACGCAAAAAGCCGGTTGTATGATAAGCCGTTTACAATTAATGATACGGCGACGGTCAAGGCGATTGGTATGCTTCCGGGCGGACGGATGACGGACGTGCAGGTCGGTACCTATGAAAAGCAGACGTTGCGTAAGCCTGTGGAAGTGGCTTCTGCAAAGCTGGGGCTGAAATGTGACTATCGCATCGGCGGCATTCGCTCGGTGGATCTGATGGACACTCTCTCGGTGGAAAAAACATCTGTCGAAAAGCAAGTCGCGATTCCCGGCTATGGCAATGCACCTGCGTTCGCATTGACCTTTACCGGCTATATTACGGTGCCGGTTGACGGTGTTTATACGTTCTATACCCACAGTGACGACGGCAGCCGCCTGCTGATTGGTGATAAGACCGTTGTTGATAATGACGGCCCGCACGCCCCGCGTGAACTGAGCGGCCAGATCGCCCTCAAGGCCGGAACGCACCCGATCAAGGTATTGTTCTTCGAACTGGGCGGCGGCGAAACACTGAAAGTAAGTTGGCAAACCCCCGGCAAGGACAAAACGGTTATTCCCGCAAAAGTCCTGAGTCACTAAGCTCGGTTGAGAGTTCAAGCTTCAGCTTGTCGTTTGCCGGAATGGTGCGGTAACACACTAAAGTGTGAACTCTTACAAAATCTGTGAAAGCATCAAGCCCTCGCTTCTCGAAGCGAGGGCTTTTTAATGGACATAACCAAAACAACCGAATGCACGGAATGACACGGAAAAAATGATTGACGGTCAGGCTCATAGAGTTGATAATGGTTAATTGAAGAGTTTACTTTGGAGCATAGTAGAGATAAATGGACTGGAGCAAAAAATGAGAGTCAAAAAAAGTATTTTGATATGCATTATTATCCCACTTGCTTTTATTCTTTGTGTATTATTGACTTTAGGCGGGGTGAGATCTAATAAGTCTAGAACGGTTTCTACTATATTCCATTTAAAGAGCGATATATTCTCAGCGGCGAAATTTGAAGGCAAACAACATCCTGTTGCAATTTCAGATGTACTTGAAATGTATCGCAAAGATAATCGTTCTATATCATATAAAATAACTGAAGATGGAGTGGCAATTAAAGATGCTTGGGATATGCCAATAATAATTGAATTTCAAGAACCCAGCATATATAAGATTATCAGCTATGGCCCCAATAAGAAAGATGACAAAGGTCAAGGCGATGACATGTATGCAGTTTATGATTTATCACTTGAGAATTATAAGCAAATAGAACAGAGGGGCCTCTTGGCAATTGAATGATTGGCTCGATTGTTTCTCATTTTTTTAAGTGGAGCAGTAAAAATCAATCCAGTGGCGGGGCGGTGGGGTTCCAGTTGATTTGGGCGGCGCCGAGGAGGGTGCCTGTGGCGTAGCTGAGGTCTACAAGGGCGATCTGGTATTCGGTGACCGCGTTGATTTCGGTGCTTTGGGCGTTGACGAAGTTGGTCTGGGCTTCCAGCACATCGGTCGAGGTGCTCAGGCCGTTCTGGAACTCACGGATTTCGGCCTGATACAGCCGGTTTTCCAGCAGTGTGCTCTGGCGGGCCGCGAGAATCCGCTGCCAGTTGGATTCCAGTTGATCCAGCGCGTTCAATACTTCCACTTCGATCATTTTTGTACGGTTTTCCTTCGAGGCCAGTGTCTGCATTCGTGAATAGTAAGCCGCCCGCAGGTTACTTTCAGCCGCTTGGTTGCCCAATGGAATCAGGAGTTTTAATCCTATTGTGTGATCGCCAAAACGATTCTCGCCCAGCATATCCAGCGAATCGCTGCGGGTTGGTCCCAGTCCGTTGATGCTATAGCTGTAATCGACTGATACCAGCGGCAGCGCCTGGTTGCGCAGGTAATGAATGCTGCTGATACTTTTAGCAATTTCCAGCTCCAGCTTTAGCATTTCCATACGGTTTTCAATGGCCTGCTTGACCAGTGTGTCGGCGTCAAAGGTATAATGGATCGGATTCGGCTCGGTCGTTGGAATAATGGCGGTGGTGCCGCGCATTTCCAGTCCCGGTTTGTTGACTGTCTGCTTGAGTTCACGCTGCCGGTCGCGCAGGAGATTTTCAGCGATAATGATCGACTCAAGGCTCTGGGCCAGCCCCGCTTCGGCCCGCCTGATCTCGATCTGCGAACGCTCGCCCGCATCGACAAACCGCTGAGCACGCTCCAGTTGGGCGTTGGCCAGTTCGTACTGCTGGCGGCGGACTTCGGACTGCTTAGCCGCTGCATACAGCCGCCAATAGACGCGATCCATCGCGGCGATAACACTGATGACTTCCAGTTTTGTCTGCGCATCGGAAATACTCTTGTTGTACTCGGCAATCCGGATGTAATGCGTATTGGTCCGGACGCCGGCGTTTCGCAGCAGCGGCTGGCTGATCGAGATGGAAAGGTCGTTGACGTAGTATGGATTCAACTTTGAATCCGGTGAATTGGTTTTGGTTCGGTTGTCGGCAAGGTTAAATGAGATTTCGCCACCTGTCTGTAAGGGAATGTTGACGCCCATATTAACCGTGCCACTGTCACTTTGCGTTCCTTCGAGATTGGCAACGGATACCGTGGCCTGATCCCTTTTTTCATAGTTGACGTTGGCGCTGAATGAGGCTTCAAACTTGGCACGCTCGGCGTTGACGGATTCCTGCGAGATTGTTGGGGCGTATAGCTGGACTTTCAGGTCAAGATTATTTTCCATCGCCAGTGCCCGGCACTGATCCAGTGCCAGGTCGAGTTTTTCAAGCGGTTCGTCCGGCAGCTCCAGCACCGACGGAATCGTCGGCTGTTTTGCAGAGCGATAATTGTCAAGATTGAGCGCATCAATGCTGCGGGTCTTTTCCGTTGGGACATCCATTTCGAAAAAGTCCGTCCCAGTTGGCGGTTGACTGCAGCCGACCAAAAGAGCCATTATACCCAAACACCAAAACCCAGTTTTAACCATCTGTTTCATTTTTCAATCCTGTATTATTGCGAACCATTGAGCTCGAATATGTCATCCCGAGCGCAGCCGAGGGATCTATTTAAACAGCTATCCCGACATTGTCGGGATTCATTAATTGTTCACTTTGCTTTTTGATTTTATTATTCATGCCGCAGGGCATCAATCGGATTCAGCCGGGCTGCTTTGATGGCCGGGAACATGCCAAAAACAATGCCGACCAGTGCCGAAAAACCAAACGACAGTAAAACGGCCCAAAGGGGAATCCGTGTGCTTTCCATCATCGGCACCACTTTGGAGATCGTAACAGCCAGTCCGTGTCCCAGGAAGAGACCAATGCATCCGCCGATTAAACACAGCACGACCGCCTCGACCAGAAACTGCGTTAAAATCGCCGATGGCCTGGCGCCGACAGCTTTGCGCAGGCCGATTTCCCGCGTCCGTTCCGAGACGGATACCAGCATAATATTCATAATTCCCACGCCGCCAACCAGCAGCGAAATGCTGACGATGCCGAAGGCGACCATGGAGATCATGCCAAAAACTTTCATCACTTGCTTAATTTCATTTTCCATGACCATGACTCTGAAGGTATCCGGTTCGCCGGGGCGGATTTTACGGGTTCGCCGCAGAAAAAACTGGATTTCCGCCTTGGCTTCTTCGGCCACATCGGTGCTTTTACAGCTTGCGATGACGCTGAACCAGCGGTTGTTGTTGATTTTTCGCATGGTTTTAAACGGGATATACGCTTCGAGGTTATCACGGTTGCCCTCGTCAAACATCATTCCCGGTTTTTCTTCCAGCAGGCCAACGACCAGGAACATATGATGGCCGAAGGTGATCGTCTGCCCCAGGCATTCGCGGTCCATCTTCAGCTTGTCACGCAGTTGTTTGGAGATGATACAGACCTTGCGTCCCTGCGTTTCGTCGAGGTGCGAAAAGGGCCGGCCCATCATAATCTCGCGGTTTTCGATATCAAACCAGTGTGTTTCCACACCATTGAGTCTCACGGCCTCGACAGTGGTATCGTCGGCCCGTGCCGGCAGATTTCGTCCGTCCGAGACAAAGGACCGAAACTCCACCGATGGGCAGTATTCCAGCATGTCCTCGAACTCTTCTTCCTTGAAGCGGATTTGCCACCAGTCAAGATTTTTTTTCGAGCCGGAGTCGGGACGCTGCGGCCAAAGGAATATCTTCTTGGTACCGAACGTCTCGAAGTTTTCCATGATCTTGTTGTTCATGCCGCTCATGGCCGCGATCACCGCTGAGACGGAAGAAACGCCGATGATAATGCCCAGCGTTGTCAGAATGCTGCGGGTTTTGTTGACCCAGATTTGATTGAGCGCCAGCAGGGCGCTTTGCGTAATCAGACGCAGCAGCAGAATGGGAATCAGCAGAAGTTTTTTCATTGCGGCGCCTCCTCTGGCCCCTGGTTGTGGGTGTTGACCGGATCCTGTTCGATCGGCAGGTCGCTGACAATTTGTCCGTCCCGCATCCGCACCACCCGTCGGGCGTGGGCGGCAATGTCCGATTCGTGCGTAACCATGATGATCGTCTGGCCTTCAGCATAGAGCTGCTCGAATAACTGCATAATGCTGGCGCTGGTTTTACTGTCGAGATTGCCGGTCGGTTCGTCGGCCAGCAGGATACTGGGGCTGCTGACCAGTGCGCGAGCCACGGCGACGCGCTGTTTTTCACCGCCGCTGAGCTGGTTGGGCTTGTGGTCGATGCGAGCGCCAAGGCCCACGCGTTCTAATGCCTGTTTAGCTAATTTGCGGCGTTTCCAGAACGGCATTTCCGAATAAATCAGCGGCAGTTCCACATTTTTCTGTGCGGTCATTCGCGGCAATAGCTCAAAAGATTGGAACACAAAACCGATTTGCTGGTTGCGAACGTGGGCCAGACTGGCGGCACTCATTCGGGTGGTCATAATGCCGTTGAGTTCATATTCGCCGGCGTTGGCCATGTCCAGACAGCCCAGCAGATTCATGAGCGTACTCTTGCCGGAACCGCTGTGGCCCATGACGGCGACATATTCATTTTGACAGACCTCAAGATCGACGCCGCGGAGTGCATGGACGCTTTCGGTGCCGATTTTATACGTGCGGGTCAGATTCTTAATGCGAATAACGGGTTTGTTGCTTTGCTGGATCATAGGCGGCCGTTGATGATTGCAATTACTCTTTATCCTTGTCCTTGGCATTCGGTTTCTTGCCGTTTTCCAGTTTTTTGGCATCCTGCTTAGCGGTTTCTTCGACGACATCCATGTCATGACGGAGCGTATCGAGAATCTTATACGGACCGACGATGACGGTATCCTCTTCGGAAAGACCGTCTCGAATAAGCGTGTGCGTCAGATCGCTGGGGCCGATTTTCACCGGTGTTACCACGGCCTTGCCGTCAATCAGGCGGTAAACCACTGGAATATCCGTTTTCTTCTTATCGACGATGGGATTATCGTTGGTGATATCCAGCGGCAGGCTGTCAAATCGTCTCGCCAGGACTGACTGGCTGGGAACTTTGATGACGTTTTGTGAGCGGTTGGTTTCGATATCCACATCTGCGGTCAAGCCGCATCGCAGTTTGCTGACATCACCTTTGATCAGAATTTCGGTTTTGTAGTATTTGGCGCCGGTATTACTCATGCGGTGAGTCAGGGCGATGTTCTGGACGACGCCTTCAAACTCCTCTTCCCAGAAAGCCGGGACGTGAATCGTGGCCTTCTGGCCAATTTCGACCTGTCCGACGTTGGATTCATCCAGTTCTGCCAGCAGCATCATTTCCGATAAATCGGCGACTTGCATAATCACCGTGCCGGGGTTGTTCATGGTACCGGTCATGACGACCTCACCGACTTCGGCGTTGATCTGCGTGATAATCCCGTCAATCGGCGAATACATGGTGGTATAGCTCAGCGTTTCGCGAACTTCTTCAATCCCCGCTTCGGCGGCCTTGAGATTATGCTGCATGACTACCAGATTCTGCTCAGCGGCCTTGATCGAATGCCGGGATGATTCATAGCGTGATTCAAGTTCCTGCAGATTGGAGCGGATCAGGTCAAAGCTGGACTGGCTGACATCCTGTGTTTCGAGCAATTTTTTCTGACGCTCAAACTCGAGTTTTTTCTGGTCGAGTGTAGCCTTGGTGCCTTCCAGTGTTGCCTTCTGTGAAAGAATTTGCGATTTTTCCACCTCAATGCGAGCCATCTGGGCATCGCGGTTGGCCTCGGCGCTGCGCAACTGGCTTTCATAGTCTTTTGCGTCGAGTCGAATTAGCAGGGAGGCCTCTTTCGGGGGGGTGGCATCCGGGTCGCCGCCGGTAACGGTGTCGCCTTCTTCAAAGGGCAGTTCGGTAATTCGCGCTGAGACTTTGGCACTGATATCGACCTTGGTTTTGGGCCTGATTTCGCCGGGGGCATTGACAATTTCGATGAATTCGGCGGGGGT
Organism: Sedimentisphaerales bacterium; assembly: GCA_028282905.1. Lineage (GTDB taxonomy): Bacteria > Planctomycetota > Phycisphaerae > Sedimentisphaerales > Anaerohalosphaeraceae > 4572-13. The sequence continues at coordinate 46,148 of JANQGW010000052.1, read as the reverse complement.
GATCTTTTCAATCCGCACCTGCGTCGTGTTATGTATGCCTTTCTGGGCTGCTATCTTCTTTTTAAGACCTGAAAAAGCCATCGCGACGCCGGCAATGCAGACAATGGAAATGACAATCGTTTTCTTCTTCACGGGACCGTCCTTAGTATAAATAATTGCAAGATAAATTCACCCCGACCATGTGCCGCGGCGACTTCTTACCTATTAGAACGAACAACCAGCTATATTGTTACAGGAAAAACCCAAATTTACAAGAAATCTGCGGAAATCATGAAAAAATGTGATGGTTTTCTTAGATGAGTTTTCTTTTTCGCAGAGCGAAATATATGCGTTTTTGTGGCTTAATCGAATATTTTGGCTGTAATTTTGATCGGATTGCAAATAAACCTTGACTTCGGAACATTTGTTTAGTACATTTGTTCTAAACGAATGTTCAATTTCAAGTTTATTCGCTGTTTTGTGCTGAAGGCAGTGCCATTTGTTGCTGGTTTTCGGCCTATTAATAGGAAAACAGAATTTTTTAGGAGTCCCCTCATGGGAAGTTCCAAAGATTCCATGAAAACTCGTGCCAAACTGATAGCCGCGGCGGGAGAGCTTTTTGCCGAAATGGGTTTCAGTGCTGTGACGGTGCGTGACATTGCCAAAAAGGCTGAAACGCAGATCAGTGCTTTAAATTATCATTTTGGCAGCAAAGAGGCCCTATATCGTGAAGTTTTACTGGAGGCGTGTCGGGAAAATTCCTTTACACCTGAGCAACAGCAGCAGCTTTGCAGGCTTGATCCTCGTCAGTCGCTGCATGTGATTATCTCTGAGTCGATCAAGAGGTATCAGGCTCAATCGGAGTCCAATTGGCAGTCATCACTAATTGCCTGCGAGTGCTGGCAGCCGAGTGCGGTATTTAAAGAAATTGCGGAGGCGTACTTTAAGCCGCAAGCTGACTTTGTGGCCGACATGATCGGTCGGATCGTGAATCGGTCGGCTGATGACTCCCACGTGCGTTTCGCGGTTGTGGGGTTAATCGGTTTGCTCGATACATTTGGTCAATACGGACAATTCATTGATGCGGTTGCGCCGGGGCTGAATGCGTATCTTGAAAATCATGATCAGTTGGCATCGCAATTGGTTTCTATTGTCGTTCAGATGGCAACCGGTTCAACAGAGTCATAACAGATTGTACCAGAACAGATTATTCGGTTTTACCACTGAGATTATTGAAAGGTATTTCCAATGAAAGTATATTTGATTAAAGCTTCTGCCGGCAGTTCATATTCCGAGTATAAAAAGATGACAGGCGGGCCTCCGCAGAATATTTTTTCGGCCGCGGCTGCGACGCCGGCGGGGATTGATATTGAGATGGCGGATGAAACCATCGGCATGAAGACCAATTTCAAATCCGATGCGGATGTGATTGCTGTGTTTATGTCCACTCCCGATGCGCTGCGGGCGTATGAAATTGTTGAGACATTTAAACAGAAAGATCGTGTGACCGTTCTGGGCGGGTTGCATACGGCGTTTAATCAGGATGAGGCCCTGGAGCATGCAGATGCGATGATGGTCGGCGAAGTCGAAGGGATTTGGGAACAGTTACTGGCTGATGTGGAGGCCGGCACACTCAAGCGACGGTATCAGCGTACAGAACCGCTGGTCCTGGCTGAATTAAAACCGTATCCGACCGATCTTGTTCCGATGCGAAAATATAATTATACCTGGTCAGTCGTCGTTTCTCGCGGCTGTCCGTTTAATTGTGCTTTTTGCCTGGTGCATCAGTTTACGGATAGTTTTCGATTGCGTCCAATTGAGAACATTGTCGAGGAAATAAAGAAATGTCCAGTTGAGTGGATTGAACTGCATTCGGATAATCTGACGGCGAATCGAGAGTATGCGCTGGAATTGTTTGCGGCTTTAAAACCGCTGAAGAAAAAGCTGTTTGCCGAAACGACGATCTTAATCGGTAAAGATGAAGAACTGCTTAGAGCGGCCAAAGAAGCCGGCATCGAAATCATGCTGTTTGGTATCGAAACCATTTCCAAACAGGCCTTAAAAGACCAGGGCAAGGGATTTGTCAAGCCGGAAGAAATTAAGGAACTGGTTAAAACGATTCAGTCTCATGGAATTCGTGTGGTTTCGGATTTTCTGTTTGGCTTTGATGCACATGATAAAAATATTTTTGAAGATACGATTGCTTATATCAAAGATATCGGTTTTGACGAGGTGTATCCGCATTTGCTGATACCGTTTCCCGGCAGCCGGACGTTTGAAGAACTTGACAAAGAGGGGCGTATCCTGACCAAAGACTGGTCGAAATATGACGGTTCTCATGCCGTGTACCAGCCGAAGCAAATGACACCAAAAGAGCTGGAGGAGGGAACCTGGTGGGTTTGGCAGCAAAGCGAAAAGTTAAAGAAGGGAAAAAACAGTGTGCAGGTTGATTCGATTGATAGCGACAACCAGATCCCGATACTGCCTCAAAATTCTTCCGGGCCAATAAAGCACTGGAAGTCCATTCTCGGTCTTATCATTATCGGTATTGGTCTGTTTTCCAATATTTACTGGATTTGGGGTGTGTTTTTTCTAATCTGGGCAGCCAATGACCTGCGCAGCGGCTGGACCTATCTACTGGACGTGATACCAAGAAAACAATCGCCTGTACTCTATTGGATTATCGTTTCCATGTGGGTTTCCATGGGCGTTTGGACATTATTGTTTTCATCGTCATCATGGGGATAAGTGAAAGTCATCAAAAACAGCCTGAAATTTAAACGAAAGGATTTGCTCAAAAGCGTGTGTACCCGGTAATCTCCTTTCACGGCCTGAAATACCCGCAAGAGATTGTGTTATGCTCTTGCGGGTATTCAGTTTTTATGAATCGAGTGAATATGATCAATTCGGAGGAAATTTAAACCTGTATCAAGATAAACCCTTCTGGAATAGAGTGTATTTATGTATGAAAGACTTGAAATTTTTCTTTAAATTGTCATAATACGCTGTGTCAGTAGCGGCGGTTTGGCTGGAAAACCTGAAAAAATGTGAAACACAACGGCGACTGCCGCCCTCAATGAAGTGTCTGGTAGGAAATCTCTGAACATTATAAATAGCGGAGGTCTGTATAGTATGACAATGGATATTCAGCAAATCGGCAAAATTGTCGAGGAGAAAAGCTCCTTTATTCGACTGCTGTTGAATGAATTCGACAAAGTGATCATCGGCCAGCGGTATATGCTGGAGCGAATGCTGGTGGCGATTCTGTCCAACGGGCATATCTTGATCGAAGGTGTGCCGGGACTGGCCAAAACCACGGCGGTGACGGTGTTAGCACAGGCGATTTCGGCCCGTTTTCAGCGGATTCAGTTTACGCCGGACCTGCTTCCGGCGGATTTGACGGGAACGCAGATTTACCGCCAGTCGGACGGCGAATTTTATGTCCGAAAAGGGCCGATTTTTGCCAATATTATCCTTGCCGACGAAATCAACCGTGCCCCCGCCAAGGTCCAGAGTGCTTTGCTGGAGGCAATGCAGGAGCGGCAGGTCACAATCGGTGACGAAACATTTGAGATTCCGCAGCCGTTTTTAGTGCTGGCCACGCAAAACCCGATTGAACAGGAGGGCACATATCCGCTGCCGGAAGCGCAGCTGGACCGCTTTATGCTGAAAATCCAGATTGATTATCCGACGAAAGAAGAAGAACGGCAGATTCTGGACCGGATGTCGGCGACTAAAACGGCCTTTGATATTCAGCAGGTTATTACGCCGGAAGAAATTATGGAGGTTCGCTCAGTCATTGATCAGATTTATATCGATGATAAAATCAAGGATTATATTGTTGATATCGTTTATGCGACACGTGAACCGGAAAAATACGGGTTAAATCTCAAGGATTATATCAATTTCGGGGCGTCTCCCCGTGCGTCCATCTTTCTGGCCTTGGCGGCCAAGGCGATGGCGTTTATCAATGGTCGGGGCTATGTGACGCCGCAGGACGTCAAGTCCATCGGTACTGACGTGCTGCGGCACCGCGTGCTGGTCAGTTACGAGGCCGAGGCTGAGGACAAAACCAGCGAAGACGTGATCCAGACCGTTTTCGACAACATTGAAGTACCGTAATTAAGCACAGGTAAGGATTTAGTCATGTTGTCGCCTGAACTTGTCAAAAAGATCAAGCAGATTCAGATTCATACGTCCCGTATGGTCAATGCCAGCTTTGCCGGTCAGTACGAAAGCGTGTTTAAGGGCCGCGGAATGCAGTTTGAAGAAGTGCGCGAATACACCCCCGGCGACGATGTGCGAACGATTGACTGGAATGTCACCGCCCGCGCGGGAAAGCCCTATATCAAGCGGTTTGTTGAAGAACGCGAAATGACCTTGATGCTGCTGGTGGACATGAGTGCCTCGGGTAATTTCGGCACACGCGGCCGGCTCAAGAATGAACTGGCCGCCGAGTTCTGTGCGGTATTAGCATTCGCGGCCATTCGCAACAATGACAAAGTCGGATTGATGATTTTTACCGATCAGGTGGAGTTGTATATCCCGCCTAAAAAAGGCACGACGCATGTACTGCGGCTGATTCGCGAACTGTTGTGCTTTAAGATTACCGATAAAAAGACTCATATCCCGGCGGCGCTGGATTATCTGGCCAAGGTGATTCGCAAGCGGGCGACGGTGTTTCTGGTGTCAGATTTCATTGCGACCGATTACCTGCGGACGCTCTCGCTGGTCAACAAACGCCACGATGTGATTGCGGTCAATGTCCAGGACCCGGCCGAGACGGCTTTGCCCAAAGTGGGTTTGGTGGAGTTTCAGGACGCCGAAACCGGCCAGGTGCGGCTGATTGACGCATCGTCGTCGGCATTTCGTAAAATTTATGAGCGGGAAAACACCCGACGGCACAATGAACTGACACAGGAATTTCGTTCGATTAACGTCGATACGATTTCAATCGACACAAACCGGCCGTATATTCATGATCTGGTAAAATTTTTCCATGTAAGACATCGGAGAGCGTAAGACGTGGCGTTAAACAAGCAACAACCCATCAATCGACGAGTTTTTTGCCTGCTGCTGTGTGGTCTGGCGGCTCTTTGTGGCTGTGACAAAAAGCCTGCCGGCGATGCGCAGCAGCCGATGGATTTTGCGGTTGATAAATTCTATTCAGAAGGCCCGCTAAGTGTGCGGCTTGAGGTCAGCAGTGAGAAGGCCGCTCTTTCCGATCTGGTAACCATGCGGATGACGACGAAGATCGAGCCGGACTATGATGTGCAGACGCCAGCCGTTGCTGAAACACTCAAACAATTCGGCATCTATCGCTTTGATCAACAGTCGCAGTCGGTTTCTGACGATAATCGAACGACAACCGTTTGGCAATACCAGTTGGAACCGCTGGAAACGGGCAGTTGTGAGATTGACGCGTTGATATTTGAGTTTTCGAAAAAAGAATCTCCCGATGATACGCCCGGAACATTGACGACCGAGCCAGTTGTCGTTGAGATTACTACGGCGTATTCAGCGGATGCGGATGATTTTGAAATTGCTGATATTTCCGATGTGGTGGATGTGAAGATCAATCTGATCCCGCTTTGGATTTCTCTGGCCGCGGCGGCTCTAATTGCGGCCGGTGTTGTGATTGGTCTGCGACTGCGGCCCAAACGCCCGGTGGAAATCCGGCGTGTGTACCGGGCAGCACATGAGATCGCATTTGAGATGCTGCAGGCGATCAGCCGGGAAAACCTGGTTGAGCAGGGCCGCGTTAAGGAGTTTTATGAAAAGCTCAGCATTTGCCTGCGTCAGTATATTGAGAACCGTTTCCGACTGCGTGCTCCTGAGCAGACAACCGAGGAATTTCTGGAGCAGTTGAAAACATCTGATGCATTAAAACTGGAATATAAACAGCAATTGCAAAAATTTTTGGAACATTGTGACCTAGTCAAATTCGCACGGTACCAGCCCAGTCATGAGCAGATTAATGAATCGCTGACGATTGCTGAGCAGTTTGTCGAACAAACCCGGTCCGAGCAGTCACTGGTTGACGTGACCGATTGTCAAGGGGAGGGTGCGTAGATGCTTCATACTCCCTGGGCCTTGCTATTGCTGCTATTGATACCGATACTTATTGTTCTGCGCTGGAAATGCCGACGCAGTGCTTCAATTAAGTTTTCCAGCCTGTCGAAGTTTCATTCGTGCCCGACCTCGATTCGCCAGCGGTTCCGCCCGCTGCTGTTTATCGCCCGTCTTGTGTGTATTGTGTTGCTCATTATCGCGATTGCCCGCCCGCGGAAAGGCATGAAGATTGAGCAAATCTCCACCGAAGGCGTGGTGATGATGATCGCCGTGGACCGTTCCGGCAGTATGGGCGATCCGATGGTCTATCAGGGCGAAAAGCTGAACCGGCTGGAAGTCGTCAAGCGGGTAGTAGCCGATTTTGTCGCCGGCGACGGCAAGGACTACAAGGGACGCATCGGTGATATGATTGGGCTGGTGACCTACGCACGTTATGCCGACACGCAGTGCCCGCTGGTTCGCGGTAATACGATTATTACCGACTTTTTGAAAGAAACGCATCTTGTCACACAGCGCAGTGAAAATTTTACGGCAATTGGCGATGGTATCGCGGTCGCTGCTGCCCGACTGCAAAAGGCTGAAAACCAGATCACTGCGGATATGGCCCGTTTAAAAGCGACTCAGCTGGAGAAAGACCCGGATTTTACCATCAAGAGCAAGGTGATTATCCTGCTGACAGACGGCAGGAACAACGCAGGCGAATATGATCCGCTGCAAGCCGCCAAGCTGGCTGCCGAGTGGGGGATTAAGATTTATACGATCGGTATTGGTTCGGAGGTTCGCCAGCGGGGGTTTTTCTCAAGGGGACCGTCGCTGGATGAAGGTCTGCTCAGCCAGATTGCCAAGGATACCGGCGGTTTTTATGCCCGGGCCGATAATGCCGAACAGTTGCGGCAGATTTATCAAAAGATTGACGAACTGGAAAAAACGGATGTCAAGAGCATCGAGTATGTGGACTATGCCGAGCAGTTCAGCCCGTGGGGCGTGGCGGCATTGGGCGTGCTGCTGTTTGAGATGCTGGCGGCGTCAACGATTTTCAGAAAAATTCCATAGGAATAACGCGTATGCAGTTTAAACAATACGATGCTTTTTATGCCTTGTTTTTGCTGGTTTTCCCGGTGATCCCGGTGTATGTCTGGCATTTCTGGCGAAAGCGAAAGGTTTTGAACCGGCTGGCAGAGGCGAATTTGCTGACGACCATCAACCCGGCCGCGGCGGTGAGTCGGCAGGTGTTTAAGGCGGTTCTATTGACAATTGCGTTTGCGGCGATTGTCATAGCCCTGACACGGCCGGCGTGGAATCCGACGCCGCGTGAGGTCAAACGCAAGGGCCGCGATGTGGTGATTCTGCTGGATACGTCCCGCTCGATGCTGGCCGAAGACATCAAGCCGAATCGACTGGAACGCGCCAAACTGGCGATTGGCGATTTGATGGAAACCATTCGCGGCGACCGTATCGGGATCATTACATTTGCCGGCAGTGCCTCGGTCAAGTGTCCGCTAACACAGGATTATCCGTTTGTGCGAATGGCGTTAGATCAGATTACCACTGAAAGTGCCCCACGGGGCGGCACCAATGTCGGCGACGCCATTCGAAAAGCAGTTGATGATGTGTTTGATGAGCAGGTCAAGGAGTATAAAGATATTATCCTAATTACCGACTGCGACGACCAGGCCGAAAGTTTCCCGGTACAGGCCGCCGAAAAGGCCGGCCAAAAGGGCATTCGCATTCTCGCTGTCGGCTTGGGTAATCCCGATGAAGGTGCCCGGATTCCAATCAAGGATGCCGCCGGGACCAAGACATTTTTGAAATACCAGGGACAGGAAGTCTGGACAAAATTGGATGAAGAAACGCTGCGGCAAGTCGCCGTCGCCACACCCACGGGGGCGTATATTCCCGTACGGACCGGCACGTTCGATTTGGGGCAGATTTACAGCGATCTGGTGTATTCGGCCCAGCGAAGAGAGCTTGAATCGACAACTATTTTGGAATATGATGAGAAATTCCAGGTGTTTCTGGCGTTGGCGCTGCTGTTAATCGTCATTGAGGAGTGTATCAGTGAACGTAAAAAAATATAGTCTGTTAATTGCGGTGATACTTGTGTTCGCGGCAGGTAAGGCGTGGGCCAAGTCTGTCAGAGAGGCGGTTGCCGAAGGAAATACTCAGTATCGCAAGGGTGAGTACGAAAAGGCCGCTGAGACTTATGAGCAGGTACTCAAGGATAATCCTGAACTGGCCGAGGCGCAGCTCAATAAGGCCAATACATTCTACCGTCAAAAAGATTATGATGCCGCGATTGACCATTATCAAAAGGCGGCGGTTCAAAGCAGTGATTCCGACTTGATTGCCAAGGCGAAGTTTAACCTGGGCAACAGTTATTTCCATCGTGGCGCCGCCCAGCAGGATAAGCCGGAAGATGCGATTGAGAGTTTCGAGGCGGGCATTGACTGTTGGCGTCAGGTACGAAATCTCAAGCCCGGAAATGCCCCTGCGGCAAAAAATATCGAAGCGGCCCGTCTGAAGATTCAGCAGCTAAAAAAGGTGCTTCAACAACAGCAGCAGCAACAGCAAAAGCAGCAGGACTTGCAGAAACATCTTGAGCAGTTGAAAGACCAACAGCAGCAGCTTCAAAAGCAGACTCAACAGGCTCAATCGCCGCAGGAAAGTCAGGAACTGGCCAAGCAACAGGAACAACTGAATCAGGAAACGCAGCAAACTGCCCAGCAAATGCAGCAAATGGCCCAGCCGCCGCAGGATACACAGCAACAGAACGAACAGGCGGCTCAACAGCAGCAGAAACTCCAGCAGGCGACCGAGCAAATGCAGAAGGCCGCTGCTGATCAGCAGCAGGCGAAGGAAAAACTGGAGCAATCACAAATGCCCGAAGCTGCTGACAAGCAGGGTGACGCTGCCGAGCAAATCCAAAAAGCGATTGATACACTGAAAGATAAGCAACAGAAGCAAAGCGATCAGCAGCAACAGTCCGGTGACCAGCAGGACGATCAACAGCGGTCCGAGCAGGAGTCGCAGCAGGATCAGAACCAGCAACAGGAGCAATCGGATCAACAACAGCAGAATGCCGAAGAGCAGCAAGCCAAAGCTGCTGAAGCAACGGCAGAAGAAATATTGGATAAAGAACAGGAAATTCGCGAAAAACGCCGCGTTTTGATTCGCGGCCGCAAGGAAGTCGAAAGGGACTGGTAGCTTGAAACTATTGACGCGATATCTATATATGGCAGGACTTCTACTGGTGATGCCTGCGGCTCATGCCGTCGCGGCCGTCAGCGTTCAGGCACAGGTGGACCGCTCCCGCCCGATTTATGCCGGCAGTCGCTTTGCATACAGCCTGATAGTTTCCGACGGTGAGATTGATGATGTTGATTTAGAGCCGCTGAAAGATTTCCAGCCGTCCGGGCCTTCGGTTCAAAACCGCACTTCGATTGTCAACGGTCGCGCATCCAGTCATCACATATATACCTATCAGCTTTTTGCCAGTGCCAAAGGTCAAATGACCATTCCGTCAATCAGTGTTAAGGTTGAAAGTAAAGCTTATAAAACCCAGTCGATAAAGGTCTCAGTGGTCGAACCGGGTACGACCAAACAGCTTGATATGGAGATGGAACTTTCGACAAAAGTCTGTTATGTCGGCCAGCCGGTAGTCTTGACGGTATCGTTTTATGTGTGGGTCGATATTGTGCGTGCCGAGCAGATTGCCAATCTTGATATTCAGGTGCCGATAATGGCCGATGATAATTTCTATTGGGAATCCGGCAATTCATCCTTTGAAAACGCTTCGCAGACGACTTTACCTGTTAACGGTCGGAAAGAGAATGTTTATCAAAGTCAGCTTTTGCATAATGGTGTTGATTGCGTTCGCGTACAATTGAAAAAAGTACTGATTCCCAAAACTGTAGGTACTTTTGATGTCAGCCCTGCATCTGTCTCAGCGGATTTGGCGGTAGGCCGCAAAAGTCGAAGCCGCAACCGGTTTGATAGTTTTTTCGGGCCGCAGTATGAATACAAGCGGTTTAGCGCCAAGTCCGAATCGCTTCAGTTGCAGGTTCAGCCGTTGCCGCGGTCGGGCAAATCCACGGATTTTTACGGACTGATCGGCGGCTATACGATTTCCGCTGAGGCAACACCCACCGAGGTCAATGTGGGTGATCCGATTACCCTGACTATTCGCGTCGGCGGCAGTCCCTATTTGTCGCCCGTGCAGTGGCCGGCATTGGATGAAATGTCGGCGATGACTGAATCATTCAAAATGCCCGCCGAGCGTTCGGACGGCGAGATTCAAAACAACGCCAAGGTCTTTACCCAGACCATTCGCCCCAATCACGCAAAGGTCAAAGAAGTTCCGTCGATTCCCCTGAGCTTTTTTGACGCCAAGGCAGGCAAATATCGAACTATTTATACCGAGCCGATTCCATTGACGGTTGTCCCGACACGCATCGTTACCGGCGGCGATGTTGAAAGTCGCCAGTTACCTTCGGCCCGAAAACAGATCAAGGCGATTCAGGAGGGATTATCTGCCAATGTCGCTTCACCGGAAGCACTGGTCAATCAGCAATTTTCGCCACTGGCGGCGCTAACCGGCCCGGCTTTTATCGGGTTGTATGCATTGCCGCTGACGGCATTGCTGGCCAGTGTCATTATGCGGCATACCAGCAGCGACAGCCCGCAGCGTCAGGCCGCTAACCGGCGTAAAAAAGCCTATGCCAATGCTGTTGCGGCGATTCGTCACGCCGGACGCGACGAAAAATCATCACAGCGGGTGTTGGCGGCACTGCAGCAGTATGTGGCCGACAAATTCAACAAACCGGCTGGCTCACTGACGGGGACGGACTGTGAAAGTCTGGTTCTGGAAAAGACTAATGATACTGAGTTGTCTGCTTCTTACCGCAAAGTCATGGCCCAGACCGAAGCGTCGGAATACAGTCCGATGGCATTTCAACTGACCGATGAAAAACAAAAAGCGATCCTTAAGCTTTTAGCCGATATTGAAAAGACGATAAAATGAAGAAAACCCATTTAATTTTATTTGTGCTGTTTATATGTATAGCTGTTTTGTGTGACCAAGCGGATGCGGAACTGACCAATGAGCAGGCCGTCCAGGCGTTTATGCAGGCCAATCAGACATTTTCACAGGCCAATAATGCCGATACGACCGATCAAGCCAGGGAATTATATCTGGCGGCGGCGGCCGGTTATGAAAAAATTATCGCTGATGGCGGTATTCATAATGCGAAGCTGTACTATAATCTGGCCAACAGCTACTTAATGTCTGACGATCTCGGGCGGGCGATTTTGAACTATCGACGGGCGCAGCTTCTGGATACGGCAAATCCGGACATCCACAAAAATCTGAATTTTGCCCGCAGCAAACGTGCCGATCAGTTTGCTGTCACCACGCAAAAGAAAGTTGTTCAGCGGCTGTTTTTCTGGCACTATGATTTTTCCATGCAAACACGTTTTTTTCTCGGCGGTATGTGCATGACAATTCTGTGTCTTTGGCTGATATTGCGGTTGTGGATCGTCAAATGGCCCGCAGTGGTGCAGGTTTGTATTGTGATGCTGATAGGTGTAATTGCCATGGCCACTTCGGTCGCTGTCGAACAATACGGTCGCGCGGAAAATCGCAGCGGCGTGATTATTTCGGCCGCCGTAACCGCTCGACAGGGCGACAGCGACAATTATCCGAAAAGCTTCAGCGAACCGCTGCACGCCGGCGTCGAGTTTGACGTACTCGAACAGCGTGGCGACTGGCTTCACATTCAACTGTCCAACGATCAGGATACCTGGATTCCTGCTGATGCCGCGGAATTGATTTAGCATGATCGCGAAAACCTGCGATTTTCGGGATTATTGAAAGAATTATACATTTCTCTTAAATAATGGTAACGCTTTTGAATTGAAGAGGTTACGATGCAGTCAGAAGGTTTTCTGCCGGCCTGAGCGAATGAATTTACACAATCAGAAGGCCAATTTCGTTTAGAAGGGTAGAGAGAACCCGGTTATGTAAAGGAGAGAAATGTGAAACCGCACCATGACATGTATCAAAGGCTGATCGAGCCGGTGGAGGATCGGATGATCGCGATTGTCACGCGTATCATTCAGGATCCCCACGACTCGATGGATGTTTTCCAGGAGATTTTAGCGGTCATCTGGAAAAAACTTAAAACGATTGACCGCCATCCCAACCCACAGGCCTATATCTTGCGTATCTGCGTGACGCGCTGCTATGATGCACTTCGCAAAAAAGCCACACGCCGTCGTGAAGTTCGGCTCAACAAAGAAGCCGAGCAACTCATGCAGCAAGCATCGCCTGAATCTTCCGAATTATCGGCAGCGGTTCGGGAAGCGATCTCACTGCTGCCGGCCAAGCAGGGTAAAGCGGTGCTGTTGCGGCTGATTGAAGGCGAAGACTACACAGCCATTGCGGGAATATTGAATTGTTCGGCGGCAACCGCGCGATCACACTGTTCAAAAGGCAAAACCAAACTACGTACGATTTTGACGGATTTGGGAATCTGCCCGGAAAGGGGTGTCAAATGACTCCATATGATAAAAAACGAAATGATAATAACGATTCACACACATGGCAGCAGATTCAGCAGCAGTTTGACGAAACACAGCCGACCGAACAGCAGCCGTTGCGGGCAATGCTGAAAAATTTTGCAGATGATCTTGAGAATCATCCGTATGTGCAGAAGAAAACGACACGTCCCCAAACTGCTTCGGTTCAGTGGCCCGTTTTCCTTTGTCGTTTTACCTTTGGTGCCGGGTCCATTGCGGCGATTGTTCTGATTACGGTATTTGTCTTTCTCGGCAATCCCACGCCGTCATGGGCACAGATCAGCGAGCAGTTTGCCCGCAGTGAATTTTTGTCGGCCTCGATCTATTTCAAAGAAGATGGGCTCAGTGTGCCGCGGCATATCGAACTGTGGATGGGCCGGGGCGGTCGGGTGCGTGTCCGCGTGGAAAATCAGTTGATTTTCGGCGAGAAGGGCGAAGTGGTTGCGGCGTTTGATCTTAAGACGAAAAAACAGGTCGAAGCCGATGGGATGGCCGCGGCGATTTTGAAAATGCTCGGCGTCGAAGAAACCTTTTCGATGAACACAATTTTAAAAGGCATTACCGGCGGGAAAATCGTCGATAAAACCCCGATCTTGAACCCGAATGCCGCGATTTCCGCCGATTGGGTTGTCTATGATATGGATTCCGGCGACGACGGCAATCCGCAGTGGTTCCGCATCTGGGCCTTGAAGAAAAGCAAACTGCCAGTTCGCATTCGCATGTGGGATCCGCGTGATGCGGAGATGGTGGATATGGTGCTGGATTATTCCAAGCCTCAGCCGGATATCTTTTTCGACCCGAAGGCGTTTGCGGCGGCGCTTTCGACCATTTGGACCGATCAGTTAAACCTGGCCTATCTGCATCTCAAAGACCCCGGCGGCAAGACCTACGCACCCGGCGTCAAAGATGATAATGCCCTGATGTCATTGGTGACAGCAACCATTGACGGTGAGCCGTTCAGCCTGTCGGATTATGCCGATAAGAATGTCGTGCTTCTGTTTTGGGATAGTAGTGAGCAAGGCTTTATTTTTCAATGGCTCAAAGAGATTTCAGAAAAATATAAAAATGACAATCTCAAAATCGTGACGGTTGCAATGCATAAAAATGCTGAGTCTGCGCGTCAGCAGATTAAAGACTATGATTTGCCGTTTACGGTTCTCCATGAGCCGGGAAAAGGCTTTGACAATTCACTGGCCCGGGCAACGGGTTTCAAACGCGGTACTGAGCTCAGACTGATCACCGATGGCAAGGCGCATAGGATTAATTCACATCAACATGAAATGATTGATCTGGTATGCCGCGGCCTAAATGCCGAAAACAGCTCAAGGCTGAATAAGCTGATTAAATTCAATGAAACCACAAAAGACCGCATGGTGGAATTATGCGGAGAGCCTCATGAAAAACGTACCGAAAATGACACAGAATTGTGGATCTATAAATTTATTTCCGCCGATAAGCTCTACCGCCACTCCGTGTCAATTCGATTTAATAAAGACGAAAAATATACAGGCTTCTCCTCATCCGGCAGCCTGATTAACCCATCACATATTTCGATTGAAATCAGCGAAAAAGTCTGGCAGGAGAAAGTTGTCACAACCATCGGTAAAAAGAATATGCCGGATGCTAATAGTGACTATCATATTGAAATTTGGCTCAAAAGTGACAAAGGCTCACCGATTATCGGTGGCGGTCACCCTCGAACAGAGATTGCTGCCGATACAACATATCATCGGCAGGTTTCGCCGGGAGTTTATCAGCCGACGATCGCGCTGATGAATCACAATAATACCTATTCAGTAGTTAAAGAGTTTGCATTGTCTGATGGAATCAGCGTCGGTGATAATGAGAGTGTTTCCATTCGGTTTGAAACGGCCGAGCCGGTGATTGAGCGTTCGGAATACCTGCCCAAACCGAAGGATAACACCAGGTTAGCATTGGATAGATTGCTCGAAAAGCCTGATTACAAACAGATGCTCAAAGAGGCGTATGCAAACAGAGATAAATATGACGACCCCAAATATCTACCGTGGCAACTGCACTTAAAAGAAGTGGCTAAACGCTATGAAAACCGCCCGTTGCCTGAAACAATGGAGCTGTTTGAAAAGGGAACGGATGAGTCGTATCAGTTTATCATGCGGCCTATGAATCTGTCCGGTCATAAGGGCTATTCGATGCGGGCGATTGAAGGCGATTTGAAGACCGGGTATGCCTGTCAGACATTAGGAGCGGGACGACTATTGTGGACTGCCGATGTGCCCAGTGTCAAGATGAATCATGACCTGGTCTATCGCGACGAAACGGACCCGAAAATGCATTACCGGTTCCTGTTGGAGCAGATGGGCTATCGGCTTGAGACCAAAACTGTTGAACGCCGGGTATTTGTTGCCAAATATGACGGCAGAGAACTGCCCGATTCGGAGTCAGTCTCGGCACCGAATCCGGGCGGCTGGGGATATAATACCGTAAGAGAGCTTTTGGATATGATGACGATCTCGCTGGATCGCCAAACCCTTGAAGTGTCCGGTGACGGGCCGCTGTTTATCGATGAAACGGGTCTGCCTTCCGTTTGGGAAACTCTGGAAGAACTGAAGGAAAACGCAATCTGCATGGAAATGCCGAGTGTGGATTCCATTGAAGATTTTGAAAAGATCCGGTCGTGGTACGAGAAGAACTTCGGTATTACCTTTACCGAAGAAACCCGCCCCATCGAAATGTTTGTCGTCAGGAAAAAGTAGCTACAACAACGCGGGCAGAAAGAGTTGTCTTTCTGTCCGCGAGCTTTATTGGAATGTCAAAACATCGAAAAGAGTTTCGTCAACTCATGAAAGAGGGGCGATGTTAAAGACGATCTTGCAGGTGGTGTTGTCTTTAAAGATGGGATTTCGCAGTAGGATGAAATCGTCGGTCATCATCGGCTGATGCTGCTTACCTTCACTGACCGTAACACGCGAGGCGTCACTGGCCGCGGGCAGTTGTTTCGGCAGCAGGACGCCGAAAGCGGTTTTCCCATGGTCCATTTTAGTGGCCCCTTCTTTACAGACAATGGTGAGCGTAACCGTTTGCTCATCATCAGAAATCTCAACATTGGTTTCGATGGGGTTGGTGACTTTCTTGTCGTCGAGTTTGGCAACCCATTGCGGATCGCCGTACAGTGGCACTGCATTCAGGTCATACGCCAGACCCCGCGGATTGTTCCAGCGATGGGCGCGAACGTCCAGATCGCCCGCTTTGGCACGAATCAGCCGATCCATCACCCACTGGCAGTTCAAAAACCATGCTTCGGCCAGAGACAGGCGGGCGGGCGTCTTTTCCCACATATACAGTATTCCCCAGCCGCCGGCGCCGAACCAGGTCGCTTCCGTATAACCAATACACTGCCTTGCACCGTAATGGCTGATCATCGTCGGCGTCATTGAATCGGGACTGCGTTTGACGTCACCAACCAGGCAGTTGCCGACCGGAAAGAAAATCTTATCATGTTCGGTATGATTCATAGCCATCGAGGTCGCATCTTTTTCAGTGGCGATTTCCGAATTGCTCAGGATTCGTCCACCGCTGGCGGTGACGATATGGCCGGGCTTATGATTCGAACAGATTGCCGAATTGGTAAACGGCATCTGGATATTCATCTGGCTGCCGTGGGCACTGGTCAGAATCATATCAACCGGGTGCGTGTTAAAATAGTCCACCAGCAGATAGACATTTTCCGGCTTGGCCCGGCGGCCGTTAGCATGGATGGCCTTGGTGACTTTGCCGGTTTGAGCGTCCTTGGTTCCCCATTCGCCCACAGCACCGTCACTGAGCCAGGCGCAATGGTCGAACAGGTCCGGGTTGACAAACGAGGTGTTCAGCGAGCTGCGGCAGGTCAGCGGTTTATCAACCGTGACCAGCTTCATCGCGCCTGCCGCATCCCGGCCGGTAATAATCCCCCAGATGGTGTCACCGTAAGGGTCACTGTCGTATTTCCGGGTCAGTTCGAAGAAACGCTTGACCGCCGGTTTATCCAATTGCTGGGGCGGGAAAACAAACGCCGTGTATTTGGGGTGCAGTGTTTGCAGGGCCGAAAGGGCGGTTTCGACTTCGCCTTCGAAGGTAATAAGCTCAGCCGAGCGTTTTTTGACCAAGGCATCCGCGACGGCCCGCCATTGGCTGTCGGCATAGGTTGTCTTGCTGACCACGACCGCATATGTATCTACCGGGCTTTTCTTTTGCCTTGGCGCAGAAATACAGTTGGAGCTGATAAATAAAATTCCTATGAGCCCTAATATCATTACTTTTGTTTTCATGGAGATTGCCGCCTTTCGAAAAAACTTTCAAACTATTTGCACCCCGCGTTGATGCGATAGACTCATCTAAACATGTTTTTCAGTTAATATCGAGAAAAAAAGCTCTAAGTCCTGTTTTTATCACTTTAAAGCCGTTTTGGATCGATATGTGCAGTCGAATATCAGAAAAGAGAAGTCTTGAAGTTGCGGTTGAATCTGGTAGAATCGCCTCCATTGAAACGGTTGAATTATGTTTTGCAAAACATCTGAAAGTGTGATCGTATGAAAGTATTCAAATTTGGCGGCGCTTCGGTCAAGAGCGCCTCTGCCGTTAGAAATATTGCTGACATCCTCAATCGGTTTCCGGCTGATGATTTGATTGTTGTGATCTCGGCGATGGGCAAGACCACCAATGCACTGGAGCGGTATCTGGATGCCTGCCGCAAGCAGCAGCCCGAAGCCGCGGCGTGTCTCGAGCAGTTGAAACACTACCACCTTGAGATTATGGATGAATTGTTCGCCGATTCTGATCATGCCGTTTACACAGATGTGCAGTTTATTTTTGACCACTTGCAGCAGTTCTTGGAGGCCGGGCCGGCTGAGTCTTATGACGTGCAGTACGATGCGATGGTATCGTGCGGAGAACTGTTGTCCACCAAAATTGTCAGTCACTATTTGAATGATGCGGCAATTGTCAACCAATGGTTTGATGCCCGTGAGCTGATTAAGACCGATGACACGTTCCGTGAGGGCAAGGTGGACTGGAAGCTGACGGGTTATCTGGTTGAGAAGATATTGGAGCCGTATTTTGACGTCTGCGACCGGCAGCGAGGCATTGCGGTTACGCAGGGGTTTATCGCCGGCACGATTGATGACCAAACGACGACGCTTGGCAGGGAAGGGTCTGATTATTCCGGCGCCATCATGGCTTATTGCACGGACGCCGAGAGCCTGACAATCTGGAAGGATGTGCCGGGCGTATTGAATGCCGATCCGAAGTATTTTGACGTAACGGAAAAGCTGCCGCGGATTTCCTATAAAGAGGCGACGGAGCTTTCGTATTATGGTGCATCGGTCATTCATCCGAAAACACTCAAGCCGCTGCAGAACAAGCAGATTCCGCTGTTGGTCAAGTCTTTCTTTATGCCGACCGATGAGGGCACGCAGATCCAGGAGGGCGTCGAGTGCGACCATCTGGTGCCGTCGTTTATCTTCAAGGTCGATCAGATGCTGATTTCGATTGCGCCGAAGGATTTTTCGTTTATTGACGAGCACAATTTAAGCTGTATTTTTGGGCTGTTTGCCAAGTATCGCATCAAGCTGCGTCTCATGCAGAGTTCGGCGATCAGCTTTTCGGCCTGTATCGACAACCGCCACGACAAGTTGCCGCAACTGCTTGATGAGCTTGGTGAGAATTTCGAGGTCAAATACAACGAAGGACTGGAGTTGCTGACAATCCGCCATTACGACGAGCCAACCATCGAGCGGCTCATTATCGATAAGGAAGTTCTGCTGATCCAAAAAGGCCGATCCACCGCCCGCCTCGTCCTGAGACCTCTTGTCGAAGTTGAGTGGATGAAGGAATTAAAAGAGGCATAATATTGAATCGGCCATAATTCCGTTGTTCAGCAATTATTATCACCACTGTGCGACGCCCTATAAAACCGCGAGTATTCGTATTGTCTTGTCCCATCCGAGCTTTTTAAATAGAGGGCAATCGTTGAATTATTGCGCAAATTTGCAGTATAAATTGGGATTATCTGTAAATTAGAGTCTTGATTTTGTCGATAAAAGAGTTGGTTTGTGGGAAATATGAAGCGGTTATGAGTGAAATATGAAACAATGCTGGACAACGGTTCGTTGACGGATTAGGATGGATGCTATGAATGCCAGAAAAATATTAGTCGTGGATGATCAAACGGATTTGCTGGAGCTGCTGAGCATGTCGTTGTCACAGGAGGGCTACCAGGTTCGAACCGCCGCCAGCGGTGTCGAGGCGATGTCGCAGATTGCCGCAGACAAACCGGACTTGATCCTGCTGGATATCATCCTCGGCGACATTTCCGGTATCAAAATGACCACCCGACTCAAAAATGATGTCGAAACCGCCCATATCCCGATTATCCTGCTGACCGCTAAGGATAGCGAAACCGACATTATCGTCGGCCTCAGTGTTGGTGCTGACGACTACATCACCAAGCCGTTCAGTACCAAGGTGTTGCTGGCCCGAATCGACGCTGTGCTTCGTCGGGCGTATCCGGAACCGACTGCGGTGCGGGAAACGCTCCAGGCCGGGGCGGTTCGCATTTTCCCCGCGGGCCGTCAGGTCTTTGTCGAAGGCGTTCCGGTCGATGTCACGCCGGCTGAATTTAATATCCTGCTGTCGCTGATCAAAGCTGCCGGCAGTGTCCTCAGCCGCGAGGATTTGCAGATAATAATCGGCTCGGAAGAACAGACCGACAACGAGCGCGTTGTCGATGTGCATATCGCTTCGCTGCGCAAAAAACTTGGCCTTGCTCGCAAAATCATCAAGACCGTCCACGGCAAAGGCTATCGCGCGGTGCTTTAATCGCAGGTGTTTCATGGCTCCGCTGATTATCAATCGCCGTGTTTCCATTCCCGAAACGGATCTGACACTGACCTTTTCCCGCAGCAGTGGTCCCGGCGGCCAAAATGTCAATAAACTCAACACCCGTGTCACTGTCTCGCTGAACATTTCCAACTGCAGTACACTAACGGATGAGCAAAAACAGACATTGCGGAAGGCTCTCAAAAATCGAATTGACAAGGAAGGCATTTTGCATGTTTCCTGTCAGGACTACCGCTCTCAGCACGCCAATCGCAACGCGGCCTTGCAGCGTTTAGCTGAGATGGTTGCCAAAGCATTCAAACCCGTCAAAAAACGCCGCCCAACCAAGCCTACGAAAGCCTCGATTGAGCGGCGCCTGCAGAGCAAACAAAAACGCTCACAACTCAAAAAACTCCGTGCCAAGACTTTCGACGATTAGTCGTCTCAAGAACGCATCGTCTCTTAGGGCATGTCAAGAAATGCTGCAGCCGCTTATGCCTACTGCGGCTTCGCCCGGCGTCGTTGAAAAGACTCGCCTATGAATAGCATAGGCTGCGTTTTTCGCCTTGCCGGACTCGTCCTCGTGACGGCCTAAGCAGTCACATCTTTACTTGAAATGCTCTAATACGGATTTTACAGAGTTTTCTTTCTATTTTGTCATACCGGGCTTGACCCGGTATCCAGTGCGAAACGAATGGATTCCCGCTTTCGCGGGAATGACACAATAGAAAGCATATGCGAGAATAAATAAAATCCGTACTACGGCTTCTTTTTCAGCACGACATCCACCGTATGGAACGATTTCTTTTCCGGCGTATGTTTGAGTGTCTGTGATTGGCCGTTATAAACGATTTCAATTGTGTACTCTTTGCCGGGTGTCAGTTCAAATGCCGCAGTTTCATTGGTGTCGCTGGTTTCATCCCGACTGAAATCAGTGGCAATCACCTTGCCGCCGTCCATGACTTTGATCTCGGCCTTAACCCGCTGTTTGCCGACCGGTTCGAACACTCGGAACGCTGTCATGAATTTATCATCTTCCGGCGTTGCCTTGGGCAGATATCGTTCAGTGACTTCAACCGCTGCAGTTCCCTGATAACCGGGATTCCAGACACATAAAAACGGCATCGCTGTCTTCTGGTAGCTGGCGGCGAAGACACCATTCAGCCGGTTGCCTTTGACGGCGTGTGCGGTATCGGCCAAAAACCATGCACTGTCCAAGTCGTTGCCGTCAAACGCCCCCAGACAATACCATTTCCCATCCCACACTTCAATCCAGGTATGATTGCCGCGTTTGTGCGGCCAACGGACAATTCCCGCCACTCGCGCCGGTATTCCCACCGACCGACACGCATCCACCAGCAGAATGGAAAGCCCCGTACAGGATGCCAGTCCGGATTTCATTGACTCCATCGGATTCTGGTTGGCCTTTTCCCGCTTTGTTGAGTATTTCACATTTGTCATCGACCATATAGTTTTGTTCAGCTTCTGAGCCGCTTGGGAAGGGCTGTCGCAATCAGCCACCACCGGCAGACATTTCTCCATGAGCGTTTTCCGCCACGCAACCCTCACTTCGTCCAGATTGGCATACGGCAGCACATTGTTCAAAAAGATGTCATCCGGAATGTTTTTCCATTGGTCTTTGGCTTTTACTTCATAGGCCAGTTGAATATCTTCCAGCAAAAATTCACTGCTGAGCGTTTGCAGGTCACGCTTCGGCATATTTGCGATTAAAAAGCTGGCGCCTTCGGCCTGTTTGCCGTTAACGCTCTCTAATACTTTAGCCAGTTCCGCAGCATTGCTTCCGGCCAGGTCCAGCGCCTGTTTCAGAGCCGGCTGAAATTTTTCGGGCATCGCGGCAATGGCCTTTTCAAACTTTGCGGCATTCGGCGTGCCTACCATCACCGCCGCTGCGGCTCGACTGGTTGTTTTAGCCTTTGCCTGCTTGCCTGTAAAGGTGATGGTGACTTTTGAATCCTTTTTGTAGTCACCTGCCAGCGGCACCAATACAAAATTATCCGTGATCTCGGGGCGGTATTCCTGTCCGGCTGTGACCTCGACTGCTTCAACCCGTTTGGGCAGAAACGCAAATACTGGACGCTCGGGC
This sequence comes from Sedimentisphaerales bacterium, assembly GCA_028282905.1. Lineage (GTDB taxonomy): Bacteria > Planctomycetota > Phycisphaerae > Sedimentisphaerales > Anaerohalosphaeraceae > 4572-13. The sequence continues at coordinate 24,583 of JANQGW010000052.1, read as the reverse complement.
CAGGTACCGTCCTGATTGGCAACAATCTCAAGCTGCCATCGGCCGTTGCCCGTTTCAGCCAGCGTCTGTGTCCACGGCAGTTTGCCCGGGGCGATGGTTGCCTGCCAGGCCGGGTCGCCGTAAAATGCCAGTGCGTCCCGGTCCCAAAACATTCCCAGTGCATCGCCTGACTGGCCCGGGTAATACTTTTTCACCTGCTGATAAAGTGCCGATTGCGTATATTTCTCAAATGTTGCCTTTTGCAGCTTCGGGAACTTTTGCCCCAGTTCATACAGCAGTGCCTGCTGGTTGGCATAAAACGCCTCGCTCAGTGAAAACAGTCCCGGCAGATGACTGAAGTACATATCCGTTCCCCAGCCCATGTAGCCGAAGAATGTCACCACGGTATAACCGAACATCTGGTTGACGCCGCCGGTGTGAATCATTGCTGTTGCAAAGCAGTCGCTGTCCGGCAGGTGTCCGACCAGGCAGTTGCCCGTCGGCAGCCAGACCTTTGGATTGTTAGTGCTGAAGGGCAGAATCTTCTTTTGCGCGTCCCGCCCGAAAAGTTGTCCCTGCCGGCCGTTAATAAAACCGCCTGCAAACTCATAGCCAATCTGCCAGCCTCGTTCGGTACCGTGGCCGCTGGTATAAAACGCGTCAATGTCATTGGCCGCCAGTGCCTTGACAATCGATTCGGTCGAATCGGCAGGGCAGCCCACTTCGGCGATCTCGCCGCCGTCAATCTTGCGAAGGCATTTGCCCGCTTTGTGCTCATTAAACCGGTATCCATCGATGAAATTTTCCAGCCCGACCTTAATCGTTCCGGAAAGCGCCTTATTAATGACTAACGGTTCGGAGCATTGAGCGATCCGTAAGGCGTCGGCCGGCTCGTATCCGGTTAAGATTGCCCATTGGGTATCCGTATAAGGGTCATCATCTAAAGCCCGGGTTAGGCGCTGCACATCAACGACAAACTGCCGGTTGGCACTGTCGGCCGGTTCGACAAAACAAGTATAACGCGGCATCCAGGTGCTCAACGCCATTGCGACTTCCGAAATACCATTGTGATAGACCACCAGCGAAGCATCATACTTTTCGCGTAGGGTATCAACCACCGCTTTCCACGCATCCTGGTCCAGCGTTGTCTTTTTGACCACCACTACATACGACCCGGAAGCCGGCGATGTCGCGGCCTCGGCCGGTGACATGTTCAAAACAAGCGCCCACAGCACACATAAAATACTGAACTGTCCGATGAAGTGACGACGATATGTTTTTCCTGAGATTCTCACAATGCACCCCGCAATTAGTAAATTCCGTTCTGGTTTATCGCAAACTGTATGCTGTATAGAGCGATTATGTTAAAGCCGGCTATCGACTCCGTCAAGTGAAAACATAATTGACGGCTGATTTGTTCGGAGAAATGGTTTAGCCGCGATTCCTGCGGAGGCGATAAACCATCGCCAAAACCTCGGCAACTGCGGTGAACAGTTGGCTGGGCACGGAATTGCCGACTTTGACGGTTTTATAGATGGTTCGTGCCAGTTCGGGCTTGCGGACAATCGGCACGCCGTAAGCCCGGGCAATTTCACGAATTTTATCGGCCAGATGATCCTTGCCTTTTGCGACCATCTGCGGGGAATCCATGGTATTGGCGTCATACTTGAGCACGACGGCCACATGGGTCGGGTTAACCACCACGACGTCAGCACTTGGAATCTCCTGCAGCATCCGGTTCCGTGACATTTCGACCTGTAGGCGACGGATACGCCCCTTTTGTTCCGGCGATCCGTTGGTTTCTTTATGCTCCTCCTTGACCTCCTGCTTGGTCATCATCATATCTTTGGTGTATTTCCACTTTTGGAATGCGACTTCGATAATTGCGATGACCACCAGCACTGCGCAAACTCGCGTCAGCAAACCTACGATCAGTTTGCAGGTCAACGTCAGCACCTGCCCCGTCCATGCCCAGCGAATCGAGGCAAGCTGCTGGACTTTGCTTTCAAAAAACATCCAGACAATCAGTGAAACGATGATAATTTTAGCGATGGAAATGCCAAGTTTGACCAGCGATTTAATGTTAAATAATTTGCCAAATCCTTTGACCGGATTCAGTTCATCGAGCTTGGGTTTAAGTGCCTGTGGAGAAAAATTCAGTCCACTGACGACGACGCATGACAGAATACTCGCAATGGTCAGCGTTGCCAGTATCGGCAGCATGGCTGTTAATGTGTTAGAGATAATGCCGTTAAAATAAGCCGTAAAACTTTCAGTACCGCTGAATACGCCGGAATTGCACGAAAACCCCTGTTGAAACTGTCGCATAAACCACCGCAGCAGACTTGGCGCCGTCAGTGCCAGCACGCCCAGCAGAGCGGCAACACAAATCACCGCCGGCAACTCCTGGCTCTGCGCAACCTGCCCCTTTTCGCGAGCCTTTTCCAGTCGCTTTGGGGTTGGTTGTTCGGTTTTTTCCGCAGCGGGTTTCTCCGCCATTATCACATCCTCTTAGAAGGCAAAAAAATCTATATCCCTACATTCTTGTCTATAACGGCAACAGTTTACCCATCCAATTGGCAAACTCACTGACAAACTGGTTGACAAACGGCAAAAACACGCCCGCCATCAGCAGCCCCAGCCCGACTCGCAGCGGCATGCTGATAAACAGGATGTTCATGTCCGGCATAATCCGTGCAAAAACCGCCAGTATTGCCAACAGCAACAAAAATGCCGCCAGCAGCGGTCCGGCCAGCCGCAGTCCCGCCACCAGCATCGTCGAGCCGGTGGTCACGATCCCCTCCGTCAGCACCGCGATATCCGGCGTGGTGCCCGCGGGAAAGGCCTCGTAGCTTTTCGCCAGAATCAGCAGCAGCAGGTGGTGGCCGTTGGCACTGAGAAACAGCAGGATAAAAATCATCTCCAGCAGCAGGCTCAATGCGTCGGCGCTTTCACCGGTTAGCGGGTCATATGTGGCGCCCATAGCAAAACCCATCTGCCGCTCAATAATTTTACCGCTGATTTTCACCGCTGAAAAAATCAGCAGAACAATCAGTCCCAGTGCGGCTCCGTATATCGCCTCGGCGGCAATCATCAGTATCGCCTGCAAAACCGTTAGTGTTTCGAGTTTGATCACCGTTGGCATGAACATTGAAAAGAAAATCGACGTCAGCAGGACGATGGACGCCTTGATTCGCATGGAGATTGTCCGCGAACCAAATATGGGCACAATTGCCAGAAAAAGGGAAACTCGTGTCAAAACGACCACAAAACCCAGGATTTTCGCCATCGGCAGTTCCATCAATTACTGTCCGATTGTTTGGATATAGGCGAAAATATTCGTAGTAAACTGCAGCAGACGATCCAGCATCCAGCTGCCGGTCAGCAGCGTCACAATTCCGACGGCTACCAGCTTAGGGACCGCCGTCAGCGACATATCCCGAATGGACGTGACTGCCTGAAACAGCGTAATCAGCACACCTACCACGATGCAGGTGATTAAAATCGGGGCCGATACATACAACGCCGTCTCCAGTGCCTGACGTCCCAAAAAGAGTACTGTATTTCCATCCATGAATAAATTCCTGTATTAATTTTCAGTCTTTCAAGTTGTCATGCCGGACTTGATCCGGCATCCAGGCTGTTACGCACTGAACCCCGGCTCGGGGGCCGGGGTTCAGTGCATTGTTCTTAATCTGTCATACACATCAGTATTTGACTTTATATGTGGGTGTGTGAATATTATGTCAGTTAAATCCCAAACTCAAACTCTTGGCCAGCAAACCCCAGCCGTCCACCAGAATAAATAATATCAGCTTAAACGGCAGCGAGATCATTGCCGGCGGCAGCATCATCATGCCCGCACTCAACAATACACTGGAAATAATCAAATCCAGTACCAGAAACGGGATAAACAGCAGGCATCCGATCTCAAATGCCGTGCGAAATTCACTGATCAAAAACGCCGGAACGACGACGTGCAGTCCGAGGTCTTCGGCCTTGTCCGGCACTTCCATCTTGGCCATCTGGATAAACAATTTTAAATCTGACTCGCGGCACTGACGCAGCATAAAGCCTTTCATCGCCTCGCCGGCCTTACCCGCGGCGGTTTCGAAATCAATTTCATCTGCCAGGTATGGGCGGATACTGTTTTCGTTAATCACCGAAAATGTCGGCGCCATCGTAAATAGCGTCAGAAACATCGCCAGCCCTAAAATCGCTGTATTCGGCGGAATTGTTTGCGTGCCTAATGCCCGACGTACGAATGACAGCACAATCACGATGCGCGTAAATGACGTCATCATCACCAGCAGACTCGGCAAAATCGCTAATCCGGTGAAGATAATGGCTAATTTGACCGGCGTGGACCATTCTCGGCTTTCGTTATCGGCGGTTGCCTTATCGACCACATCGACCAAATCGCCGATTTTCGGAACGGTGACTGGCTCCGATTTCGGCGTATCTTCCTGTGCCAGGGCAGTTGCTCCGCTTGCAAAGACGAATAAAGCCGCGGCCAGTAATGTCAAATGAATGATTCTCATGGGGTTCCTTCGCTTTCATCCGGAATATCTTCAATCGAAGCTTCATCAGAAGCTTCGCCGGGAAAATCAGCCAGCCGGGTGATAGTGTTCTGTGTACTGCCGATCAGAATCTGCCGGTTGCCGACTTCCAGCAGATGCACCGCTCGCCGCGAGCCAAGCGAGACCGTTTCAAGGACTTTGACTTTTTTGCCCGCAATGGCTGACACCTTCGGCAGTACCTTTTTGGACAGAAACATCACCGCCACCGCCAAAGCCGCCACCAGCATCAGTGACAGCAGCATCCGGGGTAGAGAGACAGTGTCATCATCCCGGCCAAACGGAGACGGTTGATTATTGTTGCCGAGTTGGAAATCCGACCCGGAAAAAAGACCCGGTTTATTCGCATCCGCGGCATCTTCTGTTGCATGAACACACGTGACGCAGGTGAAAACCAGTATTCCTGCTATCAAGATAAGATTTTTTGCGATAACCAATTGTTTGCTTTCCGAATTAAACAGTTTCGTCCGTTTATAATAAGCAAATGACATGCCAATCCAGTTTATGACTGGATTAACCGTCCGGATGCCCCTGTTTTCGCCAATCCGGCTTGTCAGCAGCTTGGACCGTCTGTACAGGAATTTAACAGCATATTTGACCGTTTTGGAATGGAGAGGTTAAAAACCCTGTTTAAATGTCAAAAAGGCGGATTTTAAAGCTTCCTCTCTTTATTAGTGAATTTGGCACAATTCTTGCAATATTGCTGTCCAGAGAATATTGCGCTCAATTGTGAGCCGCGAATAAAGTGTGAAAAAAAGGCATGATAAAAGAAAAACAGCAATCTGATCTTGGTTCCTTGAGTCGTCAGTGGTTCGAGCGGGTGAAGGAAATCCGCCGGATGGCTATTGAGGAGAGCCAGCAGCCTGATGCCGGTCATGTGATCGAGTCGGCGTCGCTGGACGGCATCAATATTGCCGATATCCTGCCGGACAGTGAGCTTTTTGCCGCTCCGGTGGAAAGCGAGTTCCAGCCGCAGCAAGTCTTTTCTAAACAAGTAGATATGGATCTTTTCAAGCCGGCCGAAGGCAAGACTTCGACCCCTGAGAAGCCCGTTGCTCCGAAAGCACCTGCGTTTCAGCCGACGACTGCTACTGCCGCTCCGAGCATCGCGCCGTCACTGCAGAAGCAGTCGCTGATGCAGAAGATCATTGCCGCCTGCCTCGTATTGATTGTCGGGATACTGGTGTATGCCATTATTCGCCTGCCTTCGTTAGGGCTTACGGGATTGACGGATGCTCCGGATTCTCAGCAAACCCTTGTCAAAACAGAAGATACGGAAGAAGCTGGTCCGCAACTGTCCGCGGCTGCGGAAGGTGATAAAAGCCGGCCTGTTTCGTTGGGTATTGCCGATGATTATTATCTGTCCGGCCGGTTCGACCAGGCTGCCTTTGTCTATAAGAAGCTGCTGGGTAAGATTTCCACTAATCCCCAGGAAAGTACCCTGCGAGATTTCCTGCGGCTTCGATTAGCTCTGTGTCTGAAAGAAACTGTCGGCGACGAAGAGGCCGTCAACCGTCTCAGAATGGTGACGCAAAGCGAATCGCCCGTTATTCGGATGATGGGGAACTATCATCTCGCACAGATTGAAATGGATCGCGACCGCTATATCGCTGCCCGCTCGGCCGCGTATCAGGCACTGGCATTGATTGACACGCTGGGTGCCGATTACCCCTGGAGCCGGCAGCTTCACCGCAACTGCCGTTTTCTGGTGGTTGCCTCGCTGAGCAATGAAACGCTTTCTCTGTCGAATGCGGATACCGATTTGCCGGCGAAACTGTGGAAGATTCCGGATTTAGCGGATGATCCGTTTGCCGGACTCAGCGAGGACCAGTTGCGAACCTTATTAATGGATGGTTCCGAAAAACTGGCCCGGGCACTGCTGGGGCCACGTATTATCGCCGATACCACCGGTTCTATCCGGCAGTGGACCGTAACCTGCGATGGCACCAGCATCAATGAACTGCTCAATCGCTTCGCAGCTAATGCCGGGCTTGACCTTTGCTGGACCGATGCCGCGAACAAGGCTGGTATCCGTCAGCGTCCGGTCGCCATGCACCTGCCTGCGGCTGTCGATGAAGATGTTATTGCCATCGCCGCCGGCAGTGTCGGTCTGGTGGCAACCATTGAAAAGGATAAGGGCATTCAAATCTACAATCCTGCCGAATATGAGGTGGTTTCCGAGCAGATTGCCCTGTTAGGCAACGAATCCATCGCCCGCTGGCGTAAATTCCTGCTGGCTTTCCATGAAGACCGGCACCTGGCCAACGTCCATTTCGCATTGGGTCTGCTCTATGCTCAGCAGGATTTAATGGTCGAGTCGATGGCCGAATATAAGATTGTCGCGAACCGCTTTCCGCAGTCACTGATGGCACCGGCGGCTTTGTACAATTCCGGCCGTTTAAAAGCCGATCTGCGTGATTATGACCGTGCCTATAAAGACCTGCTAAGCCTGGTTGAACAGTATCCCGACAGCCCGATGACTCCGCAGGCCTATCTGGCGCTGGCGGAAATGACGGCCCGGAGCGGTCAACCGGCTGAGGCTGCTAAACTGTACCGCAAGATCTACTATCTCAATACAACCGGCAAGTCACAGGCCGCCGCGGCATTGGCTGCCGGTGAAATTTATTATAACATCGGCGACTATCCCTCGGCCCGCAAGTGGCTCGGCCAGCATATCGACCTTAAAACAGAGGCTTCGGAAGAAGATGTGTGTCGGGCGTATTTTCTGCTGGGAAAAACGCAGCTTGCAATGGGCAAGAGCGAAGAGGGATGTGCCGCTCTGCAAAAAGCCGTCTCTGGGCAGTTGCCGCAGCAGGAATATCTCGAGGCCATTACCGCATTTGTCGAAAGCTGCTTAGAACTGGGTCATTTTCTCGAAGCACTGGATGTGCTGGAAGAGGTCTATTTGTCACAGTTTTCGCAAAGTGACTCGGTTAAACTGATGATTCTTAAAAGCCGCCTGCTGAGGGAAGTCGGCTTGGTCAAGAAAGCCGTAGTAATGCTTGGAGACCGGCAGGACTATGTGGTCGATACCGAACTGAAAGGCGCTATGGGCTATGAGTTGGCCCTGTGCTATATCCAGCAAGGCCAGTGGGAGCAGGCCTTCAAAAAACTGGCCCAAAATATGGAAATCGCCGAGCCGGGACCGGTGGCTCACCAAAGTGCATTGCGGTTGGCCGAAGTCAGTCTAAAACTCAACCGAAGTGCACAGGCGATGATCGTATGCCAACGACTTTTGAAACAGAATCCGGCCGAAGATATCCGGCAGGAAACGCTGAAAATCATGGCTGACATTCACAGTCAGCAGAAAAACTATGAAAACGCGGCCTTAACATTGATGGGGCAGGTTCAATGAGAACACATCAAAACAATTCAGCCGAATGGCTTATTAAACCCGCTGCTTGCGGTTGGCTGATGTTGTGCGCCTGTCTTGTTATTTGCAGCTTCTCTGCGGTCTTTGCGGAGGAATCTGCGGAAACGGCTCAAACATCTGAGGCGGTTAAGCCAACTCAAACACCTCAAGAGACGGAAGCGGCTGAGCCGGCGGTTGCCGCAAAAGCTGACAAGACGGTTGAAACGGCAGTGGACCCGAATCTCTTGGAAAACTTTGAAAATGACTTGTTACTGGCTAAAAATCCGACCACGACTCCGGAGCGGCAATTATGGAAGGCCCGTATCGAAGCTTCTGACATTGACGCTGCCGATCCGGTTAAAGATGAGCTGAAAAATTTAATCAAACAGGTCAGTGCGATCAAGTTTGAGCAGCCGGAAATGACGTCTCAGTCAGCGGAATCTCCTGAGACAAAAATGCCTGCCGATTCCACTGAAAAGACACACGCTCCAGTTGAGCCGGTAATCAAAACTGAACCGAATGAAATTGCAATCCCGGAATCTGCGGCGTCAGCTACGGAAAAACCGGAATTGCCCGAAGGCTATATTACCCCCGAAACACGGGCGATGTTTCAGCAATTGCTTCAGCAGCCGAAACAGTTAAAAAATCCACTTCAACTGGCGGAAGTCCTCTACCAAAGTGAGTGTTTCGGCGAAGCGGCCATCTGCTATCAGGAGGCATGGATTCGCCTGGCTGCTGATGAAAACGATCCCTGTCAGAACAAGGCATGGATTCTGTTTCAGCTTGGCAACTGCTATCAGAAAGTTGAACCGGAAAAAGCCCTCGAAAAATTTAACGCGATTGTTAAAGATTACCCGGATTGTCCCTGGGTCGATATTGCAAAAGCCAAAAGTCGTTATATCGACTGGCGGTTGACGGATAAACCGGTTGAATTAATGAATGCCGGGAAGCCTGCTGAAGTCGTCGCCCAAAAGGAATCGTTAAAGTGAGCCGACAGCGAACACAGACAACCTCTGCCAATGCGATGAACGTATTGATTGCCGACAGCGATCAATATGCGGTTCGTTCGTTATTGGGGCTGTTTGCCCGCAAGGGCATTTGCGGTTCGGTTGCGAGTACTGCCAAACAGGCGATTCAGTTCCTGGATAAAAACGATTGCGATCTTGTTTTCTGCAGCGTCGATGCTGAATGCCCAAAAGCAGCGTTTGAGCTGTTTCGTGAAATTCGCCTCAATACACCGGAAATGCCGGTTATTATGATGGTAGATGCTGAGAGTTCGAAAACGGCTGTTCTCGATGTGGCCGTTCGGGCGATTCAGGCCGGCTGCTGCGACTTTTTGGCTAAACCGCTGGATACCGATAAAGTTGGAGCACTGTTGGACAAAATGCTGCCCAATCATCCTGTTGCGGCGGCTGATGATACAGGTACTTTCCGGATGGTCGGTAAAAGTGCCAAACTGGGCCAGACGATTGAATTGGCTAAAAAAGTCGCTCCGACATCCGTTCCGGTGCTGGTTTGCGGCGAAAGCGGCAGTGGCAAGGAACTCGTTGCTTCGCTGATTCATCATCACAGCCGGCGTGTCGATGGCCCGTATATGCAGGTCAACTGTGCGGCTCTGAATGATTCACTGCTGGAAAGTGAACTTTTCGGCCATGAAAAAGGGGCCTTTACCGGTGCCGTTGCCCAGCGAAAGGGCCGCTTTGAGCGTGCTCACGGCGGCACACTGCTGCTGGATGAAGTGACCGAAACGCCGATTGCTTTTCAGGCCAAACTTCTACGGGTTCTTGAACAGCAGGATTTTGAACGTGTCGGCGGCAACGACACTGTCCGTGTTGATGTACGGATTGTTAGCACCACGAATAAAGACATGGCTGAAGAAGTCGCCGCCGGGCGGTTTCGTCAGGATTTATACTATCGTCTCTGCGGCATGCGGCTGCAAGTGCCGTCACTGGCTCAGCGGTCTGATGACCTGCCTGAATTAGTCTGGCACTTTGTCAATTTGTATGCCCGTCAGGCCCAGCGGCAGATTACCAAACTGTCGCCGGAGATGATGGATATTTTTTCCCAATACCACTGGCCCGGAAATATTCGCCAGTTACGCAATGTCGTGCGAACCGCCTTGATTCTCGGCAGCGGGCCTGTACTGTCGCTGGCCGATACTTCGTGGCTGTTCGATGAACTCCAGCCTCGCCCGCAGCGAAACGGTTTGGCTATGGGCGGCGAACGCTTTGCCGAATCAGGCTTGCGTGGACTGCCGCTGGTCGAAGTCGAGCGGCAGGCGATTTTGGAAACGCTCGAACAGACCGACGGCAACCAGGCCAAGGCCGCACGGATATTGGGCATCAGTGACCGCACGCTGCGGGGAAAAGTGCGGCAGTATCGACAGCAGAGAAGTTTGCAGCCGGTGTAATGTAACCATAATTTGAGAAAGAAACAAAAAATGGCAGACAGTGACAACGAAAAAACAAAAGATAAAAAAGAAAAGTCCGCAGAAGGTAAAATCGGCATCGTGACCTGGCTGATTATGATTGTGGTGATTTTAGGCCTGTCCGGTTCGGGATTTATTCTCGGGCGGCTGGTGGCCGGTTCGGTCAATAAGACCCCGCCGCCGGCTGATACCGCGGCGACTGGGCAGATCGAAGATTCTGCTGTCGAGGCGGATCCGGAAACCGGTGATGATAGTAAGGAAGCCGGTAAAACATGGTACTACAAAGATATGGATTCGGTTGTTGTAAACCCCGACGAACCGGGAGCGACGCGATTCGTGCGTGTGGGCCTGATTTTGGAAATGGACAGCGGTCTAAGTGAAGAAGATGCCAAAAAGTTGATCGAAGGTAAACAGCCGCTGATGATCAACTGGCTGAACCTGTATTTTAAGGGCCTGTCGCTCGATCAAATGGAAGATGAAAAGGACATGAGCCATATACTGGCACAGATTACCGATGCTTTTAATGAAATTTTGTTTTCAGAATCCAAGCCCCTGTTAAAACGGACCCTTATTCGAGAATTTAATATTCAATGACCCTGTCTGCGGTTGACAAATTGAGCAAAGAAAAGATACAGCAATTACTGGCGGCTGTCGGCCAGCGAGGCGGGCAATCCGTCGATACCGACATTGAAGCGGTCGAATATGACTGGCGTCAGTGCCAGTATTTCGATCTGGCCCAATGTCAGCGGCTGGACGAATTTGCTGCGCAAGTGGCTGACCAATGCACTCAGGCGTTTTCGCGACTTTTCAATCGTCCGTATGAGATTTCTATTGTCGAAGCGTCTCAAAACTTTGCGAAAGATTTGTTCGATCCGGAGACTGAATCGACCGATTGCCGGATTGCTTTTGGTGTTCGCCCCGATGATGCGTTCGGCATCATTACTGTCACCCGACCGACGGCATTGGCCTGGACGGGGCAACTGCTTGGCGGCGGCGAAACATCCGATGAGGATCGTGAGCTTTCCACGTTGGAAGAATCGCTGCTGCTGGATGTTGCCGCCGGGCTTACCAATGCCTTTTCACTGGCTTATCCACCGGCAGATTTATCACCGGCTGCGGCGATTGCCTGCCGCACACTGCCGATTGTCTGGAGCGACGATGACGAGCTTTATAGAATTGTTATCGAGGCAAAACCGCAGGATTCCGGAAGTTCCAGTCAGGCCGAGTTTATCGTACTCTGCCGCCAGTTAGAGCCGATTGCCGGAAAAGATGCCGCACAGCAGGCAACGCTGTCGCCGGCAGAGGTCGAAAAGGCGATTTTGGAACACATCCATGATATCCCCGTGGCGATTACCGCCAAGCTGGGCACTGTGAAGGTTGATGTCGGTGCTATTATGGGGCTGGAAGTGGATGACATACTGATTCTTGACAAAAAAATAAACGAACCGGTAGAGCTGTTACTGAACGATAACCCCTTTCATCACGGCCGGCCCGCACAAGCCGAGGGCTGCTATGCCGTGGCGATTGTATAAGAGACAACAGATACTTTAGAACGAGAGTAGTCGAAGGATACAAAAATGAGTGAGACCGCAGTAGCGACAGAAGAAATGAACGGCACGTCCGCACAGGCCGTCGAATTTTCCGAAGCGACCGACACCGGCGCCGGCGGCGCTGGAACCAGCATTGATATCCTGCTGGATATGGAAGTGCCCGTGACGGTATGTCTCGGCAAAACCGCTATTCCTATCCAGCGGCTGCTGCAACTCAGTCCCGGCTCCGTTCTGAAGCTGGATAAATCCATTGATATGCCGGTCGAACTCTATCTCAAGGAAAGCCTTTTTGCCGCCGGTAAAGTGGTTGTCGTCGAAGATAACTTTGCGGTTCGCATTACGGAAATTTACGGCAGCTCGCCGGAAACGGAATAAGGAACGGACTCAGGAAAGATCAGCTAATTCATGGCAGCTCCCGACAACATCAAGTTAACGCCCGGTTCGTCAATGGCCTCACGCAGCAATATCATCTTTGCCGTGGCGCTCGTGGTGATTCTGGCGACTCTGCTGATCCAGATGCCTTCGGCACTGCTGGACATGCTGCTGGCGTGCAGTATTTCGCTGGCGGTGGCCGTGTTGATTATCACCGTTTCCTCCAAAGAAGCACTGGAGCTTTCAACATTCCCATCGCTGCTGCTGATGGTCACACTGTTTAGGCTGTCGCTGAACGTGGCCTCGACCCGGCTGATTCTCACCCAGGGACAGGCCGGTAAGATCATCCAGACCTTTGGAGATTTTGTTGCCGGCGGAAGTTTTGTTGTCGGGCTGGTTATCTTTACCATCCTGTTTATTATCCAGTTCATCGTGGTGACCAAGGGTGCCGAGCGTATCAGTGAAGTTTCCGCACGGTTTACTCTTGATGCTATGCCCGGTAAGCAGATGGCGATCGATGCCGACTTGAACGCAGGGGCGATTACGGAGGCTCAGGCCAACGAACGCCGGACCAAAATCGTTAAGGAAAGTGAATTCTACGGGGCGATGGACGGTGCCAGTAAATTTATCCGCGGTGATGCCAAGGCGGGCATTATCATTACCGTTATCAATATCCTCGGCGGTATCGCAATGGGCTATTCCCGTGGTATGGATATCGGTACCGCGATGAAAACCTATTCAGTCCTGTCGATTGGTGACGGTCTTGTCAGCCAGATTCCTTCGATGATTATCTCGATTAGTTCCGGTTTTCTGGTCACGAAAATTTCGTCCAGTCACAGTGTCGGCCAGGACTTGTCCAAGCAGTTCTTCAAGAATTCTCAACCGTTGATGATTACTTCGGCGGTTATCGCGGCTATCGGTTTTGTGCCCGGTCTGCCGGTACTACCGTTTTTGTTACTGGCCGGCGGTACCGCATTCGGCGGACGTATGATTGACAAAGCTAAAAAGGCTCCGGCCGGACAAACTGACGCCGCGGCGGCCAAAAAACTGAAAGAACAAAAACCCCCGGTCGAAGAATTGCTTGATATGGACAAGGTGTCCGTTCATGTGGGTGTCCGACTCATCAGTATTGTCGATCCTCGCAAGGACAGCACGATTTTTGACCGGATCGGTGCTTTGCGTCGGCGTTTTGCCCAGCAGTTGGGGCTGATTATGCCGCTGGTGCGTTTGAAGGACAATATCGATCTGGACGCCAACTGCTACGAAATCCGTATCTTTGACCATCCGGTCGCCAAGGGGCGTCTGGAACCGAATATGTTCCTGGCGATGGATTCCGGTGCGGTTCAGGTCAAGGTCGATGGCATTGAAACGAACGAACCGGTCTATGGACTGCCGGCGTTGTGGATTACTGAGGACAACAAGGAGATGGCCGAACTGAGCGGCTACACAGTGATCGACCCGGAATCAGTCTTTATCACACATCTTTCGGAAGTCCTGAAAAAACACGCTCACGAATTGCTCACCCGTGACGATGTTCAGATGCTGGTAGATCGTCTGCGAAAGACTCAGCCGTCACTGGTCGGTGATGTCGTGGGGGACCTGGTGCCGATTGGTGTCCTGCAGCGGGTCTTGAAAAATCTGCTGAGAAATGCGATCCCGATTCGTGAACTTTCAACGATTCTTGAAGCACTCGGCGAGTATGCCTCGAAAACCAAAAATACCGACATCCTGACTGAAATGGCTCGCAAGCATATGAGCCGCACCATTACCTCGCAGTATCAGGATGCTGCCGGAAGAATTCAGGCGATTACGCTGGCGCCGCCGTTGGAGCACCAAATGACCTCCAATTTGCATCAGGAAGGTGAAACGCTCAGCCTGAACCTGCCTGCTGAAACGGTGATGGAGATTACCAGCCGCATTGTCAAGGCCTGGAAGTCCGCTACCGACAAGGGTGTCGAAATGGCCGTGCTGTTGTGTGATTCGCGATTGCGGTTTAGTCTGGCTGCCATGCTGTCACAGGCTGTTCCGCTGCTGCCGGTTGTGGCCTATGATGAAATCGTTACCGGCACCGATGTCCAGCCGGTGGAAATGGTCCCCTTTGAGACTGCCGAAACGCAGCAGCAATTAGTGGAAGTATAAGAGATAACAGAGAGAAGATAAAGGATTGAACGTCGTATGCCGTTTCATGTGAAATCCATTTCAGCGAGCCTGGCAGTATTGTTTTTTTTCATGATTGCCGCTATCGGTTGGCTGGCCGGCCGGACGCCCTTTACCTGCTGCAAACGTGCGGTGCTGGGAGCGGCGGTGGTCTATGTGATTTCAAGTATTGTGATGCGCATCGTTAACCGTATTTTGATTGATGCGATGCTTAAGGCACAGATGAAACAGCAAAATGGAGACACCGGAACCCGTGGATACTAATACGCTCATTCAGCAGCAGGCCTGCGAACAGACATGCCTGAAAGCGGCTGCCCGTAATGCCTACGGCGGCCAGAAACAGCGCTGCATCGATGATGATCAGATCACACAGTATCTGCCGATGGTTCATAAAATCGTCAATCGTACGGTTACCTACCTGCAGCCGTCACTGTCACGGGAGGATTTGGTTTCCGCCGGAACTGTCGGGCTGATTAAGGCCGCACGGGATTATGACCCTTCGCAGGAAGCGGAGTTTAAGACCTATGCCTACATCCGAATCCGCGGGGCGGTACTGGACGAATTGAAGAGTCAGTCCTTCGTTCCGTCGGCGGTTAATAAGCAGATCCGTGAGGCGGCTAAGCTGCGTATGGACCTGACTGAAGAGCGGGGCGTTGCGCCCAGTGACGAGGAACTGGCCGACAAACTGCATGTGAGTGTTGATAAACTTTACAAAACCTTTGAAAAGGCCCGCGCCAAACAGTTTGTCTCGATTGATAATACGACCGAGGAAACATCACTGCTTGGTTCGGCATTGCTGTCAGCCGATACGCCCGCTCCGTCCGATCGTATGGAGCAGGCTGAACTGGTCGAAAAACTTTCCGAAGCGATTGCCGAACTCGATCAGCGTCAGCGTCAACTCATCGTGCTTTACTATCAGCAGGAACTGACGATGAAGCAGATCGCCGAGGTCTTTGAGATAACCGAAGCGCGTGTCAGCCAGTTGCACGCGAAAGCTCTGTTTAGTCTGTCGGTTAAATTAGGACAATATAGCCATGGCCAGTAACGATTACAGTACCATCAAACCGGTCAACGGAACGGTCAATGCCGCGGGAGCCGATACATCCGGTCGCAAGCGAAAAAAACAATCGCGAAAATCGCATTCGACTGAAACGTCGGACCAGTTTCTGGAAGAAAAACTTTCGCATTCGATCGAAGACGATCTCGACCCCGACAATGTCACCGACGACCCCGAAGAGCACATTATTGATTACTGTGCATAAGATCGCTGCGGTAAAATGGCCGGTGCGGATGTGTGGATAAAATATATGAACTTAAGATTGCATAAGATATAAGGAAATCCTAAAATGGAAACGACGGCAGGGCAGGTATTAAAAGCGAATGATGTGAATATGCAGGGCCAGTTCCGACTGGAACTCGGGGCGACTTCGCCGGCGTCACCAATGCCTTCAACAGCTCCCGTTTCGCCCGCAGCACCAGCGGTTTCAACTGCTGGGCCGCAGGTTCGAATTGTTGAAACCTGCAATGAATATGCCGTATTGGAAGTAACATGCGGTTGCGGTCAAAAGCACCTGGTCAGGTGTGATGTTCAGCCGCCGGCTGCTTGATTGTTAAAAAGAACTGATACCGGAGAAGTAAACATGCAGAAAACATACCAGATAATGATATTAGTTATCGCGGCGGTATTGCCGCTGGCTGGCTGTGCCGAATTAATGGCACCGGCCAACTCCATGACGCATTCAGAGCCTGGAGTTGCGCCGCCACCGGCGGCTCAGCGGGAAATATCCGACCCTGCCAGGTTCCAGAATAGTGCGGATCGGGAAAGTGCCTTGGATTCTGCGATTGAACTATCCAAGAAATTTGCCGCACTGTCAGAAGAGATGGCAAAAATGCAGGCTGAAAAGGAACAGTTGGTCGTTGAAAACAAAGAACTGAAATTGCAGATTGAAAAGCTGTATCCCGAAGCTGAACAGGCCCGCAAGGAACTGGCCGAAGCCAACGATCTGCTCGTGGAAATGCGTATTGAGCTGAATAACTGGAAGTCTGATGTGCTGGGTTTTCGTGAGGAAATTCGTGAAGCCGACAAGATTCAGCTTGAAGCGCTGCTGAAAATACTGCGGGTGCTGGGAGGCGAAGAAGTGTCCGCCGATGCGGCCGCTGAAGCAAACGGAAACTAAGTACGGAAGGGCAGATTCATGCGACGCTGTCAGATCATATTACTCGGCTTGGTGATGATGTTCACCGGCTGTGAGGTCTATGAACCCTACGAAACACCGCTGAGTTATTACATTGCTCCCGACAAAGACATCAGTTCCCTGGGCCGGATTGCCCTGGTGGAACTGGGCAATGAAACGCCGATCCCGGAAATTTCGGTCAATATGTCCGATGCATTGTTTCAGGAATTCCGCAAAAAACAGATGTTTGGCCTGTCCTTTGTGCCCGAAGACGATCTGGCCTGGCGAAGTATGCAATTGCAGCAGGATGCCTCATATTCGCTGGAGCAGTTGATGGAAATGCGAAAAACCCTCAAATGCGACGCGGTTCTGATCGGCTCGATCACCAGCTATAAGCCTTATCCGCACATGGCCGTCGGTCTGCAGTTGCGGCTGATTGACTTAACCGATGGCGAATTACTCTGGGCGTTAGAGCAGGTCTGGGATACCACCGACAAATCGACCGGTCATCGAATGCGGAAGTACTATGGCGACTGGGTCGTAGGGACTAAAAAGCTCAGCGTTATTGGCCCTGAAAGCCCAAGCGCACAATTGGGTTTTGTCAGCTCGCTCAAGTTTGTCAAGTTTGTCGCCTATGAGACCGCTGCGACATTCGATCCCAAACCCACAGGTTTGCTGGGTAATTAAGCCCGATTTTATCGGCCCGAAAAGCGATAAATTTGAAAAAAAGTTGAAAATGTCGGTAAAAAGATTTAAGTTTTTCCCGAAACCTGCGACAACAAGAGTGGATAAGTTATTACGAACAAAAATGTAGAGGGAAAGCACAATGATAAACAAAGTAAACAACAATCAAATTGCGAATCTGCTTAATGGCGTCGCTGCCAGACAGACTTCGCCGGATGCCGCCGCAGCGGGCAGTAAAGCCGATGCGTCGCTCCAGGTTCGCTACGACGCGGTGATCGAACAGGCCAAACAAACGCCTGCCGAAGATGCCGATGCCGTTGCACGGGCACGCCAACTCATCGCCGCTGGTGAACTGGACAGCCCCGAAAACATTCGAAAAGCGGCACAGAACATCCTCGAATTTGGAGTCTAAACACCAAACAAGGATAATTTAGTTAAAACGGCTATATTAACCCAATGCTGTCGCTCGATAGCGTTGGGTTATTTTTTTGCGCAGTTCGATTTGTTTGATAAATAGCAAAAATTTTCTTGTGTGTGGTGGTTAGTCTTTTATATAATCGGGGACATGTCTTTAGGAACGATTATACGACAGCAGCGTAAGAGCCTTCGTCTGACTCTGGATGAGGTGGCGGATTATACGGGATTTTCCAAGCCGTATCTTTCGACCATCGAGACCGGTCGGGTGAAGAATCCGCCGAGTGTGCAGCTTCTGGAATTGCTGGAAGAATGTCTGAATTTTGAACCGGGACATTTGCAGCATCTGGCTGATATGGAGCGGATGCCGAAGGATGTCCGGCGGGATTACGAGGCGATTGACGCCGAAAATCGCAAATATAAGAAAATACTGCGAGATATTATCGGCCGAAAGCTCAAGCCCAGTAAAGTCGGCAAAATCCTCAGTGAGTATGACATGAACCCGCAAAAGGACCAAACCCTGCGGGAAACCCCGGAAAAATGGGTTCCGGTCATGAATAAAGTGCCTGCGGGCTATCCGGCTGAGTTTGACGACATGGGCTATCCGGTTGGTTTTGCCGATGACTATGTCCGCTGCCCGGACATCCATGACCCCAACGCGTTTGCGGTACGGGTTGTGGGCGATTCCATGGAACCGAAGTTTACGGAAGGGCATATCGTTGTTTTTTCGCCTGCCGCGGACGTTCAAAATGGCGATGACTGCTTCGTTCGGCTCAAAAGTCCCCACGAAACCACATTTAAGCGGGTTTTCTTTGAGGAAGGCGACAAGGTTCGTCTTCAACCCCGCAACGATATGTATCCGCCCATTATTGTCAGGCCTCGTCGCCTGAACGGTATCTACCGGGCGGTTATTCATTACCAACAGCTCTAACGGCCCCGAAAACGGGGATTTTCAATTGTTTTTCTCAGGGCCTTTGGCCCTTTTTTAATGCCTTCAATCAACTTTATCAGCATTCCGTAGAAGACGCTTCTGTTTCACTTAAAATAGGGGCGGCAAAGTCGTCTATCAGTGCTAATATTCCTGTTTTTGACTGGATTTAGTGGGCAGGATAGGTATAATCGCACCGACTATAACTATATCTACGCACGGAAGGTTTGCGGTAAACGGAATTTTCACATTGATTATGGAACGAGCGTCATGGCAAACAGTATTCTGGTATTGATATCGCTGGTAATCTGTAATGGAATGGCCGCCGGTGAGGCGCCGGCTGGTGCGAGTGCGCTGGCTGGACAGGATTTACATGTCACCGCGCCGGTGATGACGGTTTGTCAGCAGCCCCAGGCCGATTGGTCGCATATGATGCTGCTGACCGATGGCGTGACCGTGCAGATTGGCGACAATCTCATCAGCAGTCAGAACGCGGTGATTTCGCTCAAGCCCCAGCAGTCGGACGATCCGACAACCCGCCTGACGTATTGGGCAAAAGTGTATTTACAGGGCGATATTTTCATTCAGCAGGGCCGTAAGGCCAAAACCACCTCTGTTGAGCATTTTATTGTTGAAGGCGCCGATGTGCTGGTGACGCAGTTTCTGGTGACCGGCGAGGTGTTTGCAGTGGCTGATTCCCAGCGGAAAATTCCCTGTGACCAGTTGTTTGCCAATGACTTATACATCGCGGCTGCGGCGGCGATGTCAAAAATGCCGTCCGGGCCGGTGATTCCGCAGACCGCGATGGTTCCTGAACCGAACCGGCAGGTCAGCGGCAGGGCTGCGGCGTTAGCACAGATTCCTTCGCCGCAAACGGATGCTTCCGGCCAGCCTATTCCGTCTGAGGGGCAGGATGGTGTTTTGTCAACGCAATCGAAATACCCGGTTCATGTGTCAGCTGTTTGGGAAAAGGTGCCGGAGGTTACCAAACGGCCTACGGCCGATGGTCGCGAAGTCATTATGGCATCGGGGCGGTTTTATGTCTGGCAGCGGCGTTCCGAAGATATGCTGGTTGAGTTTCAGGCCGACAACCTGGTCATGTTTACCGACAAGGAGGCTTTTGAAATTGACCAGTCCCAAGAAACGGGCAGTCAGATTGGATCGGGGCCGGCCCAATCGGTCTATCTGAGCGGCAACATCGTCATGACCGAAGGTGAGCGGACGATTCGTGCTGACGAGATTTATTATGATTTTGTCAACCAGCGTGCCCTGGTAGTTAATGCCTCGATGCGGGTGTTTGACGAAAAACGCAACCTGCCGATTTATCTGCGGGCTGAACGGCTGGGCAAGGTCAGTGAGCATATTTACGAAGCGCAAAACGTACAGTTGACAACGAGTGAGTTTTATTTGCCGCAGACGTCTCTGAACGCTTCAAGGATGGTTCTGCTCAAGGACGAGGCGGTTAGTGGGTATGCCAAGACGGTGGGTGAGTCGCAGGAGGTCGGCGAGCGTTACGAAGGGCGGCTGCATGATGTTACCGCTAAGTTTGGTGAGTTTTCTTTTTTCCACAGTGAAAAGATGACCACGAACTTCAAGCGGCCGGATATCCCGCTCAGCAAGATTCGTATCGGCAATGACTCGGAATTTGGCACCTCGGTTGAAACGCGCTGGCATCTGGCCCGTCTGCTGGGTATGAAAGACCCGCCGTGGGCCGAAACCCGTCTGGCAGCCGACTACTTCAGCAAACGCGGCTATGGGGCCGGCATCGAATCCGAGTACGAGACCGATGAGGCGTTTGGATCGCTGATCGGATATGTTATGGACCATCGCGGAGAAGATGATCTTGGCCGCATCAGCAGCCGTCGGAACCTGGACCCCGAGGAAGATATTCGCGGCCGGTTCAGTTGGCGGCATCGGCAGATGCTGGACAATGACTGGCAGTTGACCGCGGAGGTCGGCTATCTCACCGATGAAAATTTCCTCGAATGGATGTACCGGGATGAGTTTTATACGGACAAGGAGCAGGAAACCCTGCTGCATCTGAAAAAACAGCGGGATAACTGGGCCTTTTCGATTTTGGGTAAGGTTCGGATTAACGACTTCGAGACGGTTACTGAAGAGTTGCCGAGCATTGAGTATCACCGTACCGGCCAGTCGTTCTGGAACCACAGCCTGACATGGTATAGCGATACACAAGTCGCGCGTTTTCGTGAGCGTACCGGTGACGGCGTCGGTGAAACCGGCTTTTACACGTTTGCCTTTACCCGCAATGAAGTCGATATGCCGTTGACGCTGGGCACATTGAAAATCGTACCGTTTGTCGCGGGCAGTTTCGGCTATGATGATGGTTTTGGCTATAGCGTTGATATTGATGGAAATCCCACCAGCTCTGAGCAGGACGTCTTCCTGGGCGAAGTTGGCTTGCGGGCTTCGACGATGTTCTGGAAAGAAGACCCTTACGTTCAGTCCAAACTGTGGGACTTGAACGGTTTGCGACACATTGTCACGCCGTATGTTGAGGCGGTTCTGTATGAGGGCAGTGACGATGCGGTTGATATGCGGGATACGGTGCATGTCGGCGTTTCACAGCGATGGCAGACCCATCGCGGCAGCGAAGCCAATCTGCGGACTTTGGATTGGATTCGCTGGGACGTGGAGGGTACCTGGGTGTCCGATGACGCATCCGATTCTATCGGTATGCCCAGCACCTATGGCCCGGCGGCGTTCATTTACAATGACCCATCGATTCCATTGCTGATGCGTCGTATGGATAGTTATTACGGTATCGTGCGGGATACGATTACCAGTGAATTTGCCTGGCGGGTGACGGATGCGACGTCGTTTCTTGGTAATGTCAATTATGACATCGACGCCGGTCATATCCAGCAGTTGGATGTGGGTGTCAGCCGCTATGTTTACCCGGATATCAGTTATTACCTGGGTTCTCGGTACCTGCGTCCGGTCATTATTGCCGATGCCACTGATGGTGTTTATGAAGAAGGGTCGCATTCTGTAGTCGCGGCGATTACCTATCGCCTGACCCCGCGTTATACGGCGACCTTCTCACAGGAATATAACTTCGATTTTGGCGAATCAGTTCGCAGCGATCTGACGATTATTCGACAGTACCACCGGATGTTTTATGCCGTCAGCATTTCGACGGATGAATCGTTGCGGCGTAACTCGATTTTGTTCAGCATCTGGCCGCAGGGTGTGAAGGAATTGGCCGTCGGATCACGGAAATATTCCGGCCTGACGGGTGCACGGACTGAAGACTAAACCAAAAACATACATTGTTGATATAAGAAAGCGGATAACTCCGGGCTGAACCCGGAATAAATTAAAACGTAGTAAAAAATTGTAACCTGAGAGTACAAGGAGAAAGTATGGCTTTAGTTGACTCCAAAAAAATGTTCGAAATGGCGTATAAAAACGGATATGCCATTGGTGCCTTTAACGTGAACAACATGGAAATCACCCAGGGCATCGTTGCGGCCATCGCCGAAGAAAAAGCCCCGCTGATTCTGCAGATTTCCCGCGGCGCCCGTTCGTATGCCAGCATGAGCTATCTGAAGGCGATTATCGACGTTGCTGTTGCAGAAAATCCGGATATTCCGATTTGTATGCACCTGGACCACGGCGATACGTTTGAAACCTGCAAACAGTGTGTTGATGATGGTTTCACCTCGGTCATGATCGACGGCTCGCACCACTCGTTCGAAGACAATATCGCCCTGACCAAGCAGGTCGTTGACTACGCTCACGACCACGGCGTGGTTGTCGAAGCGGAACTGGGCCAGCTCGGCGGTATCGAAGAAGATGTTGTCGGTATCAGCGAAGAAGACGTCATGAACCACCTGACCGACCCGGATCAGGCGGTTGAATTCGTAGAACGCACCGGCGTTGATTCTCTGGCAGTTGCCATCGGTACCAGCCACGGTGCTTACAAGTTCAAAACCGAACCGAAACTGGCTTTTGAAGTTGTCGAAAAAATCGGCGAAAAGCTGCCCGGTTTCCCGCTGGTTATGCACGGCTCCAGCAGCGTTCTCAAAGAGTTTAAAGACCTGATCAACAAGTACGGCGGTGCTATGCCTGATGCGATGGGCGTACCGGAAGAAGCTATCACCAAGGCGTCCAAGATGGGCGTTTGCAAGGTCAACATTGACACCGACCTGCGTATGGCGATGACTGCGAAAATCCGCCAGGTCTATGCGGAAACTCCCGCTGAGTTTGATCCTCGCAAATACTTAGGCCCCGCTCGTGAAGCAATCAAGGATATGGTCAAGCACAAACTGCAGGTGCTGGGCTGCTGCGGCAAAGCCGGCGAATGCATGTAAGACGTGTTGGTCGATACTGTCGATCGATGATGGGATAACTTCCGGCAGGGCGGCCATGGTGTTGCCCTGCCTGTTTGGATTTATAGTAATTATTGATTATATTGAAAGTTGAGTCCCTTGAAAACGACAAGCCCCAAAACATTTCTGTTTTGCTTTACCACCGTATTGTGCCTGCTGATGGTGGCCGGAAGCTCCTGCGATAGCGAGCAGTCCGCACCCCCTTCGCAGCCGCCTCAAATTAAAACGCAATCGCCGCTGACACTGGAACAGGTTGCCGAAACCAATGGTTTTGCCGCTGCGGTTGAAAAAGTTTGTCTGGGACAGTTTGATCAGGCCCGCCAGACCTTGGCCGATCAGGATGATTCCCCGCAGGCTGACCAGCTCAAGACATTGCTGGACGGACACGATCAGTTGCAGCAGTACCGGCAGGACCAAAGACTTGCCGCGTATCAGGAACAACTGGATGAACTGCAAAAGGTGGAGAAAGAAGCCGCCGGAAAAGACGTTTATGATGCCAATGATATTGGCGATGCCATGCTGGCGGTCGTGCGTGCCCGTGAGTACGCTGACGAAGACCAGAAGGACAAAGTTTTAAACGATCCGTTCGTTCGCAAAATGCTCAAGCAGATGCAGACCCAGGCGGATGAGAACGAACAACAGGGCAAATGGCTCGATGCCTACACCTACAACTATTATTGGCTGACAGCACTGCATGAGGATAATGAAGCCTACCGCGACAAATCCGAGGAATTGACCGGACTGGCAACCGTGGAACTGTCGTTTAAGGACAGCAGTTGCGGCGAAACCGCCAAGGAACGCTACGAAGATATCACCGTGGCCATGTTCCTGCGGGCATTGCATCTGCTGGAAAATAATTATGTGGCGACTCTGGACGACTGCGGTGAAATGACTCGTAAGGGTCTCAAACGCTGTCTGTTGATCGGCACTGTGCTGGAACGCACCCAGGAGGAGTTAGCCTGGGCGGCATCGCCCATGTCGGTGGCCCAATGGACCGACGGTATTAACGCTATGCTGCGTCAGGTGGAACTGGATATCGAAGCCGGTAAGGAAATTACCTCCGAGACTCTGGGCGACTTGTTTCAGGATATGCTGGCCCTCGGTGCCGAAACGATCCGGCTGCCTCAGGAAGTATTGATTGCCCAATTTACAGAGGCATCGTTTTCGGCATTGGACCCGTTCACCAACTTGATTTGGCCGTGGAACGTCAAGGATTTTGAAAAGTCCATGACCCAGCAGTTCTCGGGTATAGGCGTGGAAATTTCCAAGGCAACCGGCGTCCTGAAAATCGGCAGCCTGCTGCCCGACACACCCGCCTATCGAAGCGGTTTGGATGCTGACGATGAAATTATTGCCGTTGATGGTGAATCGACCGACGACATGACCATCTACTGTGCGGTCAGCAAGATTACCGGCCCCAAGGGCACCAAGGTGCTGCTGACGATTCGCCGGCCCTCCACCGGCAAGGTCTGGGACGTCTCGATTACCCGTGCGAAAATCGTCGTCGATCCGCTTCGCGGCTGGACACGCACGCCCGAAGGCGAATGGGACTACCTGATTGACCCGGATAACCGCATCGGCTATATCCGCCTGACGTCTTTTACTGAGAATAC
>JANQGW010000006.1 GCA_028282905.1 Sedimentisphaerales bacterium | reverse complement strand
AGAGCATGTCAAGAAATGATGCAGCCGCTTATGCCTACTGCGGCTTCGCCCGGCGTCGTTGAAAATACTCGCCTATGAATAGCATAGGCTGCGTTTTTCACCTTGCCGGACTCGTCCTCGTGACGGCCTAAGCAGCCACATCTTTACTTGAAATGCTCTAAACGCTGATTACTGCCAGCAATTATTCGTTGGCACGATATTACAACTAAGCCATTCGGACACAAAGACTGCCAAGTCACTCATATCGACCTTGCAGTCCGAGTTTAGATCGCTCGCAATGGGGCCTGAACATGAACCGTCCATAATAAACAGATCGAAATCACCTGATTGACCGTCAAAGCCGGAAACACGGATATAATAATCTTTTCCTTTAACCAAATCCACGGTGATTTGCGAATTCGTGCTCTGCAGATTGTAATCGTCGTTGCAGGACAATTCGTCTCCGCCGCAGGCCTGATAAAGACTCAGCGCTGTGTCGAAGCTGCCGCTCTCGACATTGATCGTATATTCACCACCGGCCGTTGGGCCAAAGCGATACCAAACATCGGCAACATCATTATATGTACAACTGCTGATATCGCTGCCAAGTGCTCCTGTTGTCGTTCCGTTATAATGCTGACCCGACTGAACATCTAAAGCGTCACCGCATACATCGTTCATCACTGAATAAATTCGCCCGCCATACCAGCTTGTATTTGGACTCATTGTTTGCCATGTAACGAAATCTCCTTCGATATTCGCATATTGAGCGTCCATGTTGTCTATCAAAAACTCATTTCTGTTTGCGAGGTCATAACCATAAAAATAATGATTCATAGTCATGCTATCCATATATTTGTAAACAAGGTAATCACTGCTATCGGCCATCGATATGTTATGCGTAAAAACATCATGCGGGCTGATCAAAAACTGTTCCTGATTTGCCAGATCGTAGCCGTAGAGTTTATAAATAGCACCGCCGCTGTTATCCCCTTTCCAGACTACATATCTGCCATTGTTTCCCAAAAACATGGTGTCGATATAACTTTGTTCAATAATGGTTTCCTGCTTTGTGTTAAGCTCATAAATATGCAACTCATAAGGCATGGTGCCCTCAACCCAAACAAGATAGTCGTTTTCCCTCGACAGGGTGATTGAGCCTGTCGTAGTAAAATCTGAAGCAATTACAAACTCGTTTTTCGAAGACAGATCGAATCCTTTCAGGGTTGTCGGAGGGCCCGTTTCTGTCCATACTGCGAACCGACCGTTATTTTGTAAATTCATGGTGTCAACCATATTTGAAGTTATCAAAAAATCGCTGCGTGTTGACATCTGATAGCCGTACAGCCACATACTCATCATATCGTAATAAATCAAATAGTTCCCCGCCAGGAAGGTTCTGTCCATATTGTAATAATATACATCGTTTGCGGTTATTAGAAATTCCTGTTTTGTGACGATGTCATATCCCTTGAGCTTGCCTGTCGGTATATCGTTGTTCTTGTAAACGATATATTGACCGTCAATTCTTGCTGAATCCATATAAATGCCATTGGGTTCGGGTATCGTAAACCCCTGCCGCGTATCCAAATTATAACCGTGAAGGTTGATGTCTGACATTTCAGTCCAGATACAAAAATTACTGCCGGGTGAAAGGCGGGGGGGGTAATTTGGATGACTTTCTGTTATCAAAAATTCTTCTTCGTTAGATATGTCATATCCATATACGCCCTGAAAAATAGCGGCTTCCTGTCGTCCGAATACAGCGTAATCCGTATTTTGCTGTATTCGGTACATGGAGTCTACCTCCCCAAATTCTACAATATCAAGATTGTAACTCCACGCAAAAAGATGCTCACAAAAAAGAAATGAAAATAAGGGTAGGGCTGTTAAGATTAACTTTTTCACCTTCAATCTCCTGTCGAAATTTAGTTTTCGATATTCGTTGAAAAAAGGGTGCCTCACGCATGGATGCTTTATCCGAGATGAAAAGTTCATTATACAGATTCTAAAGCCAATGTCAAGAATAACTGGCTAATTGTCTCGATCTTAGAATGAGGGCATTAGAGATTATTAGGGCCGTTTTTAATAGTGTTTTTCCAGTGTTTACGATGCAAGGCACACGTTATTTACACACAATGCGAAGAGTCATTTTTGGTTGCACCCAATAAAGTTCCAGGGGGCGTTTTAGTTTTCATAAAAAAAGCGTGCTTTTGGGGCACGCTTTTGGATTGACGGGTGATATTACTGTTTTTTATTTGCTGAGTTTGATGGGGCGTCCTTCGGCGTCGGTGAAGGTGCCGGTGACCAGAAAGATCAGGTCGATCAACCACCAGAGGCCGAAGCCTCCTAATGTGATCAGGAACAGCAGGCCGGTACCGACTTTACCGGCGTAAAACCGATGCAGGCCGGGGATCGCTACCAGCAGCATCAGCAGCAGACAGGCGATACCGCTTTTTTCAGAGATTGTGTGTGCCATCGTCATATTCCTTTCGTAAAATACCTCTTCGTTCGTTAGTGAAGACGCAGCGAGGGGCAAAGTGTTACAGATTTTGTTGGGAATTTGAGGATTTTTTGTACAAAAAAGGCGAACCGGGTGGTTCGCCTTTGGGGTTTGTTGATGGGTTGACTTTGCATGTCAAAAAGCCAAAACTGTCTTATTTATTTTTGTAGGCTGCTTTGGGGTCATAGACTTTTTCGGCGATTAGTTCCATGTCGTTTTCGCTGCCGCCTTTGACGGCGCGATAGAAACAGGACTGATAACCCACATGGCACTGGCCCTGATCGACGGTGACCTTGAGAATCAGGCAGTCCTGGTCGCAGTCCACGAGAATCTGCTGAACTTTCTGGACGTGGCCGGATTCTTCGCCTTTTTTCCAGAGTTTCTGACGGGAGCGACTGAAAAAGACGGCATTGCCTGTTTGCAGCGTCAGTTTCAGGGCTTCGTCATTCATATAGGCCACCATCAGGACCTGGCCGGTTTCGGCATCCTGCGAGATAGCGGTAATCAGTCCGTTCGTGTCGAACTTTGGCGTGAAATTCAGGCCTTCTTCGATTTCTTTGCTTGCACCCATGGTATTACTCCACAGTAAAGTGTTAATGAAAAATTTTATAATAAAACGACCGTGTTCTGACGATAACTTCAATTAATATACGACGATACACGATGGTAATTGTGAAATCCTGTTGAAATAGCCCCTTTTACACGCTATTGTATGCAAAAACAAGACTTTTTGTGTTATTTCTGGCGTTGAACGGCTTTATGAGTTGCTGGTTCCGGGCAGATTTAATCTGATTGGCCGCGATGGCGGCAAGATGCCGTTGGTACAATAATTTGCAGGATGCCGGTGATACGTAAATTTTAGGGAATTACCTTTGGCAAACGAGGGAAATAAGAAACACTCATCTTATCTGTCGCTGGTGCTGCGGCTGTCGGTGGCGGCCTTCGCCTGCTGGTTGATCTTCAAGGATTTGACTTTTTCCGAGTTAAAGGCGACGTTTTCGCAGCTTCATATCGCTGTGTTACTGTTATCGTGCCTGGTGTATTCCGGCGCTCAATGCCTGATCGGGTTTCGCTGGTGGCTGTTTATGCGTGCCCAAAAAATTGATGTTCCATTGTTTATGGCTATAAAACTCATCTTTTTGGGGCAGTTTTTCACGAATTTTATGCCAAGTGCTGTTGGCGGTGACCTGATTCGGGCTTGGTACGTCGCAAAATATAGCCATAAACGGCTTCAAGCGGCTCTCGGTGTGCTTGTGGATCGCGTGATGGGGCTGGCTTCAACGTTTATCCTGGCTTTGACCGGTTATTTTATTTTTATGCGGGGTAAGGGCGTTATTCAAATCAGCCGGCAAGGTTCCGGGGCGATTGGGGAGTTTTTTGAAAAATATCCACTTTCGGGTGCAAACCTTTATCTTCTGTTGATGATTGGTGTGGGGTTGGTATTTATTTTAGGCGGATTGTTCGATTTAAAATCTTTTTTCAAAAAGATTTATGGGCATTTTACACATGTCTTGGCTCAGTTTAAGGAAGTGATGCTGGTGTATTATCGTCACCCGATGCTGCTCGTTTTTGGGCTGGGTGTGACGATATTTCTGCAAAGCATGGTGATTTTGTCCTACTGGCTGATTGGTCGGGATTTGGGGATGGATGCCGCACTTCGGTATTATTTTGTCTTTTTTCCACTAATTTGGGTGGTTGGTTCGATTCCGGTTAGTATCGCCGGGATTGGGATTTTGGAAGGAGGATTAGTGCTTCTATTTGTCCAGTTTACGGGTTCTGAGAAAGAAGCGGTCATCGCTTTGGCCTTGTGTCAGCGTTTGACGTGGATTTTCGCCTCTGTTCCCGGTATGGCGGTTCACCTGACGGGCGCACATCGTCGAGAGTCGCTTTCAAGTTAGATTTTTATTGACGAATTGACAAATTCAGTCCATAATATCATGGTCAATTATAGAGAAGATGTGCAGTCTTCTAATCAGGTAAAAAACTATCACGAATGTGATATTTACGATATTTTACGGCGAATATGCCAGGGACAGTGTAAGCCGCGATGCAAGCACTTGGAAATTTTAGGACATATTTCTTCAGGGGGATGGCTGCTCTGCTGCCGACGATCCTGACGATTTGGATCTTTTGGCAGTGTTATCTGTTCATCCAGGAGAAAGTCAGTGTCCATATTAACCGCGGGGTGGTTCGCGGTTTGGTGACCTCGTTTGAATGGTATCCGGCGATAACCGACGAGGATAAGCGGGCGTATGCGATCACTGAAAACCCGCAGCTTGTCGGTGACACAGATAAGATTGAACAACGGATTCAAGATGAAGATATAATTAACGGCACCCGGATCGCGGTTGCAGAGGATTTTTGGGTTGAAGGCCGCGGGCAAATCACCGGATTTCTTGTCGCGATTGTCGGCGTTTGCATGATCGGTGCGTTTTTAGCCAGTGTTGTAGGACGGACACTGTGGCACATGATCGAAAGGGCTCTGGCGAACTTGCCACTGGTCAAGCAGGTCTATCCTCATATTAAGCAGGTGACGGATTTTCTGCTTGCCAAAAAGAGCCTGTCATTTAGCCGGGTGGTTGCCTTTCAGTATCCACGGAAGGGAACCTGGTCGATTGGCCTGGTGACCGGCAGTGGATTAAAAAAAGTGGTCAATACGCTGGATACGGATTTTTTGACGGTGTTTGTGCCGACATCGCCGACGCCGTTTACCGGGTACGTGATTATGACGCCGAAAGACGAGACGATCGATCTGGATATGTCGATTGAAGAGGCGTTGCGATATATTATCAGCGGCGGTGTGATTACGCCGGCTGAGCATTTAGCGTTTGAGGCTGCTAAACATGAGTCTCAACAGGAATCTGAACAGGATAACTGAAAACAAAAAAACGGAAATTATTTTTTAAGAGAAATCGGAGGTACTGATGCTTTTTACCATGACCGGTAAACACATCGAAATAACAGACGCGATTAAGCAGCACGCCCAGGAAAAGGTCGAGAAACTGCCGCGTTATTTTGACAGCATTTCACAGATTGAAGTGATCGTTGACGGCAACGACGGCGGTCAACAGTGTGTGGAAGTGATTGTTCATGCTGAACATAACGACCTGCTGGTTGCCAAGGAAGTTGGCGATGATACCTATACCTGCATTGATATGGCGATTCACAAGCTGGAACGTCAGTTGAGAAAAGCCAAGGAAAAACAGCGAAGCCATAAGCATTCTGCTGCTGAGATTGAGCAGATGCGTCAGGCGGCTGCCATGGAGACGGAGTCCGAAGAAGACGTTGCTTAAGACGTCGCCGAACCACTGAACTGATTAAAGAGCGATGTTCCAGTTCAACGGGTGTGCTCTATGATCAAGGAGACATTATGAAGTTAGCGGATATTATATGTACCGACGCCATTGTCGCTTCACTGGAATCGACCGACCGTGACGCGGTGATTAAAGAATTGGCGGCAGCGTTATGCACAGCGAAGAAGATTAAGAAAAAAGACGCTGACACGCTGGCTGAAGCGGTGATTAAGCGTGAAAACGAAGCCAGTACCGGTATTGGTAAAGGCGTGGCAGTGCCGCACGTTAAACATGACGGTATTACCGATCCGATCGCGGCGATCGGCTGCTCGGCGGACGGGATTGACTTTACCTCGCTGGATAAGCAGCCGGTGTATTCGGTGTTTCTGCTGCTGAGTCCGGCGGATAACCCGGATAAGCATCTGCAGGCGATGGAGACAATTTTTAAGAATTTGCAGAAAGATGATTTCCGTCGGTTTCTGCGGCAGGCCCAAAGCGTTGATGACGTGGTTGAAGCCGTCAAAGACGCCGATGATTCGTCGCTGGAGTAATGACCGGTGACATTAAACAAAGAAAACGATTGAAACGACGAGAACTGACGGATGTCTGAATCAACATACAAAACTGAGGTAACGATTAAAAATCCCGAAGGGCTGCACATGCGCCCGGCCGGTTTGTTTGTGGATTTGGCGAACACGTTTTCCTCGGAGATTTCCGTCAGCCATGAGGATGTTTCTGTTGATGCCAAGAGTTTTGTGCAGGTCATGATGCTTGCCGCCACTTGCGGCTCGCGTTTAAAGATACAGGCGTCCGGGACGGATGCCCGGCAGGCTGCCGAAGCACTGCATGCGCTGGTGGAATGCGAATTTTCAGATGATTCGACGGCTGTGAGCGAGAAGGAAGGATAAACACCCGATGGAAATCAGGAAAGGTATTGCGGTTTCGCCCGGCATTGCGATTGCCAAGCCGATGGTGGTCGATTCGAAGGATTACCGGATTCCGCGGCGTTCGATTATGGCCTCGCAGCGGTCCGCAGAGATTCAGCGGCTGCGTAAGGCGTTCAGCAGTGCCATCGATCAATTGCAGGGTATCGAGTCCGCCCAAGATATTCAGGAAGGCAAAATCCGGGATATCTTTGCAGTTCACATGCGTTTTTTGAAGGATCGCAGTTTTCGTAAGCGCATTACCGATTTCATTTCCAATGACCTGGTGACAGCCGAGTACGCGGTTTCCACGATTTTGCGGGAGATCGCTTCGCATTTCGCAGGGATTGACGATGCGTATATCAGTGAGCGTGCGGCGGATATTTTTGATATTGAAAAGCGTTTGCTGACCCACCTGCTTGGTAAAAAGCAGGAAGACCTCAACCACCTGGCTGAAGAAGTGGTGATTTTGGCCGCAGATCTGACACCGACGCAGACAGCCGGCTTTAACAAGTCATTTGTCAAGGGCTTCGCGACGGAAAAGGGCGGTCGGACCAGCCATACGGCGATCGTGGCCCGTTCGCTGGGTATTCCGGCTGTGGTGGCACTTGGCGATATGTCGTCGGAAATTCCGCCGGACTGCGTGGTGATTGTTGACGGCAACCGCGGCGTGGTGATTATCGACCCGGATGCTGATACGCTCAAGCAGTATGACGTGTATGCCCAGCAAATGACGCAGTTTGTCCACCAGTTGGGCCAGTTGCGGGAGTTGCCGGCTGAAACGCGGGATGGCTTGCGGGTCAGGATTTTGGGCAACATTGAATTTCCGGATGAGGCTGAGCAGGTTCTTGAAAAGGGTGGTGACGGTATCGGCCTGTATCGTACCGAGTTCTTATATCTTTACGGCGGGCAGGAACCGACCGAGGAAGACCACTATAACGCGTATGCCGAGGCGATTCGCGTTATGGACGACAAACCAGTGGTGATTCGCACGATGGACTTAGGGGCCGACAAGCTTCCGCACGCCGGCTGGCATGCGAACGAGGCGAACCCGGTATTGGGGCTGCGCTCGATTCGGTACTGCCTGCAGGATCTGACGCTGTTTAAGACGCAGTTGCGGGCGCTGCTGCGGGTGTCAGTATTAGGCGATGTGCGGGTGATGTTTCCGCTGATTACGAATTTGCAGGAATTGCGTCAGGCGAAGATGATTTTGCGTGACGTGATGGAAGACCTTGATGAATATGCCGTGCCCTACAAGGCAGATATGCCGGTGGGGATTATGATTGAGACGCCCAGTTCGGCGCTGACGGCGCCGCTGCTGGCAAACGAATCGGCATTCTTCAGTATTGGCACCAATGACCTGATTCAATATACACTGGCGGTGGATCGCGCCAATGAACATGTTTCGACATTGTTTTCGGCGGCGGAACCGGCGGTGATCCAGTTGATGCGCAGCATCATTCAGGATGCTCACCGGGGCGGGATCGATCTGAGTATTTGCGGTGAAGTGGCATCCGATCCGGAATTTATCATGCTGCTACTGGGGATGGGCGTGCGGACGTTGTCCCTGGCGCCGCCGATGATTCCGGAAGTGAAAAAGATTATCCGGTCGGTAACGATTGAAGAATGCAACAGACTGGCTCGCGAGGTGCTGACGATGGATTCGTCCCGTCAGATTAAAAACTTCCTGCGTGATGCGGCGACCCGCATTTTGCCGGAAACATTTTGACGTAAAATTATAAATCAAAGAGTAAAAAGAAAAATTGAGGAATCCCGATTGCGTCGGGATAGCTGTTTAAATAGATTCCTCGGCTTCGCCCGGAATGACAAGATGTTGTTTGGAATATTTGATTTCTTGTCTTTCGAGTGTTAAGCAGTGAGTTGAATAAGAATTTAGAATGATAAACGTTGATGGTCTTGGTGGCCGTTGACGAGACTTTCAATAAAACATTAGTGGTCCATGCAAGAAAAACGATACACGCTGACGGCGGACTTTGAGGTACAGGGCAGATTGGCGTATTTGTCACATCAGGAAACACTGACCCTGTTCCAGCGGGCGTTTGTGCGTGCGGGTTTGCCGCTGACATTTTCCGGGGGGTTCAATCCGCGTCCGCGGATGTCGATTCCTCTGGCACGCAGTGTCGGGACGCAATCATCCGTTGAACGCATTTGCGCCGGGCTTTCGACCGATGCGCCGATTGATCTTCAGGCAATGAGCAGGTCGGTTCAGACGCAGTTGCCGAATGGCTGTCGGATTGTGGATGTCGAATGCGTTGAGGGCAAGCAGGTGTTTTATGCCGCCGGGGTTGAATATGTTTTCAACGTCAGCGAACCGCCTGACCGGGACCGGTTAACTGCTTGTCGGGAGGCATTAGCAGATGGCGGTTGTATCGAGATTCAGCGTTACCGGGCCAAGAAAAGAAAATGGGAGACGTTTGATCTGTCACCTTTTGTCGAACGACTGGAGTTCACCGATGACCGGATTGAGGTGGCCTGCCGGGTATCTCAGGCGGGGACCGTTCGTGTCGATGAGTTGATGCAGTGGATGGGGATTTCGGCTGAGATGCTGAAAGAACCTGTCCGACGCACGGCAATCCACTGGCAGACAGACGTACCGCAATTTAAGGGAGAACCAAGAGAATCATGTCAAGAGAAATGCTAATTAATGTCTCCGAAGGGGAGGAGTGTCGCGTTGCCGTCGTTGAGAACGGCACGCTGGATCAGCTTTATACAGAGCGATTCCATCTGGCCAGTCATGTCGGCAATATTTACAAGGGTAAGATTGTCAATATCGAGGCGGGCATCCAGGCGGCGTTTATCGATTTCGGCGCCGATAAGAACGGTTTTTTGCATATCAGCGATGTGCATCCACGATATTTTGGGAAAAAGGATATTGTGGAGAACATCGGCCGCCGACAGGCATTAGCCAAGCGGCCGCCGATTCAGAAGTGTCTGAAAAAGGGACAGGAGATTATTGTCCAGGTTACCAAAGAAGGCATCAATACCAAGGGGCCGACGCTGACGACGTATATTTCGCTGCCGGGCAAATACCTGGTGCTGATGCCGTGGATGAGTGGTGTGGGTGTTTCGCAGAAGATTGAAGGCGAAGACGAGCGAAAAAAGCTTCGGGATGTGGTTGAGTCGATTTCCCGGCCCAAAAATGTGGGCTTTATTATTCGTACCGCCGCGATGCTGGCCAAGAAACGTGAGCTTCAAAGCGATATTAACTATCTGTCCCGATTGTGGAAGGTGATTAACAAGCGGGGCGACAGCGATAAGGCTCCGGCGGAGATCTATCAGGAATCCGATCTGGCGATCCGAACGGTGCGAGACATTTTCGACAGTTCTATCCGCACGATTCTGTGTGACAATGAACAGATTCACCGGAAGATTCGCGATTTTTTGTCGATTGTCCAGCCGCGGCTGAAACGTCGGGCGACCTATTATGAAGGCAAAAGCCCGCTGTTTAATAAGTACAATTTGGAAAAGGAAATCGAACGGATTCAGTCCAGCCATGTCAGCCTGAAAAACGGTGGATCGCTGGTGATCGAGCAGACCGAAGCGCTGGTGGCGATTGACGTTAACAGCGGCAAGTACCGCAAGCAGTCCAATGCCGAACAGACGGCGTTTAAGATCAACCAGGAAGCGGCCAGAGAGATTCCGCGGCAGTTGAAACTGCGGGATATGGGTGGGCTGATCATCTGTGATTTTATTGATATGCGGGACAGCAAGCACCGCCGGGAGATTGAGAAGATTTTCCGTGAGGGGCTGCGGGCGGACCGTGCCCGTTCGCGGGCGCTGCGGATGAGTGCGTTTGGTTTGATAGAACTGACGCGCCAGCGGATGCGGCCATCGCTGCAATTGAGTACGTATCTGAAATGTCCGCATTGCGGGGGGCAGGGATTTGTCAAAAGCTGCGAATCGCAGGCGATTGAAATTTTGCGGATGGTTCGTCATGCTGCCTCACGGCAGCAGGTGCGAACGATTGAACTGACGGTGTCGGCGGACATCGCGGACTTTCTGCTGAACAAACGGCGAGGTGTGCTGGCACAGATTGAAAAGGATTCAGAAAAAGTGATTACCATCAGTGCTGACTGGCTGGGACAGGTCGGGGCATTGAAGATGGTCTGCTATGATGAACGCGGCAGTGTGGTTAAAATGTAAAAGGGATTGACGATGACAGATGTGAACACACAGCAACCGGCGACAAACGAACAGGCGATTGATATTGACTTTGCGGAAAATGTGATCCAGGTTGAAGGCAATGCGGTGACGGCGTTGAAGAGTCTCATACGCACACCCGCCTTTGAAGAAGTGATCCGACTGTTTCTGGCCTGCGAAGGTTCGGTGATTGTCAGCGGTATGGGCAAGGCCGGCATCGTTGGCAACAAAATCAGCGCAACTTTGGCCTCGACGGGAACGGCGAGCCATTCCCTGCACCCGGCCGAAGCGGTACACGGTGATTTAGGGCGGATTCAGACGACGGATATTGTGCTGGCGCTGAGTCATAGTGGTGAAAGTGATGAGATTGTCCGGTTGATTGAGCCGCTCAAGCAGCGAGAGATTAAATTGATTTCGATCGTTGGTGATGCGAAGTCGCGTCTGGCCGTTCATAGCGATGTAGTGTTGAGTATGGGAATGCTGGACGAGGCGTGCCCGCACGGGGCGGCACCGACCGTTTCGACGACCTGTATGCTGGCTCTGGGCGATGCACTGGCCTTGACGACGATGAAGGCTCGTAATTTCAGTGCGGAAGATTACGCACGTTTCCATCCGGCGGGTGCCCTGGGACGCAAGTTGATGACGGTCGAGCAGACCATGTGGTTTAAGCCCGGCGAATCACTGCCGTTGACCGGCATGGACGATACGATGCAGCAGATGCTGACTAAGAACGAATCGACTAAACGCCGCGGTGCGGTGATGGTGGTTGACGGTGAAGGCAAACTGGCGGGGATTATTACCGATGCGGACCTGAGGCGTGCGATGGCGCACGGTGGTGCTGAAGTCTTTGATCAGAAGGCTTCGGAACTGATGACCGCCGACTGCAAACGAATTGGTGCCAAAGATCTGGCCGCTGAGGCGACGGCACTGTTCCATAAATACCGGATTGACGAACTGCCGGTGGTGGATGCTGATGACAGGCCAGTCGGATTAATTGATGTTCAGGATATTGTAGCGATTAAGGTCGTAGGATAGATTGTATGAGAGAGCCAAAATACGCGGAAATTAAACTGCTGATACTGGATGTGGACGGTGTGCTGACCGACGGCGGCATCATTGTGCATTCGGACGGGACCGAAAGCAAGCGGTTTCATGTGATGGACGGTCACCGGATCAAAATGTGGCAGCGGGCCGGGCTGGAAACGGCGATAATCAGCGGCCGGGATACCGCCTGTACGACACTTCGCGCGGAACAGTTGGGGATAACCCATGTGATGCAGGGGTGTCTGAAAAAACTGCCTGCGTTCGAGCAGTTGCTGGACACATTAGGCTTGACAGCGGCCGAGGTGGCCTGTATTGGTGATGACCTGATGGATATTCCGCTGGTCAGACGGGCCGGGTTTGGTGCGGCGGTGGCGAATGCCGCTGAAGAACTGAAACACGCGGCCGATTATATTACGCATCGTCCCGGCGGCAGCGGCGCCGTGGCCGAGGTGATCGAATCCATTCTCAAGAAGTCGCAACGGTGGGAGCCGCTGATGGAGCGTTATCGCGTGTGAACGTGATAGAAACATCAATTTTAAATTGAACGGATGGAAAATGAGAAAATTTCTGATAACAGCAATCGCGATGATCGCCGTGGGGGCGGGATATTTTATCGTTACGAAGCAGATGGATCAGGTTCCGTTGACTGGTCAGCGGGAGGCGGAGTCACCGGATATTGAGATGCCGAAAAAGGGGGGAGATTCACCAAAAATCGGTGAGGTTAAGATCATTGATAGCGGTGAGACTCAGTATATCGAGGTTGATAAGGTAACCAAAGAACCCGTGGCTGCATTAGGCTTTAAAAAGCTTCTTAACCCCGGTCAGGGGCGGACACGCTGGGAAGTGGAAGAGCCTTATATCATTTTTTACCGTCCGGATTATCATTGTCGGATTGATTCGAAGCGGGGAATTCTTCAAATGGACCCCGGAAGTTCTTCGAATATTCCCAAGGATGCACAACTGGATGAGGATGTTGTGATTCATGTCAAGCCGATTACCGGTGACCGGTTGGGTGAGACGTTTATCTATATGGACGATCTGTTGTTCAGCAGTGAGCGGTCGGAGTTTACGACCAATGGGCCGGTGCGTATTGATTCACCGCAGATGCAGATGGACGGATTCGGGCTGGATTTAATATTCAATACGGCTGTCGGCAAAATCGAATACCTGCACCTGCGTGACTTGGAATATTTACGCCTCAAAGAGTTTGCAGCATTGGATGATGGCTCAAAATCCAAGTCTGGCTCTGCGGATTCGCCTTCGACACCGGCGGCAGCTTCGCCCAAAGACAAACCTGCCGGCAAAGAAACTGAGGAATCAAATTTCTATCTGTGTACGATTGAGGATAATGTTGAGATTCAGTACGGCAAAGAGCTGGTTGTTTCCGGTGCGGACCGGGTAAATATTCAGAACATCGATTTTTCCGGTATGGATGATGATGCGAAGGCTGATTCGACGTCGCCGACATCAACGACTGAGAAAAAAATTGCGGTTGCTGACGCGAAGACCGATACGACACCGGTGGCTGAAACCGGGCGGGATGTGGTGGTCAAATGTGACGGCGGTATTATTATTAAGCCGATGCCGACGCAGTCTGCGACCGCTGAAAAAATCAGTCTTTCTGATGTGGCGCTGGAGATGTCCGGAGCACCGCTTCGGATTGACCGGATTGTTCCGACGGCTACGGATTCAAGTGAGACACTGGCCCATTGCGGTCTGCTGACCTATACGCCCGCCGATGATGTACTGCGGCTGTTTACCAGCCCGCTGCAACCGGAAATTCTGCTGAATGCCGAGCAGTCTCACAGCCGCATTCAAACCAGCGGCAATGTGTTCTGGGACCGTCGGGCCGACCGGGCCAATATTGCCGGCCCCGGCAAAGTGACGATTGGCAACGCCAGGCGACCAAGTGCCGAACCGAGCGAGATCAATTTTCAGGGCGTAATGGATCTGCTGTTTGCCCGGATGCCTCAGGAGACAACTGGACCGGCGATTCAGACGATCAACCTGACCGGCGGTATGGACGCGGTACTGCGACAAAACGGTACGCTGAAAACCAAGTCAGAGACCGCGGTATTGGAGTTTGGACGGGAAAATACAATTTCCCAAGCCCGGCTTGACGGCGATGTGAAGTTTGAGTCGCTGGATGCGGAAAAGCCGTCACAGGCAACGTCGGACTCGGCGGTATTCCATTTTGCCAATAACCAGATCGCGTTGGCGGATTTGAAAGGCGATGTCAGCTTTGCTTCGACGGATGGAAACTTTGCCTCTTCGGATGCGGTGATTGAATTTCATCCGGATGCGGACGGGGCGATGCATCCAAAGATGCTGCGGACGACCGGTGAGGCAATCATGCAAACCGTTTCACCTACCGAACAGCCGCCGGCGAAATTTGAGGCCCGAAAAATTGACTATGATCTGGAAACCGGCTCCGGGTTGGCGCACGGGCCGATTCGCGTGACCTATTACCAGCAGGCAGACCCGACATCCGAGTCTTTGGAGCCGTGGATTCCGCTGACGATCACCGCGGATGGTGATGCGCAGTTTACCGGTAACGATAATCGCGGGATCAAACAGGTGATTCTGCAGGAGAACGTGATCGCCACGCGTTTACTGAAAACGGTGCTGTTTACTCAGCGTGACCAGCTTCACGGCGACAAACTGGTGGTTAATTTCGATAAAGATGCTGCCGGCGACACTGTCGTTGATGACATGTCGATCACCGAAGGCAATGTCTATGTGCAGTCTCAAAAGACACGCGGTGAAGAAACGTTGTTTAATGTGAAATTGAATTGCGAGAAGATCGATTACAGTCAGGTTGATGAAATTGTTACCGCAACCGGACCGGGTAAAATTGAGCTTGACAACAGCAAGGCCGTTGTCAGCGAATCGGCCTCCAAAGGTTTCAACTTGAAGCGGCCGTGTGTTGGACGGATTCGGGATTTTGAAACGCTGCAGTGGAATTTGGGCACGCAAAAACTGATAGCGGACGGCCAAAAGGACACGATGGAAATCCATTACTGGGCGTTGAAGGATCGTAAAATTGAGAGCGAAATCAAGGTTGCGTCCGTGCGGCTTGAGGCGGAGTTTGCAACTGATTCCAACGGCAAAACCGAGCTGAGCCGGGTCTTTACCGATCAGGGCATTGTATTTGAACGCACTCCGGGAGATGTCTTTGCCGGGCAAACACTGGAATATAATGCGTTGTCGGATGACGGCTGGCTGACCATTACCGGTTCGGAGGCTAATCCGTGTTTTATCAATGGTGTACGAACCCCGAAGATTCGCTATAACATCAATACCGGTCAACTGGACACGTCCATCTCAGCGACTCCAGGTCTGCTGTCACGCTAATAAGAATGGTCTTGTCGTTGACTGTTACGCCGGCGTTGGCTTGAGCGTTTTCTGCGGGTTGCGGGTGAAGAATGACAGCAGTAAAATGACTGCCGGTAGAACCAATGTGGTTGCCGCGGCGTTGCGATAGCTGCCGAGAATGTCTTTTCCAAAGCTGAACAGTGCCGGGCCGACGGCGCTGGCAATGACCATGATCGACATGTTCAATCCGCTGATGGCCCCGAGGTGATCACGTCCGAAATAGCGGGGGAATGCGACGGTGCACAATACGCCCCAGATACCGCCGGCGAGGCCAAAACAAACAATGGTAATCCATAGGCCCGCTGTCGTATCAAAAAACATCAGACCTGCTGTATAGCCGCCGATGGTCAGTGCTTGCCACAGCAGAACCCATCGCAGCCGAAGATGCGTATTATCGACCCAGTAGCTGACAATAAAGCGTGCGGGAACTGAGATAAAGCTCGAATAGATAAACATCACCAGTGCCTGGTCGCGGGTTTTGCCCATTTCGGCGCCAATGTCAGTGATGTGAAAGGCAATCGCCGTGACGATCATACCGTGGACGGCCAGTCCCAGCGCAATCGCCCAGAATGAAACCGTATTGACGGCTTCGCTTCTGGTAAATTGCTTATGGATCGCATGGATGACGGTATTTTTATTGGCTTTTGGGTCGATGAATTTGCCGTCCATGACCAGTCCGCAGTCTTCGGGACGCTCACGGAAAAATAAGGCCCCGAGCAGGGCCATGCCGACGCCGACAACGGCGGCCATGATAAAGCAGGCTTTCTGCCAGTCGCTGGCTTCGATGAGTTTGTCCAGCAGCCACGGAGCGCCGTTGAATGCATACGCGACCGGAACGCCGGAGATGGCAGTGGCGATGCCGCGCCAGTGGTTGAACCATTTGCCCATCGCGACGCGGCCGATCATGGTCATGTTGCCCTGACCGAAAAATCGAATCAGCAGAAAAGAAAACGCCGCAACCAGTACGGGCAGGCCTTTCCAGGGGATGATTGTTGAAAGTGCGCTGTTAATGCTTCCGGTTTGTGTGAATATCAGCAGACTGACCGCCAGACCGACGGATGACAGGACGCTCATCAGGCGAATTCCGATGCGGTCCAGCAGCTTTCCGGCATACGGCAGAATCAGGCCGCTGGCGAAGGTGCCGATCATGTAGGCGGTGGCCAGTCGGCTGCGGGTGGTTTCCAGTGCGGCGATCAGGTAGTCTGTAAAGACGCCGACGCCGGTGGTCTGGCCGGGGATGGAGCAGACAATGGACAAGGTCGAGACGGCCACGATGACCCAGCCGTAAAAGAACGGAAAGCGGGCCGGGCAAAAGGGGAACTGGGTCCATTTTGTGTGAAAGGGCCGCTGCGAACAGTCTGTTTGTGTTTGGGTAGCCATGATTGCCTGCTTATCAAAAGGGTCGCATTGTAGGGACCGGTCACGGCGATGGCAAGCACAAAGTTGAGTAAAATGTTACTGGTCAGATGGAGTCGCGTTTGCGTTTGGACAGCAAAAGCAGGTTGCGCAGGGCGGCGGTGTCGCGGGCGGCGTACCAGCGGGTATAGAAATCCTTTTCCTGCACGATCTGGGCGATGGCCATCAGTGCTCGCAGGTGATAGTTGCGTTCGTCCTTGCTGCCAGCCAAAAAGAAGACGGTCTTGACCGGGTCGGGAGCATGAGGGAAGGTGATGCCGTCGCCGGCACGGACGAGCAGGATTTCGAAGCGGGCCTCGCCTTCGATGACGATATGCGGGATTGCCAGCCCCGGTTCCAGTACGGTTGAGCCTTCGGCTTCGCGCTGGAGAAATCGGTCATAGAGCGTGCTATCGGCGATTTCCAGCCGTTCGGACAAAACGCCGGCGACTTCTTTAAACACTTCTTCGGCCTGCTGCGGGCCTTCCAAATCGACGATCGGACACTGCTGAATCAGTTTGTCAAACCGGTCGGCGATGATCTCGTCGCGTTCAATCAAGATATCTCGCAGTTCATTTTCCAGCGTGGGGGTTTTGATCTGCTTATCGGTGACGCGTTCGACAATGTGCATAACCGCCGAGTCCTTGTTGCTGTGCTGGGCGGCATACAGGTAGTACCACACGACGCTGAACACCAGGAAAGCCGCACAAATCAGCAGCGGAGTCAGCCCCATATCAATCAGCAGCAGGACATAGAGGAGAATTGTTGCCGCCTGCAAGTATGGGTACAGCGGTGCTTTGAAGCGGGGGCGATAGCTTTGCAGTTTGCTTTCCCGCATGATGATGACGCTGGCGTTGTCCAGCAGAAACAGCAGGATCATCATGGTGGAGGCGGTTTTGACCAGCAGTTCCAGCTTCAAAAACAGCATCGCGACAATCATGAAGCCGCAGGTCAGCAGGATACTGCGAGCGGGTGTGCCGAAGCGTTTGCTGATGCGGGCCAGCGGCATCGGCAGCAGATGGTCCCGGCTCATGGCCAGCGGTGAACGCGATGCGGCCA
Source organism: Sedimentisphaerales bacterium (assembly GCA_028282905.1). Taxonomy (GTDB): domain Bacteria; phylum Planctomycetota; class Phycisphaerae; order Sedimentisphaerales; family Anaerohalosphaeraceae; genus 4572-13. Next base: position 2,415 of record JANQGW010000006.1, on the reverse strand, counting down.
GGATGCCGCCGTTGGCGGTGGTGACATAGGCGGCCATGGCCGCAAACCCCAGCAGGACAAAACCGAACTTGCCGAGAAAGACATCCGCCGCAGCGGAAATCGGGGCGTTGCTGGCGGACAGAGCCTGCTGGTTCAGTACGCCGACGGCGATGAAGACAACCAGTGCGTATAGTAAGCTGACCACGGACCAGGCCAGCAGCATTCCCAGCGGCAGGTTGCGGCCGGGGTGGCGGATTTCTTCGGCGATGCTGGCGACTTTAGTCAGGCCGCCGTAACTGACGAAAACCATGCCCGCGGTGGCGAAAACGGTCAATGATCCGCCCTTGACAAAGTTTGAGTAGTTTTCAGGGCTGACTTTCCCGATGCCCGCGATGACGAACAGCGACAGGGTGGCCAGCAGGAAGATGACGAGGATGTTTTGAAAGCGGGAGGTGTGTTTGACACTGACCAGATTCAGTGTGCCGAACAGCAGGCAGCAGATCAGCGCAATAGCTTTTTGAATCCACGCGGCTAATTCGCCGGCAAAGAATGTTTCGCTCAGATACGAGGCGAACAGGGCGATACCGATGATGGCAAAAGCGCTTTTCATCGCGAGTGAAAACCAGTTGGCCAGTCCGCAGAAAAGCCCCCATAAGGCGCCCATGCTGCGTTCGACATAGAAGTAGGTTCCGCCCGCTCGCGGCATGGCCGTTGCCAGTTCGGCTTTACTGAGCAGGCTCGGCAGCACCAGGATCGCCGCGATGATGTAAGCGACAATAGCGGAAGGTCCGGCTTTTTGACAGGCTAATGCCGGCAGTACGAACAGACCCGAACTAATCATTGCCCCCGCGGCGACGGAAAACACGTCCAGCAATCCCATCGTCTTGTTCAGTGTTGTGTTGTGTTTGGTTGTATCCATTTGCTACCTGTGTCCGACTGAACCAATTGCCTTTGCGGCTAAACTTATTACACCTATTACATTATCATTTTATGGGAAAATGTTCAATCTTAAAAAAGAATATCCAAAAACTACGATACTGTGTGTAATATTAGTGGTTACAGGAAGTCTTCGGGGAGGAACTGGGTTTCGAATTTTGTGCCGCCAAGGCGTAGGGCTGCCAGTTCGGCTTCGCCGACTTTGCCGTGGATGAATTGCTGGACGACATCGTGCGGGTGGTTTCGGATGTGGTCGGCGTCGCCGTCGGCGATGATCTTGCCCTGATGGAACATAACAATGCGGTCGGCGATTTTGTAGGCGCTTTTCATGTCGTGCGTCACGACCACACTGGTAACGGCCAATTCGTTTTTGAGCTTGAGCACCAGCTCGTTAATCACATCCGAGGTAATCGGGTCCAGTCCGGTCGTTGGCTCATCGTATAGGATGATTTCCGGGTTTAGGGCGATGGCGCGGGCCAGTGAGACGCGTTTTTTCTGTCCGCCGGAAAGCGAGGCAGGGTAATGGTTCTGAAAACCGTCCATGCCGACCATTGCCAATTTTTGCTTAACCAGATCGGCCAGCGCCTTGTAATCGGTGACTTTGAAATGCTGCTCAATTGGGAAGATGACGTTTTGGTAAACGGTCAGGCTGTCGAACAAAGCCCCCATCTGAAAGCAGAAGCCGTACTTGGTGCGGATTTTGGCTAAGTCAGCCTCGGATTTTTCATCGATCCGATCATTTTTGAAAAAGACCTGCCCCTTGCTTGGGCGTTCCAGTACGATCAGATGTTTCATGAAGACGGTTTTGCCGCAGCCGGAGGGGCCGATGATGACGGTGGTCTTGCCTTCTTCGACCGCCAGTGAGATATTGTCCAGTACGACGCGGTCGCCAAATTGTTTGGTAATGTTTTGGGCGACCAGAATGCCATCATCAGGTTGTACGTTTTTTCGCAACAACAGTATTTCCTTTAAAGCAGCGACCTGACAGGCCACAGGGTTTTATAAATCGCGTCGAGGACGACGGCAAAGACATAGTTCAAAAACAGAATCGAGATAAAGCAGCCTACAAACGCTTCGGTGCAGGCTTCGCCGACGCCTTGGGCGCCTTCCCGACAGGTAAAGCCTTTGTAGCAGCTAATCAGGGCGATGGCGCCACCGAAGAACAGACCTTTGAGAATACCGGTACCGATATCCCACAGTTCCACGCCGGTAGCGCTGAAGCTCCAGTAGGCTCCGGCGTTGATTTTCAGTTGAAAGACGCTGATGAAGTAGCCGCCGAGAATACCCAGCACGTCTGCATAGACGATCAGGATTGGCGTCAGCAGCAGACAGGCCAGCACACGCGGGGCGACCAGATAGCGAACGGGGTTGGTGCCCATGCTCTGGACGGCGGAAATCTGCTCGGTGACGTTCATCGTGCCCAGTTCAGCGGTCAACGCGCCGCCGACCCGTCCGGCCAGCATGACCGCCGCCAGAACCGGTCCGAGTTCCTTGACGACG
>JANQGW010000208.1 GCA_028282905.1 Sedimentisphaerales bacterium | reverse complement strand
CAGCCCCATATCGATCAGTTCGGGCGACAACGCGGTACCGTCGCTGTCACGAATAATATTGCAGCCCCACTGATCGATATGTGGCTGGATGTCTATTCGACGATCTGCCTGGTTCGTGCGGACCAGAAGTGACCCCGTGAGAACTGGGACAAGCTGCCGCAGAAATTTTTGATGTCAGAATATGTCACCGCAATGTCGGAGACGGTTCAGATTGACCCGATGGCCAACTATTTTCGTGAAAAATACGAGATCGACACTAACCATGATCCGAAGGACCGCTGGCAGGTCTTTGACCGGACGACGGGCCAGGAAGTGCCGGTTTCGGACTGGCAGTTTGACGCCGAGACGGGGCTGGTGACGGTTCAAAACGCCAAAAAGTTCCATACTTACACAGTCAATTTCATGGTGTATCAGATTTGGGATTCGACCTCGATGTACAATCACATCTCCAATAACTGGACCTGTGAGCACGTGGTCAGTACCGAGCCGTATCATGCGGAAGCGCGGGAGCACCTGATGGGATTTTTCGATAACTGGCTGGAGGAGCACCCGCATACCGATGTGGTGCGTCTGACGACGCTGGCATATCATTTTGTGCTGGATTCCGATAAGCACGGCGTGGATAAATACCGTGACTGGGTGGGTTATATGGATACCGTCACGGTCGAGGCACTGGATGATTTTGAGAAAGAATACGGCTATCGGCTGACCAGTGAAGACTTTGTGGATCAGGGTTTTTATAACGCGACGCATCGTGTGCCGACACAGCAGTACCTGGACTGGATGCAGTTTATTCACCGATTCGTGATTGAATTCGGCAAAGAGCTGGTCGATAAGGTTCACGCCGCCGGCAAGAAAGCCGCGATGTTTCAGGGCGACCACTGGGTCGGGACCGAACCCTACAGCGATGAGTTTTCGAAAATGGGCATCGACATCAACGTCGGTGCCGCCGAAGACGGTGTTGCACTGCGAAGGCTGGCCGACTCGCCCAATGACGAGATCAAGGAAATCCGTCTGTATCCGTACTTTTTCCCCGATGTGTTCTGCGAAGGGGGCGATCCGCTTTCTGAGTCGGTCAGTAACTGGGTGAAGATTCGCCGGGCGATGCTTCGCAAGCCGATCGACCGGATTGGTTACGGCGGCTATCTGAGTCTGGCGGCGAAATTCCCCGAGTTTGTGACCCAAGTGGAGAGCCTTTGCGATGAGTTCCGAACCATCAAGGAGTATTCGCAGAAAACCCGCCCCTTTACCGGGCCTGTTGTGGTCGGCGTGCTGAATGCGTGGGGCAAGTGGCGTTCATGGCTGAACAATTTCGGCTGTGACCAGAAATTCTTCGTCAAGCGGCCGGACGTGGTCGCAGTGGCCGGTTCGAATCTGCTGGAGTGTCTGTCTGGGCTGCCGGTTGAGGTGCGTTTCCTGAGTCTCAGCGAGATTGAGCAGAACGGTGTGCCGGCCGATATCAACGTGCTGATCAATGACGGCGAAGACGGCACCGCCTGGAGCGGCGGGCATCATTGGGGCAATGAGACGGTTGTTTCGGCGATTCGTGAATGGGTTTATAACGGCGGCGGCTTTGCCGGTAATATCGGCCCGACGGCGTATCCGCATCAGGGACGCTACTTCCAGTTGGCTGATGTGATGGGCGTCGAAAAAGAGGTCGGCTGCAGCGTGATGACCGCGGCGAAAAAGTTTGACATTCCCGAAAAACACTTTATTACGGATGACGCGTTCGACGCCTTCGATTTCGGAACGGAAAACAGTTATGTCTTCTGTGATTCTGAGAACACCGAGGTGCTCAAGACCAAATCCGACGGGCTGCATATTCACCTGGCGGCCAATGAGTTCGGCAGCGGACGCGGCGTGTATATGGCCGGGCTGCCGTACAGTATTGACAATTCGCGACTGCTGCACCGGGTGCTGTTCTGGGCCGCCGGCAAGGAAGACCAGCTTAAGCAGTGGTTCAGTTCAAACCTGAACACCGATTGTGCAGCGTATCCGGAGACGGGTAAGTTTGCAGTAGTCAACAATGTTGACGCGTCGCAGGAAACAGTCATCTCCACGCCGGAAGGTGAACAAATTACGGTCAACCTGAAACCGTACGAGATGAAATGGTTTTCAATGAAAGATGCGTAACCGGTAAAGATTTTCGATTATCGAGAAATAAGAATGAAAACAGCCTTGGCGTTTGTTAAGGCTGTTTTTTTGTATTATACGTATTGTGTTTTATTCTTATGCGTTTTCATGATTGTCATTCCCGCGAAGGCGGGAATCCAGATGTTTTGCACTGGATACCGGGTCAAGCCCGGTATGACAATTGCGTGAGTTTTTATCACAACAGGTATTATTCGGAGTGTTCGCTGTAGAGCCGGCTTAGTTTGTTGGCGAGTTTCTCTGCCGACAAAATTGGCGAGGAGATGGTGTCCATACTGCTGTATTGCTGAACAATAATATCGTGTTTTTTATCGGCAGTTGTTTCTGACCGAGTTTCAGCGCCGCCGTTTGGCCCCATGACGAGACCGCTGCCCGGGTTGATAAAGCATCCGGGTTGAATTGTGATAATGACTGCCGCAGTAAAGTCTTCGGTTTTCCGGTTACGCTCAAAGTCAACTCTGTATTCCAGTTTAAATGTTTTTTGCTCGCATGTGATTGTGTACGGCATTCTGTGATTGCAGCAGGAGTTAACGACTTTTTCTGTGATAATTTCATCGAAGATGTCCGCTGGTGGGAGAGAAGTCAGTGTTTTTACGGCAAAGATAGTTATCATCACAAAGAGAAATGCAAATAGATGAAAATATCTGAATTTGATATAGCTTACTTTTGAGTCCATCTCCAACTGTCCTTGTTGTTTTAAGTATTCTGTTTGTTAGATATCTATTTCCGGATACTTGCGCCCAGTATAGCCGAATTTTCCCAAAATTAACACACTTTTTTAAACCACCGAATGACACAGAAATTTATGTTTTCACTTTTCAATGTCGAGATTTAGGTTTAGAATACTGATGATTATTTGATGTTGAATATTTCTTGGAGACTTGTATGCCTATCAGAGATAATGCCGAACTAAAATCTTTGATGAATTCTATTGTTACAGAAATGCTGGATTTCATGACTGATGAAGATGTCAGCTATACAAAGGTTGATGTTGAAGAATGCCAGAATTTATTGGAATCATATAGTGACAATGCATCTCAGGCAAAAGATAAAGAAGTTTTCCTGGATTGTGTAAAGACTGCGGTATTACAGTTGAATACGTTAAATAAGGCTGTCGGTTACGATCTGATAGAGACTGACCAACGCGAGGACATTTGCGAGTACATTATCAGAGTCAGTGCTTTACTGGGTTACGATAATGATGAAGATATTACAGAGGAATGGCGAGAATGGTGAGTGGAATATAGCCCTCGATTATTTCCTCGTTAGAGAACTGGGCAAGCGTTAAGTCATTTTAACCAACTGTGGCAACTGACCACTCAGACCGATTTTTCTGTCTTTCACAATGAGGATGCCGTTGATGCCTTTGATGTCGGCTATTTTGTTGAGGGTTGGCTCGATGTCTTTGACGGTTTTGACGTTGTTGGCGGCTTGTGTCGCGGCGGCGTCGGCGAGAGCGGCGTCTTTGGCAACGACGGTTGCCAGGTCGCATTGGCCGAAACTCTGTGAGTGGCCCATAAGGCCCGACGACGAGCAGATCGCCAGCGGCATGTCCTGTGGTTCTATGGCAAAGGCGAGTTTATTGACGGTCTTGTCGCCGCCGGAAAACAGGCCGATGGTGACCGGTTCGGCTGAATGCAGGTAAATGTCGCCGCCGTTTTCGACGATGGCTTCTTTGACTCCGCTATCAATTGCGGCTTCGACGGCAAGCTGAGCCATGGTGCCCGCGACGGCGGCCATCGGGCCGATGCCGACCCGTTCGGCGGCATGAGCCATTCGCCGGGCTGACAGCGGGGCGTCGGGTTTTAATTCAATGGGTGTCAGCGATGTTTGAAATTCTGGATGGCGGACGATATAGTCTTCCAGTATTTTCCGCTGGCGGATGATTTCCAGCGTAACGGTTTCATAGGCGTCGCAGCAGATGCGGAATTCGGCTTCTTTGTGAACAAAAGTACGGTATGAACGCTTGGTGTTCCTTTTTTCGACAGGATTAACGGGATTAATAGGATTTTTATTCATGTGTTTTAGCCGAAGCCTGGCTTGGAATAATACAATTATAGAAACAACAGTTAACTAACGCTCTGGATTCCCGCCATCGCGGGAATGACAATTTACATTAATGACAATATTATATTATGGAATCCCGACTACGTCGGGATGGCTGTTTAAATAGATTCCTCGGCTTCGCTCGGAATGACACGTCGCATTCGAAGCGTTTTGCTTCGGTTATTAGGTTTCTGATACCACAGTGTTGTTTGCTCTCAAGCAGGACGCTTGGGCTAAGTTATTACCACTTGCGGGCGAGACGCCCGCGTTCCCATTAAAAGGCTGAGGCGCAGGCGCCGAAGGGACAGACTCGGATACAGGCCAGGCATTCGATACAGTCTTTTTCGTTGTAGAGAATCTCGCGGGTTTCAGCGTTGGCGATACTCAGGGCGCCGGTCGGGCAGTAGGGCGTGCAGTAGCCGCAATGGGTGCAGCGGTTATCATCGCGGGTGACGCCTTTGCCGGAATAATTGACGGTCACGTTAAATGTTTTAACAAATTCAATGCCAGCCTGAATCTGCTCTTTGGTGCCGGTGACATCCAGAACGAGATAGCCTTCTTCTTCCGGCGTGACTTTGGCACGAAAGACATTGACCATCAGGTCGTGATCCTTGACCAAGTGGTAAATGATCGGCTTTTCGCATTCACATTTCGGAAAATGGAACATCAGTTTTTGAGTCAGTGTTTCTGTCATGATTATTGCTGCCTTTGTTCAAGTGATTTCATGGACAAATCTGTTGGGAGCGGCGCGATAGGCTGGGTCAGGTGGAAATCGCCGCGGCGGATTTCGTCGGCCAGCAGGTTGGCAATCTCCAGGGCCTTGTAATAGGATGACAAGGAGCCGACCCGGACGGTTTTGCCGTCGATTTCAATTTCGCCGCTGCGGAGTTGTTCGTAGTCAGTCATACAGACGATGTTGCCGGTCTTTTCCGGATAGTCATGACTATAATCGACGACGGGAGCGGGGATGTCGCGATCTCGCACGCAGGTGCGTTTGAGGATGTCGGTGTTGAGGATGGGAATCGGAATGCCGACACCCATTGACAGCGACACGCCGTAGCCGCGAAGGCTGACGCCCCGGACGAATTCGGGCCGCATCTGTTTCATGTCGCCGGTCAGGGCCAGTGTGCCGGCGCCGCCGGTGGGGACACCGCCAGGCGTTCGTTCGCAAAGGCCGGCATGCTGGGTGCCTTCAGCATAGACATGGCCCTGTGCACCGGCCAGCCAGATGCGGGTGCCGACGCCGATCGTTTCGTAGAGCGGGTCATTCAGCAGCGGTGACAGTTGGCCGGCCGAACAGTAATTGAGGTTTTTCATGTTCGGTTCCAGCCGGCCCATGTAGGTATGAATCGTCTTGTCCGAACAGTTGATCGCGACGTTGTAGTTTTGGTAGCAGTTTCGCGGGTTGACCATCGTGGCCTGGTTAAGGTCATCAATGGTGAAGTACGTGCGAAGTTCACGCAACGGATAGCAATCCGTCCCATAGGACAGGGCGAACAGTTGAAGGCGTTTGCCGGCGATAAGGTCTTCGATAACATGGCCGCCGCCATAGCGGAATTCGCCGGGCGGGTACATATTGGCCGGGTCGCCGTGACGTAGTTGGGTGGCGCCGACAAAGACATCGACGGCGGCAATGCCGGTATAGGCCAGCACATCCGAAATCCACGCCTCGGTCATGCGGATTTTCGGCGTTGAGTGGCCGAAGTTCAAAAAGCAGCCTGATGAGCACATCGGCCCGAACGTGGCGGTCGTGACAACATCGACTTCCTCTGCTGCTGCCTCCAGACCCTTGCGGTCCACATAGTCCATGATCTCATCGGCGGTCAGGACGACGGCCTTGCCTGATTCAATACGATCGTTAATCTGTTCGTAGGTTTTCATGGTTTGCTAATCCCTGTAATTGTCGTTATTTGCGACCTATCGTACCAAAAAGGGTGTGCTTTTCAAGGTTTTTGTGAATAGACTTGAAATTTGGCCCGAAAGGCTGTATTTTCAGGACACGATAGGGCGTGTTTCGCGTATTGCAGCACGCCGGAATCCAGTAATTTTGTTAAATGAAGAACAAACCAATGAAAGAGCAAAAAGAGCCGATTTTTACAAATCCATGGTCCAATCCGACAGAGGAGATTTTACAGCAGTATGATGTGTCACGCCGGGACGGGCTAACTGCGTCTCAGGTCAAAAAACAATTGCATCAGTATGGCCCTAACCGACTTCGCGAAGCAAAAAAGAAAGATCCCTGGGTGATCCTGCTGGATCAGGTGAAGAGTCTGATCGTTATTCTGCTGGCGGCGACGGCGGTTTTGTCGTTTGCGTTTTCGGAATGGCTGGACGGGATCGCGATTGCCTGTGTGATCATCGTTAACACCGCCATCGGTTTTTTCATGGAACTGAAGGCGGTTCGTTCGATGGAGGCGCTGCATCAGATGGAGCGGGTGACCGCCAAGGTGCGACGGAATGGGCGGCTTATGGAAATATCGGCGCGTCAACTGGTTCCCGGTGACATCGTGGTTCTGGAAGGCGGCGACATTGTCAGTGCTGATTTGCGCGTGCTGGATGCGGCCAAGCTGCAGGCGGACGAGTCGGTGCTGACGGGCGAATCAATGCCGGTTTCCAAACAGGTGGAGGCCATCGAAGCGGATGCTTCGTTAGGCGACCGGACGAATATGCTGTATAAAGGCACCTCAATCACACGCGGTTCCGGCGAAGCGGTTGTGACTGCGACGGGGATGGCGACCGAATTGGGTAAGATTTCGGATCTGGTTCAGACGGCCACCGATGAGGTGACGCCGCTGGAAAAACGGCTGGATAAGCTGGGCAAAAACCTGCTGTGGGTGACGCTGGTATTGATCGTCATCATTGCGCTGACCGGTATTGTACGCGGCAAAGATGTCATTTTGATGATCGAGACCGCAATCGCACTGGCGGTTGCGGCCATTCCGGAAGGACTGCCGATTGTGGCGACACTGGCACTGGCCCGCGGCATGATGCGTATGGCCCGACGCAACGCCATGGTCAATGAACTGGCGGCCGTGGAAACGCTGGGGGGCGTGGGGGTGATCTGCACGGATAAAACCGGGACATTGACCGAAAACAAAATGACGGTGACGGGATTGATTCTGTCGGGCGAAGATGTGCAGGTGTCGGCGTTCGATGAAGATGGGAAAGCTGAGTTTTGTGTCGATGACAAAACCATCGATCCGATTCGACATGAACGTGTGCAAAAAGCGCTGGAGGTTGGTGTACTGTGCAATAATGCTTCGCTGAACCCGGATGATCTCACCACCGGCATTGGTGATCCGTTGGAGATTGCTTTGCTGGTTTTGGCACAGAAAGCGGGGATGGATTACAACGACATCAATCAACAGTATCCTGAGCAGCAGGAAGACGCGTTTGATTCGGATTCCAAACGCATGGCGACTTTTAACGGGAATGCTTCGCCTTATCGGGTGGCGGTGAAGGGAGCCATGGAAACTATTCTGGCGGATTCGACAACCGTCTTAACCGACAGCGGATCGGTAGCCATGGACCAGGAACAAAAAGCTTATTGGCTGGAACGCAACCTTGAGCTGGCCAAAAAGGGCTATCGTGTATTGGCGCTTGCGGCCAAGCAGGCAGCTTCGCTGGATGACGATCCTTACAGTGAACTTGAATTTGTCGGCCTGGTGTGTATCGAAGACCCGGCCCGGGCGGATATTCGTGAATCGATTCAGGCCTGTCAGGATGCGGGAATCCAAGTGGTGATGGTCACCGGCGATCACCCTAAGACCGCGGCCAGTATTGCCGGGTCCATCGGGTTGACCGACCCGGAGTGGGATAATGTGATTGTCGGTAAAGACATTCAGCCTGAAGAAGTTTTGTCAGGTGTTCAGCGGCAGCGATACCAGCAAACGCCGGTCTTTGCGCGAGTCAGCCCGAAGCAGAAACTCGACCTGATCGCGGTTCATCAGAAAGCCGGTTCTGTTGTGGCGATGACCGGTGACGGGGTCAATGATGCGCCGGCATTGAAGAAAGCCGATATCGGTATTGCTATGGGACTGCGTGGAACGCAGGTCGCACGAGAAGCGGCGGATATGGTGCTGAAGGACGATGCGTTTTCGACGATTGTTGTCGCGGTCGAGCAGGGGCGTGTTATTTTTGAAAACATTCGCAAATTTGTCATCTTCCTGCTGTCATGTAACATTAGCGAGGTGATGGTGGTGTTTGCTGCGTCGATTGTTAACGCGCCGATGCCGATACTGCCGCTTCAGATCTTGTTTTTGAATTTGGTGACCGATGTTTTCCCGGCGTTAGCCTTGGGATTTGGCAAGGGCAACCCCGGTATGATGGAGGTTCCGCCGCGACCGTCCGACCAGCCGGTGCTGACCAAACGCGGCTGGGGCGCAACGATGGTCTACGGCTTGATGTTGACGGTTTCGGTGTTGGGGGCATTTGCCATAGCGTTTAAGATGGGAATGGACCAGCAGCAGGCGGTCACCGTATCCTTTTTGACGCTGGCGTTTGCTCAGTTGTGGCATATCTTTAATATGCGGTCGATAGGGACGCATTTGTTCAAAAATGAAATCACACAAAATCCGTTTGTCTGGGCGGCGTTGGCATTGTGTTCGGTCCTGCTGCTGGTGGTGGTTTATGTACCGCTGGCTGCAAAAGTGCTGGAATTGACCGATCCGGGACTGGCCGGGTGGGTATTGATTTTGACGGCCAGTTTTATCCCTTGTATTGTTGGTCAGGTGTTTAAGTCTGTTGCGGGAAAAAAGAAAGATGATTGATTATTGAGGAGACGCTGCGATGGATGCGATACGTGTCGATGAATTTGGGTCGCCCGAGGTGATGTATCTGGGTGAGGTCGATTTGCCGACGCCGGGCGATGGTGAGATGGTGATCGATGTCAAAGCTGTCGGTGTCAATCCGGTGGATACGTATATCCGTGCGGGCTGGTACGGGCCGAAGAAGTTTCCGTTTACGCCGGGGTTTGACGCGGCGGGGGTGGTTTATCAGACTGGTGATAATGTCAGCGATGTTGCTGTTGGTGACCGGGTATTTGTGTCCGGCTCGCGAACAGGAACATATGCGCAGCAGACGCTTTGCAAGGCTTCGTGTGTGCATACGCTGCCGGAAGGGATTAGTTTTGAGCAGGGGGCGGCGCTGGGAGTGCCGTACAAGACGGCGTGGCGTGGGCTGTTCCAACGCGGCGGTGCGGCATCCGGGGAGACGGTTTTGATTCATGGGGCCAGCGGCGGGGTCGGCATTGCGGCAGTGCAGTTGGCGAAGGCTGCGGGACTGACGGTGATTGCCACGGCCGGCTCGGAGGAGGGTCGTGAATTGGCTGCTGAACAGGGGGCGGATTGTACTTTGGATCATCATGATGCGGGACATTTTGACAAGGTGATGGAGTATACTGAGGGGCGTGGCGTGGATGTTGTGCTGGAGATGCTGGCGAATGTGAACCTGGCCAATGATTTGAAGATTATGGCAAAGCATGGGCGTGTGGTGGTGATTGGCAGTCGCGGCCCGATTGAAATTGATCCGCGTGATATGATGAGCCGCGAAGTGAGTGTGCTGGGCGTAATGAGCAATCTGGCGACTAAAGAGGAAAATGCCGCGGCCTGGGCGGGGATTGATGAAGGGCTGAAAAACGGCTCGCTAAGGCCGGTGATTGCTGAAACACTGCTGCTGGTCGAGGCGGCCAAAGCGCATACGGCAGTGATGGAGTCGGCACATCTGGGGAAAATTATTCTCATCCCGTAGTTGTTTTTGGCGGGCGATTCGGCTAAGATGGGCCGGAAATGATAGTTTTGGATTTTAGGATGACACAATGAGCAGCGAGCAAAAACGTGATTATGTGATTATCGTGTCGGGGCTTCCGCGGTCGGGCACGTCGATGATGATGAAGGCGATTCACGCCGGCGGGATCGAGCCGGTGATTGACAATATTCGGGTGGCCGATGAAGATAACCCGAAGGGGTATTACGAATTTGAGCCGGTGAAAAAGACCAAAGAGGACGCATCGTGGCTGGAAGGTGCGGCCGGTAAGGTCGTTAAGATGGTCTATCGGTTGCTGTATGACCTGCCGGCAGGTTTTAAGTACCGGGTGGTCTTTATGCAGCGGGATCTGGTTGAGGTGCTGGCTTCGCAGAAGAAAATGCTTGATCGCAGCGGCAAGGCCGGCGGCGGGATTTCCGATGAGCAGATGTCGGCGCTGTTTACGGCGGAACTGCAAAAATGCGAGAAATGGATCGCCGAACAGCCGAATTTCGAGGTGCTGTATGTCGGACACCGTGACATGATCAACGATGCGGCTGCTCAGTCGAAGCGCATCAATGAATTTCTCGGTGGCGAACTCAACGAACAGGCGATTGCCGAGACGGTGGACCCAACGCTTTATCGTAATCGCAATCAGTAATATTGGGAGTGCAGGAGGGGTATGCATATTCGTTTAAATGTTGAAGTTGTCAGGTTTCAAAAATCTGCACAACGATATTGTGATTTATTGGACAGTGGTATTCCCGAAGATCCGGAGTCCTGGCTTGAGCAAGTAAGCGGTGCCTTGTCTGATTTGTATGCAAGTGCGTTTCATTTGACGGCCGTTGAATTGCCGGATGATTGTGCGGAAGTGCCTGATGAGTTTGACGTTGATGACCGGGAATGGAAGCGGGTATTTGATACTGTTCATGAGATACTTGGCCTACAGACATATTACTGGCACTACTTTGATCCAGCAGTATTGAAGGAAAACAATGAACCTGGTTGCGGCGACTTAGGTGACGATTTAGCTGATATTTACAGGGATATTAAGCCGGGATTACAGGCCTGGGATTTGCCGGATGACCGGTATCTTCCTGATATTGTTTTCGGCTGGAAGTGTCCATTTGACAGTCATTGGGGAGTGCATGCGGCTTCCGCGTTACCCGCATTGCACTCACTTACATTTTTTTGGGGAATTCAGAAAGAGTGACTTTACAACATAAGGAAAAATTAACGAAAGGAGTGCCTTATGGGATTATTTTGGGATTTGATGCAGCAGAGTCAAATATCCGATCAGCGGAATCAGGCGGAGACGCTTGAGCGGAAGGTGATGTATCTGGAACGCGATTTATTGAAAACGCAGAATCTTTTGCGTGACTTGATTATCAAGCTGGAGGAGAAGTTTGGTGAGGACATCGACGGCAACGGCATTGTCGGATGATACAGTGCGATTAGTCCTTTGTCGGCCAAAATTTAACCACGGAAATCACGGAATGACACGGAATTAAGAAATATTCTGTGAAAATCTGTGTTTATCCGTGGCTTAACTATTCTTTATCTTTCAGCCAGGTTGCGCCGAGTTGTCCGCAGGCGGCTTTGATGGTTTGGCCGCGTTTGAAGCGGATGACAGTTTCGATGCCGGCGTCTGTCAATGTCTGGGCGAAGCGGCGGATTTGGTTATTGCTGCTGGTAGCGTATGGGCAGCCGGCGAAGGGGTTCAACTCAATCAGGTTGACGTTGACTTTCAGCGGGCGCAGCAGGCGGATCAATTCTTTGGCATGATGAACCTGGTCATTGATGGTGTCGATCATGCAGTATTCCATTGTAATACGTTTATTGGTAACGCTCTGGTAGCTTTTCAGTGCGGTCATCAGGTCATGGAGCGAGTGTTTGGCGGCGACACGCATGATCTCTTTGCGGATGGTGTCATTCGGTGCGTGCAGCGAGATGGCCAGTCGCGGCTGCAGCGGCGAGGTTGACAGTTGGCGGATTTGCTGGGGCAGGCCGCAGGTGGACAGCGTGATATGCCGAATGCCGATATTACGGCCGTTCTCATCATTCAGAATGGATACCGACGCCATCACATTATCGAAATTATCCAGCGGTTCGCCCATGCCCATATAGACGACGTTGTGGATTTTGCCGCAGTATTTTTCGACCTGGTAAAGCTGGTCAACGATTTCGGCGGCGGTCAGGTTACGCTGGAATTTCAGTTGACCGGTCGCGCAGAATTTACAGCCCATCCGACAACCCGCCTGCGTTGAGATGCACAGGGTGTTGCGCTTACCGTCTTTGAGCCGGACCGCTTCGATGCGGGCGCTGTCGGCCAGTTCAAAGACAAATTTGATCGTGCCGTCCGGGTCGTCGTGCTTTTCCAGCAGTTCGATGCCGGAGATGGTGTAGCCGTCGTCGGTCAGCTTTTGCCGGAAGGCTTTGGACAGCGGCGTGATGTCCTGGATATCCGCAGCATCTTTTTGATGAATAAACGTGAACAGATATTTGGCCGTAAATGCCTTTTGTCCGCAGGCGGCGGCCAGTTCGATCAGTTCGTCATAGGTTTTGCTTTTTAAATTATTATCCATGTGCCTATCTTAGCGGCAGGGGGTGGGGGGAGGCAATCGAAAAATCAGTCTTTAGTCTATAGTCTTGAGTCTATAGGGGGGGAGGAATCCCGACTTTGTCGGGTTGGCTGTTTAAATAGATCCCTCGGCTGCGCTCGGGATGACGATATCACGCTTGGGATGACGATGTCACGCTTGGGATAATATATTTGAAAACCTCAGACCTCAAGTCTCAAGCCTATAACTCAAAGTCGTCGTCATTGAAGTCGAAATCTGCGCCGAGGTCGTCCATGAGTTCGGTGGCCTGGCTCTTGCCAAGATCGACGTCGGATAAATCTTCCAGTGAGTCCTCGAAGTTTTCCTCATCGGCTGACTGGTCGGTTTCAACCGCCGCGACCAGGTAATCTTCAAAGTTGTCGGGATCGCCGTCGATCTGGAAAACGAACTTTACCGGTCCGATTTTCAGGCAGTCGCCGGCCTTGGCCTGTGCCTCTTCGACCGGCTGGTCATTGAGCAGGGTACCGTTGCGGCTTTGCATGTCCCGGATGGTGACTTTACCCATGTCGAGGTTGATTTCGCAGTGTTTGCGTGAAACCACCATCAGCGGGATACAAAAGTCGCAATCCTGCCGCCGACCGATAGAGGTAACCGTGCTGGGGAGTGGGAAACTGCTCGTGGTGCCGTCTTTCTTCAGAAATACCAAATTGACCTGCATGAATTCGCCTCCGGTTTCATTCATTGTCCGTCATACTTGAAAAACTTCTGTTCAGATGCCTCCAATTATAGTATAAAACCCCAAAATCACAAGAATAAAACGCCGATTGCGATAAAAAAGCATCCAATTATAGCGTAATGTAGGAAGAGATCAGAACTCAGATGTCAGAATTCAGAAAATCTGATATCTGGTCGCTGATATCTGACATCTGATTACTGGCTACTGAGGACTGAAGACTAAAGACTATGGACTATCAAGGTATTATTTTCGATTTAGACGGGACGCTGGCCGATACGCTGGCGGATTTGACGGATGCGATGAACGCGGGACTGGCTGATTTGGGGTGTCCGCAGCGGACGGCGGAAGAATGCCGGCAGATGATCGGTAACGGCCTGCGGAAGTTTGCCGAGCGGGCCTTGGGGCCGGGACGCGAGGAATTGACGGATAAACTGGTGGCCGCTCAAATCGCCCATTATATGCGATGCTGCTGTGAGAAAACGCAGGTTTATGATGGAATGGCGGAAACCGTGACTGAACTGGCTGACCGCGGAGTGCGATTAGCCGTGCTGACCAATAAGGACCAGAAGCCCGCCGAGATTATTACGAGGCACTATTTCGGAAACAGGTTCGACCCAATTGTCGGGGCTGCCAACGGCAGAAAACGAAAGCCCAACCCGGCAACTACATTTGAGATTCTTAAGCAGTGGAATCTGACAGCCGAACAAGTGCTGTTCGTCGGCGACAGCGAGCCGGATATGCAAACAGCGACCGCCGCCGGCGTGCGGGCCGTCGGCTGTGAATGGGGATTCCGCAGCCGGGAGATTCTTACCGGAGCCGGGGCGGATACGGTGATTGAGCAGCCAAAACAGATTCTTAAATTGATCAATCGCGAATGAATGTCAATTCAAGCAAATATAAGTAAATTCGCGACGAGGGCATTGAGGACGCAGATTTTTTCAGCATTAGCGTAAATTAGCGTCCATTTGTCCAGTCGAAGCACATGGAGAAGGGGAATTCGCAGTTTAGCGTTAAACATTAGTTTTTCATCATTAATCAATTATTTTTCCTCGAATTCCTCTTTTCAATAGAGGGTTTAGTCACTAAAATTAAAGTTTGAAGTTAAGACACAAAGGGCTATTCATTAACTCAAATTTTAGAGGAAAAGAAAAATGAAAAAATGGGCGATGTTTGTATTATGGGGGATGCTCTCGGTTGTTTACTCTGTGAATGCCGGTGTAATTGATCGGAGTCAGGTCCAATACGATGATTATGTAGGCTGGTCAGGATTTGTTATTGGTTCCGGTAACAAAGTTGCTCAGACTTTTACCGCCGGGATTACTGGGCAACTTCAGACTATTCAAGTGAAATTTGGGAACTTTCAAAGTGTTGCTGATACTCCTCAGTATCCGGTTGATGTATCAATTGTGGAAACAAGAAGTACTGTACCATCGGGTGCATTATTGGCAAGCGTGACAGTTGACGCTTTTGCCGCTGATTTTACGGTGGTGGATTTCTCAGATTATTCAATATTTTTGGATTCCGGAGCGCAATATGCTATTGTAATGACCAGTGAAGATTCAAATGTATATGATGAACAATCCACCCAGTGGCGTGGTTCCAGTGAGGATGTTTATTCTGGGGGGCAGATGTGGGTTTGGACATCAGATTTAGGGTGGATCCAAGAATATTCATCTGAAACAGTGACAGAAACTTATTATAATGTTGATTGCGCTTTCAAAACATATATGACTCCGGAGCCTGCGACAGCTTTGTTTCTATCCTTTGGCTATTTTTTGAGTCTGATACGAAAGCCAAGAGTGGGCGGTTGATTTAGCAAATCCAGCGGTACCAGCGGTAATAGAATAGGCCAGTTACCCCCACTTAGTTTTTTGATGGGGAGTTGGATTATTTTTTCTGAATTTTCTGACTTGATGTTTTTAATTGATTAATGATTATTGTCTATTGACATTTCTGGAGGGGCGTTGCAATTGATGATTGACGACTGACGATTGTCGATTTTGGGGGAGAATCCGGGCTGTTTTTATTCTGGATTTCGAGTCTTGACATTATTGACCGGTTTTCGTAGAGTATTGGTTACGTTTTTACGCGAAAATCGCGGATTATTTGGATTTATTGAGGAATTAAGGCAAATTCATGGCACAGGCAAAACTTCCTGACGGGAACATATTGGAGATTGCAGACGGGGCGAGCGTGCTGGAGCTGGCCGAACAGATCGGTCCGGGGCTGGCGCGGGTGGCCGTCGCGGCGAAAATCAACGATCAACTGGTGGACCTTTCGACGCCGCTGGCCGGCGAGGTCGATGTGGTGATTCTGACTTCTAAAGACGACACGGGCCTGGAAATTATCCGTCACAGCTGCGCTCATATCATGGCCGAGGCGATCTGTTCGATCTGGCCGAAGACCCAACTGGTTTACGGTCCGACGATTAAGGACGGCTTTTATTATGATATTGACCTGGACGAGCCGATCCGGCCGGAGGATTTTTCCCGCATCGAGCAGAAGATGAAGGAAATTATTAAAGCCGATACGCCGTTCGAGCGGATTGAGATGAGCCGGGATGACGCCGTTTTGAAAATGGCGGGCGAAAAATATAAACTCGACAATATCGAACATGCGACCGGCGATGTGATCAGCTTTTACAAGCATGGCGACGGGGTGTTTGAGGATTTGTGCCGGGGGCCGCATGTGCCGCGCACCAAGTCGGTCGATTCCAAGGCGTTCAAGATCATGAGTGTGGCGGGCGCCTATTGGCATGGGGATTCGACCCAGAAGATGCTGCAGCGAGTTTATGGCACGGCCTGGCGCAATAAGAAAGAACTGGCCGAACATCTGTTCCGGCTGGAGGAAGCGAAAAAGCGGGACCACCGGATTCTCGGCAAGCAGATGGACCTGTTTAGCTTTCACGAGGAAGGACCGGGGTTTGCGTTTCTGCATCCGAAGGGCATGAAGGTCTGGAACGCGATTATTGACTACTGGCGGGCTGTGCATCGAAAATACGGTTACGAAGAGATCAAGACGCCGATCATGCTGAACGAATCGCTGTGGCATAAAAGCGGGCACTGGGACAACTATAAAGAGAATATGTACTTTACCACGGTCGATGACGTGACGTATGCGGTTAAGCCGATGAACTGTCCGGGCGGGCTGCTGGTGTATAAGAGCAATAAGCATTCATATCGCGAGTTCCCGATTCGGACCGCTGAACTGGGGCTGGTGCATCGGTATGAGGCCAGCGGTATGATGCACGGGTTGGTGCGGGTGCGTCAGTTTACGCAGGATGATGCGCATATCTTCTGTATGCCCGACCAGATTGAAAGCGAAATCATTGGTGTTATTAACCTCGTGCAGGAATTGTACGCTGCCTTCGGGTTTGAAGACTACCATGTGGAGCTTTCGACTAAGCCGGAAAAGCACATCGGTTCTGATGAAATCTGGGATGTGGCGACCAATGCGCTCAAGGGTGCTCTTGAGCATAAGGAGATGGCTTACCAGATTAATGAAGGCGACGGGGCGTTTTACGGCCCGAAGATCGACTTCCATATCAATGACTGCCTGGACCGTTCGTGGCAATTAGGGACGATTCAACTGGACTTCTCGATGCCGGAGCGGTTTGAGCTGACCTATGTGGATCAGGACAATACCGAAAAGACGCCGGTGATGATTCATCGGGCGATATTGGGGTCGCTGGAGCGGTTTATGGGCATCCTGATCGAGCATTTTGGCGGGAATATGCCGCTGTGGCTGGCACCGGAGCAGGTGCGGGTGCTGCCGATTAGTGAAAAGACCAACGATTATGCCTACGATGTACTGGCGAAATTGAAAGCGGCCGGCCTGTATGCCGTCGTCGATACCGGCGATGACAAGGTTGGGGCCAAAATCGCCCGGGCGCATGCTGAAAAGGTGCCATATATGCTGGTTGTGGGCCCGAAAGAGGCCGAAGCGGCGGCTGTCAATGTGCGGATTCGACAGAGCCAGGAAACCCAAACAATACCGCTGGAACAGTTTATCTCAACTGCAAAAGCGAAAAATGCCGATAAATCTCTGGATTTAGCATTGGAAATTTAACCATTTAATGCTAATAATTAAGTGTATAGATTCGGCGTTCGGCTGGTTTTTTCACCGCGGGATGTTCTGACGTTAAAAAGGCACCTGAAATGCCACAATGTAATTGATAAAGAAATGATAGTTTTTGGAAAGGTAAAGTCCCATTAGCAAGGCACAATTACGCATTAACGACCGGATTCATCGCAGTCCAGTCCGGTTGATTGACCAGGACAATAATCAGGCCGGCATCGTGGATACTCGTCGGGCCTATGAAATGGCGATGGAAGCAGGGTTGGATCTGGTGGAAGTATCGCCAACGTCAACGCCGCCGGTTTGCCGGATTATGGATTACGGCAAGTATCTGTATGAGCAGAAGCGAAAAGCCAAACTCAGCCAGAAGAAACAGCACACCGTTGTCTTGAAAGAGGTCCGGATTCGTCCGAAGATCGACGATCATGATAAAGACATCAAATTGAACCGTGCGATCAAGTTTTTAGACAAGGGCAATAAGGTTCAGTTTACGATGCTTTTCCGCGGTCGCGAGATGATGCATCTGGACCACGGCTTTGAAATGATGCGCGAAATTGCCGAACAGATGGAAGAACATGGTAAAATGGAACGTGCGCCGCAGAAATTGGGCCGGCGTATTACCATGGTGATTGGGCCGCTGAAAGCCTGATCGATCTTTCAAACTGCATCGCTTAACACACAAAGAATCAAACCATAGCGGCTGTTGCGTATTCTGTGCACCAACCGCTATGGATTTTTGATAAAGTTCTTCTCCTCTTTCTGATAGGTTCGCGGAGATTTTCCGATGATCTTTGAGAACAGGCGGGAAAAGTAGTAGGGGTCTTTAAATCCCAGCACAAATGCCACCTCCTTGACTTGCATGTCTGATAAATCCAGATACTGACAGGCTTTTTGTATGCGCAGCCGATTATGGTAGTCAATGGCCGAATAACCGGTTTTTTTCTTAAACTCCGATGCGAAATGCGGGATGGAGTAATTGATATGTTTGGCTAATTGTTTGAGTGAAATAGATGCAGAGAGATTACGCTGCATATATTCAATTGTTCGGTCCACCATGTCAGATGAGGTCTTGCGGCTTTTTTGCTGCTCGGTTATTTTGGGATAGAGGAACGTATTGATTAAATGTCCCAGTGACAAACTGGTAAACCGCAGGTGTTCGAGAGAGTATCCCTTTTCCAGCGTGTCGTAGAGTTTGTCAAACAGGTCGTTTCGGGTCTTGTCAAACGGGATGGAGGTCTGTGGGAAATGCCGGTTGTAATAGATGTCCCAGAGCGGGGCGGCTGTTCGACCCATGAAGTGAAACCAGTAAATTGTCCATGGGGTTTTCCGGTCTGCGCCGTAGGCATGGGGGCTTCCGGCCGGCAGGATGAAGTATTGTCCGCCGGTGACCGTATATCGGCTGCCTTCTAATTCATACCATCCCCGCCCATCCACACAGTAGATAAGAATGTACTTGTCAATCCCGGTTTTCCGGTTAACATAGTGGTAATGTGCTGTAGGGAAGTATCCAATATCCGTGATGCAAAGGTTGCCGATAATGGGCATTTGTGAGGCAAGCTGGCTGACTTCTTCCGGCAGAACCAGGATTTTTTGTCCGGTAAATCCGTCTCGTACGCGTCGCATGAGTATTTCCTTTTAGAGGCATAATTTTGTCCATCTTATTCATTGCATTGTCCATTGTCAAGCAGCTTTGAGGTTGTAAGATAACATATACCTGTATTTTCCAAATACATACAAGCGATTATTGGAGGCCGTTGTTATGCGAAAGTTAATGTTTGTCGTTCTTGTCTTGTGTGCGGGATGTATTGCGCAAAACTCCAAAACGACCTGTTCGGGGCCGGTCGGGACGTCTGTTGATTGGGAGAATTTCCTGTCACGACTTGATCCTGTCTGGGAACAAATGCCGCAAAAATGGTTTGATGCCCCGTTTATGGGCAACGGCATGATGGGCACGCTTGTTCGGAAGATAGGGGATAAACAGGTTCGCTGGGATGTTGGCCGCAGCGATGTGCAGGGGCATATCATGGAGGACGATTTTTCCGTCCGAGCGCCGGAAATCCTTAATCGCGGGCGTTTGCCCATCGGGCATTTTGTTTTGCAGACCGCTGGTACCATTCAGTCGGGGAATATGCGGCTGGATCTCTGGAATGCCGAATCTACCGGGACGATTGTTACTGATAAGGGGCACATCAAATGGCGAACCCTGGTTCATGCGGACGATATGGCGTTTCTTGTGGAGCTTGAGCCGGATGCCGGTGAAGTGGGATGTACGTTTGAATTTGTTGCTGAGAAGGCAGAGAGTACCCGGCTGACACGTGTGAAAAAGTCGCTGCCGAAGTACTTTATGGACGCCTATCCTTCGACGCCGGAGCCTGTCATCGGCGAAGAAGATGACATTGAATACTGTTATCAATCGCTTCCAAGTGATTGGGGGAATACGACCGCTTGGCATAAGCTCCAGCAAGGGACTATTCGGCGGTATCTTGTGACCGTCCAGCATACCAACCCGGCTTCATCGGCAACTCCAAAGGCCGTCCGGTTGTTAACGCGCCTGAAATCAAAAAATCTGCAAACATGGCAAGCAGCTCATCGCAACTGGTGGCACGATTATTACAAACAGAGTTTCGTTTCGATCTCCGATACGACGTGGGAGAGTTTTTACTGGATACAAATGTACAAACTCGCTTGCGCCACGCGTGCCGACAGGTCATTGATTGATAATCAAGGCCCGTGGCTGCAGCCGACCGGCTGGAACGGGACGTGGTGGAATCTCAATATTCAGCTCAGTTACAGTCCCGTCAGTACTGCGAACCGGATTGAGCTTGCGGACTGTTTGTCTTCGCATCTCAGGCGACATTATGATACTCTGATCGAGAATGTTGAGCCGCAATACCGTCATGATTCTGCGGGGATTGGACGGAACTCCGGTGTTGAGCTGCGCGCCAAAACCGGCAAGCCCGGCAGCTGGGCGGTTGGGCCAAAAGATATCGGCTCTGAGGTTGGCAACCTGACCTGGGTTTGTCACAATGTCTGGATGCAGTATCGCTGTACGATGGACGAGAAACTTCGTGATGAATTGCTCTATCCGCTGCTCAAACGCTGCGTCAATTACTACCGGCATTTTCTTTATGAAGGCGAGGATGGCAAGCTGCATCTGCCTGAAACGCATTCGCCCGAATATGGCAACGCGAAAGATGCCAATTACGATTTGTCGCTTATCCGCTGGGGCTGTACCACATTGATTGACCTTGACAAAGAACGAGGCACCCACGATCCGCTGGTGAAAGAGTGGCAGGGCATTCTCGAAAAACTCACGGATTATCCCGTCAACGAAAACGGTTTCATGGTGGGGGGCAATGTTCCGTTTGATAAGAGTCATCGCCACTGGTCGCACATGCTGATGGTGTATCCGCTTCGGTCGGTAACACCGGATAATCCGAAGGACAAAGAGCTCATTGAAACCTCGCTGGCACGATGGCATAGTTTCAAAAACGCTCTGGTTGGCTATTCCTACACCGGCGGGGCGAGTTTTGCCGCTTTGCTTTCGGATGGTGACAGGGCACTGAATTATCTCAACGGATTTCTGCCATTCATGGGTAAGAGTACTATGTACTTTGAAGGCGGATCGCAGGGCCTGCCTGTGATGGAAACGCCTCTGCACGGGTCACAAGCCATGCACGAAATGCTATTACAAAGCTGGGGCGATTGCATTCGTGTTTTTCCGGCGATGCCGGATTTCTGGAAAGATGCTCAATTTTATAACCTGCGTGCCGAAGGAGCGTTTCTTGTCAGTGCCGTTCGCAAAGGCGGCCGGACACAATGGGCCGCGATCACAAGTGAAGCCGGGCAGCCGTGTGTTGTTCAGATTGATATTGATAATGCTGTGGCTGAAATCGATGGCAAGGCAATTGTTCTCGAAAAAGACGGCCAGGGGAAATACCGGATAGACCTGAAGAAACATCAGACCGCACTGATTTACACGGCCGGTCAAAAGCCGACGACAACTGACATTACTCCGGTTGAAGCAGATAGTAAAACGAATTACTTTGGGATTAAAAATTGAGCATGAATTCACGTGAGCGTTTACAGGCGGCACTTGAGCATCGGGTGCCGGACCAATTGTGTGTTGATTTTGGAGCGGGCGGACAGACGGGAATGGGCTGTTGCGCGGTTCATCGCCTTCGTGAGGCGATTTTGGGAATAAGCGACCATGTTGTCAAAGTCAGCGAGCCGTACCAGATGCTGGGAGAAATTGACGAGGAATTGCGCAAGGCGTTAAAACTGGATGTGGTGGGTGTGCATCCGCCGTGTGATATGTTCGGGCTGCGGCAGGAAGGCTGGAAGCCTTTTACGATGCCCGTTGACGGAACCGAGGTACTTGTGCCGGGTGCATTCAATTATACGCAGAATGACAACGGCGATTTGCTGATGTATCCGCAGGGTGATACCTCGGTGTCTCCGTGTGCCAAGATGCCGAAAGACAGTTACTTTTGGGACGCCGTCAATCGACAGGGGCCGATTGATGACAGCACGCTCGACCCGGCTGACAACTGCGAGGAATTCGGTGTGATGTCTGATGCGGATGCGGAGTACTTTAAGAGCAAGGTGCAGTGGTATTACGAGAACACAGATGCGGGGATTTATATGACGATTCCCGGTGTGGCGTTTGGGGATATTGCCCTGGTTCCGGCGACGTGGATGAAACAAGTCAAGGGGATTCGTGATGTGGAAGAATGGTATATTTCGACGGCGATGCGGCGGGATTATATTTATCAAGTTTTTGAGAAGCAATGCGAAATCGGTTTGAAAAATATTGAAAAACTGGCCGCGGCGGCGGGGGACAAGGTGCAGGTGGTTTTTGTGAGCGGGACAGATTTCGGGACTCAGCGCGGGCCGTTTATCTCGCCGCAGGCTTACCGGGATCTGTATAAACCGTTTCAGAAGGCGATCAATGACAAGATTCATGAGTTGACAAACTGGAAGATTTTTATTCATTCCTGTGGCGGCATATTCCCGTTGATTCCGGATATGATTGAAGCGGGGTTTGATGTTTTGAATCCGGTGCAGTGTTCGGCGGATGGGATGGACCCGGCGACGCTGAAAAAGGAATTCGGCGATGAGCTGGTCTTCTGGGGCGGGGGCGTGGATACGCAAAAGACGCTGCCGTTTGGAACACCGGAAGAGGTATACCGGGAAGTTCGCGAGCGGATTGACATATTCAGTGCAAACGGCGGATACGTTTTTAACAGCATACACAATGTCCAAAGCAATGTGCCGACTGAGAATCTGCTGGCAATGTTTAAAGCGATTGACGACGCTCGACAGTAAAAGCTATTTACGGTGAGATGTTTAATTGAAAGGTTTTAGCACATGGAAAACCCGGCGAATATCCCGACGGTAAACAATACACAGTATAATATGCGCTTTTTGTGGCTGATTTGTATCGTGGCCGCGATGGGGGGACTTCTGTTTGGCTATGACTGGGTGGTTGTTGGAGGCGCCAAAGCATTTTATGAGCCACACTTTGGTATTTCGGATGAGACGCCGCTGATGCGCGGCTGGGCGATGAGCAGTGCTTTGTTCGGCTGCATTGTCGGGGCGGTTCTGTCAGGGATACTGACGGACCGGTTTGGCCGCAAACGCCTGCTGATTCTTTCGGGGGCGATGTTTACGGTCTCGGCGGTGATGACGGGGCTTTCCTGGAGTTTCTTTTCATATAATGTCGCACGAATTATCGGTGGTGTTGGCATTGGGCTGGCATCCAATTTGTCGCCGATGTTTATCGCGGAGATTTCCCCGGCCCATATTCGCGGGCGGTTTGTGTCGATTAACCAGTTGACGATTGTGATCGGTATCCTGGCGGCGCAAATTGTCAATCTGTTGATTGCCCGGCCGGTTCCGGAAGAAGCGACGGCAGAGTTTATCCGCCAGTCATGGAACGGACAAGAAGGCTGGCGGTGGATGTTCGGGGCCGAGACGGTTCCGGCGTTTTTGTTTTTTCTGCTGATGTTTTTGGTGCCGGAAAGCCCGCGGTGGCTGGTTAAATACGGCAAAAATGAACGTGCCAAAGCGATTCTGGAACGCATTGGCGGTGCTGATTATGCACAGGCGGAATTGGCTGATATCCAGCAGACCATTTCGAATGAGGAGGTCGCAAAAGTGAATTTCGCGGATCTGCTGGAGCCGAAGCTGTTCAAGATTCTGTTGCTGGGTGTTTTCCTGGCGGTTTTCCAGCAGTGGTGCGGGATTAACGTGATTTTCAATTATGCACAGGAGGTTTTCGCGGCGGCCGGCTACGGGGTCAGTTCCATGATGTTTAATATCGTGATTACCGGGATCGTGAACCTGATTTTTACGTTTGTCGCGATCTATACCGTCGATAAGATCGGCCGGCGTCCGCTGATGCTGATCGGTGCCGCGGGTTTGGCGGGGATTTACGCTATTCTCGGTACCGGTTACTTTTTCCAGAGCACCGGCGTTCACATGCTGATTCTGGTGGTGCTGGCGATCAGCTGCTACAGTATGACGCTTGCCCCGATTACCTGGGTGGTGATCGCGGAGATTTTCCCCAACCGGATTCGCGGGGCGGCGATGTCCACGGCGGTGCTTTCGTTGTGGATCGCCTGCACGGTACTGACATTGTCGTTTCCATATATCAAGAATGCCTTGGGGGCGCACGGTGCTTTCTGGACATTTGGGGTGATTTGTGTGGTCGGTGTCGCAGTCATCTTTTGTAAACTTCCGGAAACAAAGGGGAAAAGTCTGGAACAGATCGAGCGGGAATTGGTGGATTAATTGAAATTGAATGGCGTTTCGGCTCAATTCATGGGACTTTGAAACTCCGGAAATGGAAAGGAAATTGTCAAAAAGGGGGATTTACCGGTTGACAAATCGCCTTTTCGGGGGTATTCTATCTGGTCTTTTACGGGGTCCGACGGCCTCGGTTAGTGTATAACTTCATTTAGAGGAATAACTTAGATGCCTAAGCAGAAAACCCACAAGGGTCTGAAAAAGCGCGTTAAAGTGACCGCAACGGGTAAAATCAAGCGCAGCAAGTGTAACGGCAGTCACTTGATGAGCGGTACCAGCGGCAAAATGGGCCGCAAGATCGCTACCCCGACACTGGTCGAAGGTGTTCGCGCCAAGAAGATCCGCACACTGTTGAACAAGTAAGTTAAGCTGAAAACTAAAGATTTCGGTTGCTTCCCGGCTTCATCAGCTGCCGCAGCAACCCGATAAAGTTTCATTCAAGAAAGGAAAGCTGGTATGCCAAGAGTACGTAAAGGCGCCGCCCGCCATCAGGCGAAGAAACGTGTCCTCAAGGACGTTAAAGGTTATCGCGGAGCCACCCGCACACAGATCCGTCTGGCCAAAGAAGCCCGCACCCGCGCGGCAGTCAATGCACGGATCGGCCGTAAGCTCAAAAAACGTGACTATCGCAGCCTGTGGATCGTTCGTCTGAACGCCGCCTGCCGGCAGCGCGGTATCCGTTACAGCCAGTTCATCAGCGGTCTGAAGAAGGCTGACATTGAACTGAACCGCAAGATGCTCAGCGAAATTGCGATTGCTGACGCCGCTGCGTTTGACGCGATTGTCGAAAAAGCTAAAGCTGCTCTGGCATAACGCCGGGGCAGTTTACCCGTTCGCTGCCGTTTGACTTCACTAATTTAGCTGGATGGATGAGAGATGCTTGAGCAGTTTACACAGATTGGCGACAAGGCCAGAGCCGAGTTGAAAAACATTACCGATGCCGAATCCCTGGAGGCGTTCCGTATTCAATATCTCGGACGCAAGGGCGAGGTGACCGGTATGCTCGGCATGATCGGTAAACTGCCGAAAGAGCAGAAAAAAGACGGCGGTCAGCTTGCCAACAAGATCAAGCAGGAAATTACCGCAGCCTTTGAAGAGTTGAAGTCTTCACTCGGTTCAGCCGGTGCTAAGGTCAAACCGATGGTCGATGTGACGCTGCCCGGCATTACGCCGGCTCAGGGCAAGTCGCACATCATTACCCAGACTGTAACGGAGTTGCTGGAGATTTTCGGCCGGATGGGATTTGATATTGCCTACGGTCCGGAAGTTGAGGATGAGTGGCACAACTTTATCGCATTGAATATTCCGCCCGAGCATCCGGCGCGGGATCCGATTGATAATTTTTACATTGATGAATCGACTTTGCTGCGCAGCCAGACATCCACGATTCAGATTCGTGTGATGGAAACTCAGAAGCCGCCGATTCGCGTGGTGGCGCCGGGGCGTGTATATCGGCCGGATACAGTGGACGCGACGCACATGTTCATGTTCCACCAGCTCGAAGCGCTGGTGGTCGATGAAGGCGTGACAATGGTTGATCTGAAAAGCAGCGTCAACCAGTTCATCCACACATTCTTCGGAGCCGAGACACAGTGGCGGTTCCGACCGAGCTTCTTCCCGTTCACCGAGCCAAGCTGCGAGGTGGATATTCTGTGGGTTGATAAGTCCGGCAATGAAAACTGGATGGAAATCGGCGGCTGCGGCATGGTTGACCCGAACGTGTTCGACGCGGTCGGCATCGACAGCGAAAAATACACCGGTTGGGCGTTTGGATTCGGGATTGAGCGGTTGGCGATGAAGAAGTACGGTATTACCGACATCCGCAACCTGTTCGAGAACGATATCCGCTTCCTCAAGCAGTTTTAGGCTTGTTTTGCCAGAGAGCACCTAAGTTAGCTATTCTTAAAATTATCCTGTGAGGTTGGGGAGCTTGTCTGCGCGGATATATCATCAATGTCCCGATACCTTTCAATCATCCTTGTGGTGGTTTTTCTTTTGAATTGGCAAAAAAGTGGTACATTTTTTGCTCTCGCCTGCTATAATGTCCCCAAACACATCAAGCATTCCCAGCATAAGCGTTGGGGGTGTTTTGGTAAACGGGTGTGGTGAAATATTTGTTTTTCAAGCTGATTTTTGAGTCGGCTTTTGTCTCATAAAGGAACGGTGTGTATGGCCATAAACTTGTCCATGGTTGGTCAAATGCGGATGGAGCAGAAGATGAAGCTGGCTCCCCGTATGATCCAGTCGATGGAGGTACTTCAGCTTCCGCTTTTGGCACTTCAGGAAAAAATCGAAGCCGAATTGAACAGCAACCCTGTGCTTGAGGTGGTGGAGGACCAGCCGGACCAGTCCGTTTCTGCGGAAGCGGAGACTCCTGAGATTTCCAGTGAACAGGAGCTGGTTGTCGGCGAAGATTCTGACCATTTGGCAGATTTTCAGCGTCTGGAAAGCCTTGGGGATGACTATGCGCCGAGTCTGAATGGTGACAGCTATACATACCAGCCTCAGTATCAACGTCCGACGGGCGATCCGGATAAAAAACTTGAAGCACTGCAGAATACCGCCGCACAGGGAATATCGCTTCATGATTCACTGGAAGAGCAGTGGCGAATGGTTGAGTCGGATGAGAAGGTCAAGGCGGCCGGTGAGTTGATTATTGATTATCTCGACGAAAAGGGATATCTGAGCATTCGGCTGGAGCAGCTGCACAATAAAGACAAGCACGATTTCGGGTTTGAGCATTTGCAGCAGGCCTTGGCCTTGGTGCAGAAGCTGGAGCCGGCCGGTGTGGGCGCCCGCAATGTGCAGGAGTGTCTGCTGATTCAGATGGATCAGTTTCCGGAGGACATGTCGTTTGAAATCCGGCTGGTGCGAGAGCACTGGGACGAATTTTTGGAAAATCACCTGCCGCAGATTGCCAAAAAGATGAACTGTTCGATGGACCAGATCAATCGGGCGGTCGAACGCATGAGCAAGCTGGATACATCGCCGGGACTGCTGGTGGGGCGGGACGAAAACCACCCGATTACTGCTGATGTGATTGTCGAGGCCGATGAAGACGACGGTTATATTGTACGGCTCAAGGATACCCAGCAGTTGAATCTGCGGGTCAATAGTTTTTATGAGAAGATGTCGCGCAATCGTGGTGTCGATGACCAAACCCGTCAGTTCCTACAGAAGAATATTCGGTCGGCCCAGTGGTTTATGGACGCGATTCAGCAGCGTAAGCAGACGCTGCTGAAGGTGGCACGAGCGATTGTCCGGCATCAGGCCGACTTTTTCGCCAAGGGTAAGCTGCATCTGAAGCCTTTGCCGATGGCGACGATCGCTGATGAAGTTGGCGTGCATCTGGCGACGGTTTCGCGTGCGGTGTCGGGCAAGTATGTGCAGTGTCCGCAGGGTGTTTTGCCGCTGCGAAGCTTCTTTTCCGGCGGTATGGAAGATGAGAACGGCCAGCAGCGAAGCTGGGATGCCGTTAAGGCTAAGCTGCAGGAAATCGTTGACAACGAGGATAAATCCAAGCCACTCAGCGATGACGCAATCAAGAAGAAACTGGCTGAAGCAGGTATCGGCGATATCGCCCGACGAACGGTGGCCAAGTACCGTAAAATCCTCAATATTCCCACGGCCCGCTTCCGCAAACGCTATTGATTAATGGATTCGACACAAGGACAGGAGCAATGAAAGTTGTCATTTCCAGCTTTGGTTCTTCCGGTGACTTTAACCCGTGCCTGGCACTGGGCAGGGCATTACGCGGCAAGGGTGTGGATGTCATTTTTCTGTCCAACCCGTATTATGAAGCCAAAATCACAAATGCGTGGCTTCGGTTTTATCCTGCGGGGGAATATTTTGACGTTTTTAAGGAGATTGCCGACAATCCCGCCTATCTGCATCCGCGAAAAGGGCCGCGGGCCGTCTGGGATTTGGTTCTAAAAACAGTTCCGGTAATGTATCAGGCAATGAAGGAGTTGATTGTTAATGAATCGCCTGACATGGTTGCCTGTCATCTGCTGGAATACGGCGGCATGATCGCGGCCATCGAGCAATCGACGGCTTATGCAACGCTTAGTCCCACGCCAATGGGGTGGATGAGTGTGGACTTGCCCGGATATCCACACGATGGCCGATGGCCGCTTTCGCTGCGGCGTCTGCACGCCCGGCTGATGAGAGGGATGATGAATCTGGCGTTTAAACACTCGCTGAATCCCCACTGCCGAAAACAATCCATTCCGCAGCCCTTTGAAAAAGCGGCTGATATTTACCGAAAGGCACATTTGAATCTGGGTACCTGGTCAATACAATTCAGGGATCAGGCGACCGATGATCCGCCGAACTCGACGATCTGCGGATTTGTGCGTGATGAGCATGTCAAGGATTGGCCGGATGTGCCCGACGAGATTGCTAAGCTGTTTGCCGGCCCCAAGCCGCCGGTGGTGGTCGGCTTAGGTTCGACGGCTTCTCTTCACGGTGATGAAATCTATCGAAATGCTGCCGCGGCGTGTGAGTCACTGGACTGGCCGTGTTTATTGGTGGGCAAAGATTTGTCAAAATACGCAAATCCTGAAAAGGCAATCCTATCAGCGGATTTTGCCCCTTACGGCTGGGTGTTTCCACGAGCGGGTCTGGTGATTCATCACGGCGGACTCAATACCACCGCTGAAACCCTGCGTGCCGGTGTGCCGGGGCTGGTATTTCCACATGGGTATGACCAGTTTGACAATGCGATTCGCACACAAATAATGGGCCTTGCTAAACGCCTGAAAACTTCGCAGGCGGACCAGTCGATATTCCATAAAACTATCCAAAATATTCTGAATGATATGGAAATGCACAACACGGCAAAAGCCTTCAAAGCCCAACTGCAAACCGAAGCCGATGGCGCCGACATCGCTGCAGAACAAATTATACAGACTTTTTCATAATTGTACAAAACGCCCATATTTGCGTTTTTGGAGTCAGTAAGGGCGGTTTTGTAAAAAATCTTGCTTTTTTGTGACCCGTTTGTAAGATAGTGCGTAGAGTTTGAAAGTGTCAGGGGAGCGTTGGGCGTTTTGCGTCCTTCGCTGAGAGTTCGCCGCAGGCAGGACCCTTTGAACCTGATCCGGTTAATGCCGGCGAAGGGAGGCACTGAAATTGAAAACGTGCGCCCCTGTTCGTTTGACGGCAGGGGCTTTTTTTATGGTTTAGGTATAAAGCGATGGCGCCACATACATTTTTTGAATTGAAAAATGCAGTTGTGGGGATTGCCGGTCTGGGCGGGCTGGGATCCAATGTTGCCGTTGCGCTGACGCGGCTGAAGGTCGGCAAGCTGATTCTGGTCGATTTTGATGTGGTGGAAGAAAGCAATCTGAGCCGTCAGAATTATTTCACCGACCAGGTGGGATGCCACAAAGTCGATGCGTCGCTGGAGAATCTTCGACGGATTCACCCGGAGGCGAATCTGGACGGGCGCAAGGTGCGTTTGACGCCGGAAAAGGTGGTTGAGATTTTCAAAGATGCCCATGTGATTGCTGAATGTTTTGACCGGGCCGATCAGAAGCAGATGATCGTCGAAACGGTGCTGACTCAGATGCCTGAGGTGCCGATTGTCTCGGTCAGCGGATTAGCCGGGTATGGCCGCAGTAATGAGATCGTGACCCGGCGGATTTCGGATCGGTTGCTGCTGGTGGGAGATACCGTTTCAGGTATCGGCCCCGGCGTGCCGCTGACGGCGCCGCGTGTGGGGATTGCCGCCTATCATCAGGCCAATGCGATAACCGAACTATTGGTCAATGAACTGCATACGAAACTTACGCGGAGTGCGACATGAGTGTAACGTTAAAAATAAACGGCCAGGGCAAAACCTTCGAACAGGGCCTGCCTCAAACACTGGCGGTACTGCTGGATGAGATGAAAATTGACGCCGCGACGGTGGTTGCCGAGATCGACGGGCAGATTATTGAGCGTGCGGCATTTGCACAGACCGAATTGAAAGAAGGCCAGTCGATTGAACTCATACGGTTCGTCGGCGGCGGATAAATAATTGATTATTGATGATTGACTATTGATTAATGGAATGTCATTGTCATTCCCGCGAAGGCGGGAATCTTGAGATGTTTGGAAATATTGGATATTATGCAAAAGCTGAAGATTGCGGATAAGGAATTTGACTCGCGGCTGTTTGTCGGGACCGGCAAGTTTGCCTCTAACCAGGTGATGGCTGAGGCGATTGAGGCGTCGGGTACGCAGATGGTTACGGTGGCGCTGCGGCGGGTCGATATCGATAACGAAAACGACGATATGCTGGCGGCGATTGACCGAACGAAATATCAACTTCTGCCGAATACCTCCGGTGCTCGCGATGCGGATGAGGCGGTTCGCCTGTCGCGGTTGGCACGAGCGGCCAGCGGAATTGCCTGGGTTAAGCTGGAAGTGACGCCCGATCCGTATTACCTGCTGCCGGACGGCACCGAAACACTCAAGGCTGCCGAGATTCTCGTCAAGGACGGTTTTATCGTGCTGCCGTATATCAATGCCGATCCGATTCTGGCCAAGAAGCTGCAGGACGTCGGATGCGCGACCGTGATGCCGTTGGCCAGTCCGATCGGTTCTAACCGCGGATTGAATACCCGTGCTGCGATTGAGATCATCATCGAACAGGCGACGGTTCCGGTGGTTGTGGATGCGGGGCTGGGCGCTCCATCACACGCTGCCGAAGCGATGGAAATGGGCGCTGATGCCGTGCTGGTCAATACCGCCATCGCCACCGCCACACAGCCGATTGAAATGGCCCGTGCGTTTAAGATGGCCGCCGAAGCCGGACGCATCGCCTATGAAACCGGCCTGGCCCCGAAAACCACCGCCAGCGCCTCCAGTCCATTAACCGGCTTCTTGAGGGATGAAACGTAACAAGAAAGCATAAAACAGAAGCCCGAAGCGGCAGCGCCGGGACGGGAAACCCTGTGCGAAACGATTGATAGTTGGTTGCTGCGAGAAACACAGGGTGACGCTGTCGTGTCACTAGCGTTCCACGCTGCTGCTGCGGATCGACGGTCGAAAGAACATTGGAAGTCATGAACGAAACTGAATTACAACATATTCTTGCTGAGAACAATCTTGACTGGAATCGAGATGCTTGGACTGAGTCTTTGGATACGGTGACGGATTGTCAGGTATTGGCTGAACTGGATAAAACGTCGGGGAAGTTTTCACTTCAACGCCTGATGACCTTGGTGTCGCCGGCGGCCGAAAAACATCTTGAGCAAATGGCTCAGCAGGCCCGCCTGCTGACGATTCAGCGGTTCGGGCGGACGATTCAGCTTTATGCGCCGCTGTATGTGTCTAATGTGTGTGTGAATCGCTGCAAATACTGTGGCTATAACCAATCGACTGACATTGTCCGCACACAGCTGACGATCGACCAGGCGATGGCCGATGCCGAGGTGATTGCCGCCGAAGGTTTTCGTCATATTCTGCTGGTCAGCGGCGAAGACAAGCAGTTTGTCACGATTGACTATCTGAGCGAGTTAGCTCGACGTCTGCAGGAAAAGTTTTCTTCGATTTCCATCGAAATTCACCCCCTCAGCCGGGATGAATACGCGCAGGTTTTCAAAGCGGGTATCGAAGGCGTGGCTTTGTACCAGGAAACCTATGACCGCGAGGTGTATGCCGACTATCATCTGGCCGGACCGAAACGCGATTATGATAACCGGTTGGCGTCGCCCGGACGATTTGCCGATGCCGGGATGCGAAAACTGGGATTGGGTTTTCTGCTGGGTCTGGCCAACTGGCGGGTTGAAACACTTGCACTGGCACAGCACGCCGCGTACCTGATGAAACATTACTGGCGGGCGAAGATTGACTTTTCATTTCCGCGTATCTGTCCGGCCACCAACGTCAAATCCGAATGGCCGCATCTTGTCTCGGATAAAAACATGGTCCAGATGATGCTGGCGCTTCGGCTGTGTTTTGCCGATGCGGGTATCGTACTGAGCACACGCGAAAATGTCAAATTCCGCGACCATATGATGGGCATCTGCGTCACGCGCGTCTCAGCCGGGTCCAAAACCAATCCCGGCGGCTACGGCAGCGACGAGGACGCTGCTGAACAATTTTCCATCGACGATGACCGCACCGCCGGACAAATGGCCGCCGTCATCGAAAAAATCGGATACGAACCCGTCTGGAAAGACTGGGACGCCGCCTTCTCAAAGTAATTTTACCTGGTTTTACCCCAAAAAGTCAGTGGTTCTGAATATTCTTGACCCTGCAATATAATTTTTGGTATAATTACGAGTGATTTTTGAAACAATACGCATTTGTAATCGTTTAAATTAGTGTCAGATACGGTATTTCAAATAATCACACTGAGTTGTGCGGCTGCACAGGAAGGGGTTCATCGTGTATGATATAGCCATTATTGGAGCGGGGCCGGCGGGAAGTACTTTAGCACGTCTTATCGGGGAGCAATTCAACACGGTTATCATTGATAAACGCTGTTTCAGCGACATGCCGGCCGATTACGGTTCCGGCAAATGCTGCGGCGGACTATTAGCTCCGGATGCCCAGGCGATGCTGGCCAAAATGCATCTGTCATTACCGCATAGCGTGCTTTCCGAGCCGCAAATTTTTGTTGTTCGTGCGATTGATTTTCAGAGGAATCTTGAACGATGCTATCAGCGGTATTATATCAACATGAATCGCTGGCAGTTTGACCGTTGGCTGCTGTCGCTGGTGCCGTCAGCGGTGGATGTGGTGGAGAAAACCACGCTCAAGACATTTGAAAGGCAATCGGATCACTATAAGCTGACGCTCTCTTCGCATGGTCAGTTGCAGACCGTGAAGGCAAAGGTCATCATCGGTGCCGATGGTGCCTTTTCGCGTGTGCGAAAAATAGCATTTTGTGACAGGCCGTTTCCCAAGAAGTATATTTCCATACAGCAGTGGGTACAAACCGACGATGATCAGTCTTATTTTTCTTCGATTTTTGACAGTGACATTACGGACTATTACTCATGGACGATTCCTAAACGCGACGCCATGATCATTGGCACAGCGGTCGAACCCGGCCCGGATGCTTTCGATAAATTTTTGCTGCTCAAGTCGAGGTTGAAGAAATACGGCTTCCGATTCGGCGAAGTGATGCATCGGGAGGGGGCACATATTCTTCGTACTGAAAGATTGAACCAGATATCTACAGCAAGAAATTCGATTGCTCTGACCGGAGAAGCGGCGGGGTTTATCAGCTCAAGTTCGGCAGAGGGGTTCAGCTATGCCTTTAGAAGCGCCCTGATGCTGGCCAAGTCGCTCAGGCCGGGACTGAAAGGCTTCGAAAATCGCTACCGTGCCTATACTGGCCCGCTGCGGACTAATATTGTCTTCAAAATTTTTAAATCACACGTGATTTACAATCCGCATATAAGAAGTGCGATTATGCGGACTGGCATCACCAGCATGCCAATCAAGTACCAACCCGAACTCACGGGCCATGTGGCAACCAATTGCGTTTGACGACAGCGCAACCTAAAAGACTGGGACGCCGCCTTTTCCGGTTAGTAGGGTGGGAAAAGGCGTCTGAAGCCGTGGAAAAGCACGGTGAGGGTAAATAGTAGATTTCGCAGCAGAATGCCGGGCCAGAAAAGCGGCAGGGGAGTGCTGGGTATCTCGTCATTCATCGAATCTGTTAACCGTTGAGCCAGTTTCTCCATCCAACCGATTGTTCGGGGCCACTCGGCAATGCCTGTGAGCCATTCTTCCGGAATACCGCTTTTGCCCAGCGCAGCTCCGGCCAGTGCGCCGGTGATGGCACCGGTTGTATCTGTGTCGCCGCCCAATAGAACGACATCTTCAATAGCCCCGCGGAAATCATCATTGTTTTTCAGCCAGCAGTACAATGCTGCAGGGACAGTGTGAACAATGTATCCGCTAATTCCTTCAGTCAGCCCGACTTCATCCGCTAATTCTTCGCTGCTCAATCCTTTATTCAGAGCCTCCGCAACGGTTTTCAGCATATTGCACAATTCTGGATTTGTGGTTTGCTTTTGCAGTAGACTTAATAACTCCTGACGGTTAAATTCTTCCGGTTTACGCGAACTTGCGTATTGAGCGGCCAAAGCAATAATGAGTGCCCCTTGAAAGGCTCTTTCATCCGTATGCGTGATTTGCGTTGATGCCTGAGTGAGTGCTTTAAGAAGTTGCTTGTCTTCACCTGCATAGATGCCCAATATGGCGGATCGCATAGCCGGACCATTACCCGCTGAATAAACGCCGCTATCAGCAGGGCTAAATCCGAGCCACAGTTTACAGATGCTTTTCAAGGTTGCCAATCCAATCCCGGCCGGAATTCCCAGCAGCCAGAAGCGAAATCGCCATGCCAGGGATTTTTGGAATTTGCTGATGTCACCGCCGCTTGCCAGAAGGGCTTGTATCGTCATGCAGGTGTGTTCCGTGTCGTCGCTGCACAGGCCTTTTCCGAAAAGAAAGGCGTGTTTGAGCGGCTGGTCTCCAAACAGCCGCACTGCCCGCCGCTTTGGCAACCCCTCCCGCGGCAATCCGATAGCATCCCCCACAGCCGTTCCGAACAAGACGCCGCTTATTCGGTCTGTGAGCTGAGATGATTTCGGTGTCGGGGTCATTATTTGATCAGGCGTTTTTTGAGGCGTTTGGTGGCTAATGTGCCGATGACGGTTGTGAAGATGATGATATAGAGCACGTCCCACAGCAGGTTGCAGGTCAGGTTGTTGTCGCAGATGCAGCGAATGATTCGAACCGAGTGGGTCAGCGGGACGAATTCGGCGACCGGTTGAATCAGACGGGGCAGTTCTCTGACCGGGAAGACCACGCCGGAAAAGAAGAACATCGGTGAGATGACGCCCGTCATGAAAAAGTTGAAATGGTTGATCGTCTTGACGAACGAGGTGATCAGCAGGGCCATCGCGCCGAACATCAGGGCGTTGGCAAATCCGATCAGCGGGGCGATCAACACATTCGGCATCGGCAGCATCGGCATCGTGTCCGGTGCAACCAGTGACACCAGCGTCAGCATGAACAGCACCGCGAACGAAAAGAAAAAGCCTTTCGAGCCTGCCCAGAGCATTTCCCCGACGATCAGGTTATTGGCGGTAATCGGTGCCGCCAGCATGCCGTCATAGGTTTTCTGGAACTCCATGCGGATAAATGTGCCAAACGTGCATTCAAAAAACGCCGTCCACATCGACGAGGTAATCAGCAGGCCGATCGCCAGGAACTGCACATAGGGCCGGCCGTCAATCGGCTCGATATAGCGGCCCAGGCCTAAGCCGACGCCGACCAGGAAAATCAGCGGCTCGAAAAACGGCGGAAACGCGTTGCTGAAAATGTGCTGACGATAGACCCGAGCGTGACGGTACCAGACGCTGAACAGTCGCTTATAGAGCGGCGGATAAAGTTGTTGTTTATTGTCGGTCATTGAGGGTTCGTCCCGTCGCTTTCAAAAAGACATCTTCCAGGTTCGACTGCCGCAGGTAGTACTGCGAATCCTGTATCGCATCGGCCACCGCCTTGAGGCTGTCGATATCGTCTGCATAAAACCGCACAATCTGGCCGGATTCATCGACGCGCACATCGGCCAGCAGGGCGGACTGGACAACTTCGTCGATCTTGCCCGGGTCGGTCAGTTCCAGCACATAGTCCTCGATATGCTCGGCCAGTAACTCTTTCGGTGTGCCCTGCATGATATTGCGGCCCTTATGCATGATCAAAATCGTATCGCACAATTGGAATGCTTCTTCCATGTAATGCGTTGTCAGCAACATGGTTGTGCCAGCTCTTTTGAGCTGCCGCAGCTTATCCCAGATCAGGTGCCGTACCTGCGGGTCGAGGCCGGTGGTCGGTTCGTCCAGAATCAGCAGTTTCGGCTCATTCAGCAGTGCACGGGCGATGACCAGGCGGCGTTTCATGCCGCCGGACAGTTCGCGGATCAGGGCGGTGCGTTTTTCACCTAACTCCAAAAACCCCAGCAGTTCGTCGATGCGGCTGTCGGCTTTTTTGGCGTCCATATCATAAAACCGCGCAAACAGCCGCAGGTTCTGGATAACATTCAGTTCTTCGTCGAGGTTATCCTCCTGCGGCACGACGCCGCAAAAGTACTTAATCGCCAGTTCTTCGGTATTCGGGTCGTGACCGAAGATGTCAATTGTTCCGCCGTCATCGCGTTTGCTGCGGGCATAGATCATTTTCATCGTGCTGGTTTTACCGGCACCATTAGGGCCGAGAAAGCCGAAACAGGTATTGGGTGAGACCTCAAACGATAAATCGTCGACCGCCTGAAGCGAACCGAAGCGTTTATTAATATGGTGAGCCTGAATCACAGGGTTGGGCATAAAATATCTCACAGGACGGCATTTCGGCCGCCGCAAATAGAATTCCGAGGCAAAGCCGACAAGCCGGCCTAATAGTATACAATTTAAAATTTACAATCTACAATGTTGAGCATCAGCTCAGTTTGTTCGACGCGTCGCGGACCAGACCTTCCAAAATCCGCGGCGGAATGTCCGCCAGTTCCGGCTCCGGGCGTTCGGCTCGGGCGATAGACGCCAGGATTCGCAGGGCGGACTTTT
>JANQGW010000174.1 GCA_028282905.1 Sedimentisphaerales bacterium | reverse complement strand
CCGTCACTGAAATCGGATCGGTC
Organism: Sedimentisphaerales bacterium; assembly: GCA_028282905.1. Classification (GTDB taxonomy): domain Bacteria; phylum Planctomycetota; class Phycisphaerae; order Sedimentisphaerales; family Anaerohalosphaeraceae; genus 4572-13. The sequence goes on along the minus strand of JANQGW010000174.1, from coordinate 23,269 downwards.
ACTGTCGGCGTTTCGGGAGCTGTGGTAAATGACCAGACCTGCCCCTTGACAATGTTCGGATCAGTGCCCGGAACAGAAGCATAGTCGGCTTTCAGGTCCACACGCCAGTAATAAGTCGTGCTGTAGGAAAGATCAGCCGTCGGAGCAAAGCTGATTTCAGTCTGGTCAACACTCTTATACTCCAGACCGGTCGCAGCCTCTGTCGCATTGGCAACATCTGTTTCATTCGGGTCGATATATACGGTGTAACCGACAAGCGTTGTAATATCCGGATCGATGGGAGCAACCCATGATACAGCACCTGATACAATTCGGTCTGTGAGGTCCACGGCGACAATATCTTCTCCGTTTTCCGGGTCCGGGGTATTTGGCAATTTGGGATTTGTTGTGTACGCCGTGTACAGAGCAGCAATCTGCTCTGCTGTCAATGCAGCGTCATACGTTCCCACCGCATAAATCGTCCCGGTGGGCACATCGACACCGGTGTTATTCGATCCAAGCGTACCGACGCCTCCATCCAGTCGCCAGTTGGTCTTATCAGCATGAGTCTCCGCAAAAACACCGTTGACATACAAATCAATTGTGCCGCCATCATTATTTCGAACGAAAACCACATGAACATCCTGATTAAATACAGAATCAGTGGCGAGTGAAAAGTCCCAATATCCGGGAACGGTGATACCGAATTTTCCGGTGTCAGCCCACTGCTCAAGCTTAAAAACATTGATTTCGCCCCCCGGAGACCAGCCGAGCATGGAACCGAGAGCAATCGAAGCTCCCGCATCCGATACATTAACGATGAATTCAATCGTAGAACCATCAACCGGTTTTCCGCCAATCGCATCCAGCGCACCGTAATCATAAGAAATCCCGGCCGTTCCATCGAAAGTCCAGCCCGTCGTATCCGCAACAACATTGCCGGCCGTCGCGACAGCCTGGGACTGCCAATTTGCCACATCAGCCAATGCGCTATTTGTAACACACGCAACGACAAACATCGCAACTAACATTATTTTTTTCATTACGAATCTCCTTAACAAAAGTTTTGATTATTATTCCAAGAGCCTTCAGAAATATGTTCGGCCTCTTAATTTACTGGTTTATCAATCAATATTGTCTATCGCTTGTTTATTGCAAATTTCTCATGACTCCTCTATGTCGCACACATCCTATACAACCATATATAATAACATTCTGATAAACAGGTGCCGCAGTTTCCGGCACACCCCGGAAACTGCAAACACCCCTCTGGTACATTAGCATTGTTTTAAAAACAAATCTTACTTCCGCCGGCGAATCAAACCCAATCCGCCCAACCCCAGAAGAACCATTGTGGCCGGTTCCGGAACTCCGGCTGCTGCAGCAAGCCCGAGGATTTCTGCATCTGTTAAGGCTACATCATAGGTACCGACTGCATAAATTTTCCCGGAAGCCACATCAACACCTACATTGTTGGCCCCAAGCATGCCAACCCCGCCATCCTGACGCCAATTAGTCTTATTCGTGTCCGTTTCCATATAAACACCGTTCACAAACACGTCAATCGTACCACCATCGTTGTTCCGGCGAAAAACCACCTGAACATCCTGATCAAAAGGAGAAGCCGTCGCAAGATTAAAATCCCAGTACCCCGGAACCGTCATACCGAGTGTTCCACTGTCGGGCCACTGCTCGAGCTTGAGAACATTGATCTCACCACCCGGCGACCAACCGAGCATGGAACCAAGGGCAACCGATGCTCCATTGTCAGTCAAATTGAAGATATACTCAATCGTGGAACCATCAACAGCTTTACCGTCGATCTCATCCAAAGCACCATAATCATAAGTAATCCCGGCCGTCCCATCGAATGTATACCCGGTACCATCGGCGACGACATTACCAGTTGTCGCGGCGGCCTGTGTCTGCCATGCGGCAATGTCAAGCGCGGCCTGAGCCATCCCGAAAATACTCAGCAACAGAATACAAACATACGTCATCTTTCTTTCCATCATACACCTCCGTAAAAATTCTTTTCATCTTTCCGTTTGCAAAACGCTTGCAAACTAATGATACACACTACACAACTATCACAACTCGCTTTAGGAAATTTCTCCCCCGCAGGCATCACATGCTAAATTCATGGTCCAATCTTGCCCCAAACCGTTCGTCGCATCTTAAACAGGTCATCATTATCAGTAGAAACCCTGGCATTGACAAAATCATCCCATTCCATTTGACTTATCTCTTTTGTGCGGGTGTCTTGCCATTTCCAGTAATCGGCGTGAGCATCCGCAAAAGAGATCGTGACTCCTTCATTATGACGAACCGCGGGCTGGTCGATCCATTGTTCCTCAGCATAATGAACCATATAGAAATCAGGAGTCAGCCGCCCCTCATCAATATAAACCCCGCGAGTGGAGGGCTGAGACACCTCTGACATTTTATATTCAACTTCACCGTACTGTGTACCAGTATAGGCTTTTCTGGTTCTCCAACCTATCGAAGGAAAACTTGCATAGGTAATCTGCTCGTTCTTTTCGCCGGCCGGACAACGATAGACATCCTTATCCTGGGTATAGGGCCACAAGGCGCCTTCAATAATAGATTCCTCCCACTCATCCGGCGACCAATGGTTTGGCCAGACAGCGGAATTGGCCCAGGTAATCCAGGTCTCATCCTCAAGCCCTGGTCCCGGACTGCAAAACTTTCCATCATTACTCTCATTATATAGTGTCCAGGCCAGTGATAACTGCCGCTGATTGCTCATGCAAACCACTCGTTTTCCCGCCTCTTTGGCAAGGCGAAGGCTGGGCAGGACAATCGCCAGCAGCAGTGCAATAATCGCAATCACTACCAGCAGCTCAATCAACGTGAAAGCATCTCTTTTTTTCATCCTTTGGCTTCCTTGTCTTAAACAACAGAATTAAGCTTGTCTTTTTTCATCTGTTTAGTACAATAAAAAAGGCTCGCACAGGGGCATTGCCCCTGTGGACCACTCCAGAGTCAGCACTAACCGGCCAAAGTTTGCTGCTGGCTCTGCTTTTTTATGTTAATTATCGTTTTTCGCTATTACTTCGGTTTTCCCGCCTGATACATCTGCTGAACTTCGCTCGCAGAAATTACCCGCTTAAAAATCGCTAATTCGCCCATTAAACCATCAAAGGCAACCGGGTCCCCGCCGGGCCAGTCCGTCCCGATCCGCAGGGGTTCAGTACATCGAATCATCGTTTCGGAATGAGACTGGGTGGACACAACTCTTCCATCCAGATAATAGATAATTCTTTTACCGTCAAATGTCATGACAACATGATGCCATTGATTCGGCTCCCAGCCGATCGGACGCGTGTAGTTCAGTGCATCTCCCGGATAAATACCGGCACCGAATTGCATTTTCTTGCTGTTCATGCTGTCACCTTCATCGCCAATCTCTCCAAAGACAGACACCTGATATTCAATATCACCGTTACCACCGGCATCGCGAACAATCCGTTTGGAAAGCAGATGTCCGCCGGAAGACTCATTTTCCAAAAACAGCCAGAAAGACAGTGACATCCTGTTCTGCATCGTCAATGCCGGATCATGTTCAACAACAATGTGCTGGAACTTTTTCCGGTCAAAACGCAGACACTCCTTCTGCGGCCATCGTCCCTGAGCTTTGATCGGCATTTTTTCATAAACGCCGTCTCCCAAAACCCCATTCAGTTTGCCAGCAGTATTGAAAGAAAGGTTCTGCAGTACATCGGGGGAATCTATTTCACTTTCAAAAGTGTAGTAGGCCATCAAATCAGGATCGCGACGAAGTTGATAGCAATACTCCAGCCACCGGTGATAAGCTGAGCCGGTTGCGGATTTAGCTTTTGCAGTGTACTCGTGTGCGCGGATAAATAAGCCCGGCTGCGGAGGCGCTTTAGTAAGATCCCCTCGCGGATTGGCTCGTCCGGCTTGATTCGTCGTCAAGACCAGTTCTTTGTTATATCGCAACGGATCCGAACCGGTACGCAATTCCACTAAGCCATCATAAACATGAGTCATGGTCGATTGATTTGAATCGACTAAAACCCCAAACTCCGTACCCATATCGACAATGGATGACGACGGCGTGCGAATAACATAAGGCGACCGGGAATTTTCCGCCAAAACAGTAACTCGCCCCTCCTGAAGATACATTTGAGAGGACGATTCCAGAGTAAATTCAGAAGGTGCCTCAATGATCAACTGCGTGCCACCGGCAAGCAGAATCTCTGCCAGACCCTTTTTCAAACGCATCGGGCCGACATACAAATCACAACCGTTACGAATTGCACCGGAAGGGTCTTCCCATTCGGCCTGCATCGTATGTTCCAGCGTCCCGACAAAAACAGAGGAACGGGGAGGATGGGTGTGAAGATAAACAGTCAGGAAAAGAATCGCTGCAATAGAAGCGACCGCCGCGTATAATGAACCTTTAGGAATCTTCCGGGACGTCTTCTCAGCTCGGAGCACTTTTACCGGTTCTCTTTCGGCAATTGGCTTTTCGATGATAACACCGGGAGCGGATTTTTCATTTTCAGCCAATAATTGCCAGGTCCGGCTATCGGCAAAATTTTCTGAATTCAACACCGATTCTTCCGGTTCAATATAGGCACCTTGCGGTTCATTTAAAACAGAAATGGTAAGGATCGTCTTGATATAATAATCGAGCGCTTCCGGATTTGTATCCAGCATCTCCTGCAATAATGAAAACTTATCGTCCGGCAGCGCACCATCGAGCTCTTTTTGGATCAACTCCGCCAACAGAATTTCATCTTTGATATTTTTCATTATTGACAGTCTTCCCTTGCAAGCTCTTTTTCAATGCATTTCTGTAACGCATTCTGCAATCTTGCCATCGCCTTATACATCCCCTGAACGGATTTGTTTAGGTGATTTGCAATGGCCTTGACCGCCATCCCCCTGTTGTATCTTAAATCAATCAGCATCCGGCCGGTTTCACTCAATTTCTGTGTGCATTGTTTAAGTGCTCCGACACGGCTGTCGATTTTCTCAACATGCTTTTCCATCGTTTCAGTGATCTTCTCAAAAAGCGGTTCATTGAACTGGATACGGGAGCGTTTTCGTCTGTTATAGTATTTCTTAATCAGATTTCTGGAGATCGTAATCCCCCACCCCATAAAACTGGTTCCCTTATTAAATTCACCAAACTTCTGCCACATCACAGTCGCTGTTTCCTGGAGAATATCATTTGCATCCGCATAATTATGTACAGAAGCCAGAATATAGGCATAAAGGCTCTTCTGATGACTCATAAAGAGCTGAAAAAAAGCCCTTCATTGTCTTCTTTAGCCAATTCCGCCTCGTTATTGCTGTTTAAAGCCATAAAACCTCATTTCAAGCGATCAAATCAGAGAATTATCCCTGTAGTAATACCCACACCTCAATAAATTGGACAACTTATTTTTACATAATATTACGTAAATCAACTGCCAATGTTCCTGTATAGCGAAATATAATGCCAGTTGGGGATAGTTTTCGTATATAATAGTCCTCCTGCAATCCAACTTCGGATAGAGATATGCTCCGAATCTTCAAAGATAAATAAATCAAAGCCCGCAAACTATATGTTAAAGTGAGATTTCACGGAAGACGATGTCGGTCAGAACTCTCTGCGTTTTGCCCCTGCTGTAAGCCCGTTCGGCAACCAAGCCGATATTGCCGTTGCTCATTTTTACTAATGAACTGTAGGCAAAATAATCATCGGTCACCTGTAGAAATGTTTGCCAGCTCTTGCCCTGGTCGGTGCTTTTATAAATCGTTCCCTTGGTGCGGCCCTCGGTCGGTGTGGACAGATAGAGTGTGCCGTTGTCATTGATCACATCCACTTCGCAGCGCCAGTGATGTTTTTCCGGAAATGGTGTCGGCTCGCTCCAGCTTTTATCACCTCGATGATAATACATATTCAATCTCTCCGGGCCAATGCGTGTTGTTACAAAATAGCGGTCCTTATCCAACTGAGCCACAGCCGTCTCATTGCCCTTGACCGGCATGGAAGGCGAAACCTCATAATGCTTCAAGTCTCTTGTCCAGACCAGACGCGTAAAACGCTGCTTTTTACCATTCACCATTTCGGAACCGGTTATCGCAAACAGCAACGAACCGTCCGAATCAACCGTCAGCGACGCGGGTGAAGGCCAGCATTCGGCAATCTCTTCAACATTCAATTCAGCTTTGGCAGGCGGTGTCCAGTTCTTTAGGTCATCTGAAGTGGTCGTCCAAACGGCTCGCTGGGTTAAATACACGGCAACGTACTTATCCATCGCGGGATAATAGACAACCTGCGTTTCCTGCGTGCGTTCGGTCAACGGAAACGCCCCCGACGGACGTTGATCGATATTCTTATAATCGGTATTGTGCCGAATATAGTCCCATTTTTTTCCGTTATCATCTGACACTGCAAAAAACGTGGTACTTCGACCGCCGTCGCCGCTTGTACTCAGTCGGCATACAATCGCGACCAAAAGCCGCCCGTCCGGAAGCCGGGTGATATGCGGAATTCTGTACTGCTTAACACCATAACGGTCGGAGTGCTCGGTCACAACGGTCTTTTCACCTTGCATCTCCACATCGACTAAACCACTGCGGAAAAGCAGCAATTCATCCTGTTTGTAATCCGGATAATTACGTTTCACTTCAGATTTAGACTGCTGTGCAGGTGATTTCATGTTTGCCGCAACAGATTCGATCAGAAAACCGGCTTTATCCGTATCCTGTGCGGTTGAGATAAAGTGAACATAGCTGATACCATTGATGCTTGGGCGATTCAGCTTCAATTTTTGGGTTTGAGGAACATTATTGATATAAAGCGTGCACGTGTCCGCATCTTCATTTTTCAGGCCGTCCCATTCAAATTTCAATTCGAACCACTGTCCCGCCTTCAGCACTGTCTGGTCGCTAATCTTTCCATCAGCGGGGATTTCGAGATTAAACATCGCAAACAAATGCGCCGTCAAGTCGGTCGGGTTAAACCAGCGGTCGATCAAACTGATGCGGCCGCCTTTGAAACCTTTTTGCAATTGAATCCGTGTTGTAAAGACACCCGCCTGCATAGTCGGGAAGTTCCAGACTGCTCCCTGATTTTCGCAGACTAATTCAGGATCGTCCGGACGACAGATATTCAATACGGATTTGTCCGATTCATTCGTATGCGGGACGAGCTTCGCCCCCTGTTTTCGATTGTAGCCGCAGTGACCGCGGATGCCGGCGATAAACTGATGGACACTCCAGTCTTTCAGCCCCTGGGAGAAATCGTCACTTCGGGATGTCTCATAAAGCCAGTCAACATCCACGATCATGAGTTTGCGATGCAGCGGATGCTGGCCAACCGCTAACAGCACCACACCGTCTTCAAGTTCCAGAAATTCGTTCTGCTGTTTGCCGCGGTCATTACTGCCGGCGGTCACCGCATAGTCGCTGTCATTGCGATGTTCATCCAGGATGACTTCCCGAAAGCCGATCCATGTTTTCCCGTCATCTTCGGAGATGGCCGCGTGTGAAATATCCCGGTTGGTAAACACATCTTCACCACGCCCGGTAGCCCTCTCCAGTTCCGGAAGCGGCGTTGTATTGTTCCAGACCATCAGCAGCCGCCCGTCGCGCAATCGAGCGACATTCGGCATCGTAATCGTACCATAAAAGCGTGACGGTGCCGGCTCGGTCCAGGTCTGACCGTCATCGCTGGAGAAGGATTCGTAATGGTTATCCTGAGCGCATCGAATCAGCCTCCACAACCGGCCGTCATTTAATGGTACGATACAGGGTTCGGCAGCATTATGATTCCACCGGGTGCCTTTGTGGATTCCGCCGGGGCGATGTGGCGGCGTTTCCACCCGATTGGATGTCTGCCAGGTTTGCCCTTCGTCATCTGAATAGTACACCCACATCCCACCGCCATGGGCCGGGATAATCCAGCGTTTGCCATCTTTCACAAAATACGGATGATGCAGGATTCCCTTAAACGGCGTTTCATTGCCGTCTTTGTCAGCCACAACAATCCACTTACCGTCCAGTCCGCCCTCGGTGCGATACAGCTTGCCTTTGGAACTATGTGACACACGCAGAAACTCATCGGTACCGGGAATCCGGGCAAAACTCGGGCCTTCTTTTGTTAACCCAATCAAATCGGGGTAATTATTCGGAAGAGGTAATTCCTGCCAGGTTTGTCCATTGTCATAGCTGACCAGATAGATTTTTGCCCCGCGGCCGCCATAGTGGCGAATTTCGGTATCGCTAGCCCGAATCAGCCCGCGTCCGGCGTCCACCGGCGGAACGCCGACGATATAAGGCGTCGCAACCCCTTTGTTCGCAATCGGCGGAAACGCCCCGCTTGTATCCCAGCGGATATATTTTAAATAACCCTCAGCGCTGCCTTTTGAACCGGAATCAACCACAATCAGCCATTTCTGAGACAGTCCCTTGATCCCCGCCGACAATTCTGAACCGATTTGGACACCATCTCGCCAGACGGTATAGCGTTTGGATAAACCGTCAAAAGCCACACGATACACATGCTGTCGGTCCGAATTATCCGACCTGTCCAAAACCCGTTGATTGGGACTAGATGCATTGCCCCAGCGGGTCATTTTCGGTCCTATGACAATATAGCCGGCGTATTGGGCCGTTCCCTGTCCCATCCAGACAATCATGCCGGGATTGGCCCCCTGACCGTCAACAATTCTCACGCTAAACTCAACGGTCCAGGATTTATCCGGCCCGATTTGCCTGCTCCAGTCCGATCCAGTTTTATCCTGTCGAAAATCCTGACCGCCGGCAACGGGCGTTTTGAAATACAGGGCATTATCTTTGAACTCAAATTCCCCCTTGCCAAAGCTGTGCGTCCAGGTTTGTCCCGCTTGCTTGGCAGGCAGTACAGTATTAGTCGCCTCATAGGCATACCGAAATGCGGTAGATGCTGTGGGCTTGACCGGTTTCTGTTTAAACTGAAAATCTCCCGCGCGGAATGGAGAAGCAGGCAGTTTTTCCGAATTGCACAGATTCACCTTTGGATTGGGTGCCCAGCCGTATCGTACGGCCTGTGGTGACTTAATATCATCGTTAAAAACAGCCGCCGTGTCGCCTTTAAGCTCTACGGTCGCAGGCTGCCAGTTTCCAAATTCATCGGCAATCTCAAAACCAGTCACCTGCCCGCCATCAGTCGTTTCCAAACCCTTAGCGGTATGGTCGAAACCAATATGAAGTCGATTTCCCTTCTTTTCGAAACTGCCGTTATACAACGGTCCTGAATATACTATTTTTTCGCCATAGGAGTTGGCCCGTGCCCACAAACTGAGACGACGGGCCACCTGTCGCTTTGCCTTCGGATGAACATTTGTTGGATGTCCCAAATCAATCGTCACCGCCATACCGAGATTCGGCAAGGAATCCAGCGTTTGAAGCTGCATCTCCCGAAACAGCATCCAGTTGCGATTAAGATTGGGCAACTGTACATAATAAAATGGAAATTCTCCCTGTCCCCAAGCATCTCGCCAGCTTGTAATTAGCCCTTCAAACAATTGTCGATTGCGCTCCTGATTCCAGGCGATCTGATTGCTGGAATCGGTCGCGTTGGACTCGCCCTGATACCAGATCACACCGCGAATTGCAAACGGGATTAAGTCCACTGTGTCAGCATGATACAAAAAACACGGCTCAAACGGGTGATGCGGCATGGGTGTTTTTTTCGGCGATGTAAACCATCGACCGAGATTCTGTTTAGCACGACCGCGATGCCAGTTATTGGCATCTTCGGCATGAATCCAATCTTTGGTTAATGTATATAGTTCAGGCGTTGACAGCGCATGTCGCGGCATAAACGCCTCCATCGGCGCACCGCCCTTGGCATCGTCGATAATACCAATCGGTACGCCAGTAGCCCGATGGATATCCCGGGCAAAATAGTAAGCCACGGCTGAAATTGGAGCGGCTGACTGCTGCGACCCCACCTGCCATTGGCCGCTGTAATAGCTGTCCACAGTCACATTGGCGGTTTGCTGCGGCGACCACGTGCCGGCACCGCCGGAGGGATTGCCCTGACGGTTCAGCAGCCGAATCTGGGGATATTGGTCAGCTGTCGGCCCTTCCGTTGCCCAGTCGGCGTCCTGACGCATCTGCCAGTCCATATTGGATTGCCCGCTGGCATACCAGACGTCTCCGATCAGTACATCCGAAAATGTCAGTGTTTTCTTACCATCGGAACAGATTAACGTCTGTGGTCTTCCCGGCTGCATGGCTGGCATGTCCACACGCCATCGGCCGTTATGGTCTGCAGTTGTCTTCTGCGTATTGGCGCCAAGATTAACCGTTACCGTTGAGTCAACATCGGCTGTCCCAAAAACAGAAATCGGCTTTTGCCGCTGTAACACCATGTGGTCACCGAACACCCACGGCATCTGCAAACCTCCGCAGTCACCGGTAATCGACTGACAGACCGTCTTAGCAATAATTGCAGCACCGTTTTTGTCGGGATGAAGCCCATCCGGGAAAAACTGCAGCTCCATATTCAATCGCGTAAACAAATCAATCACCGGCAGGTCCAACTCTTTCGCAATCTGATCAATCAGTGCATCGGCCTGGGCCTTCGTTTTTTGAATTGCCACGTACGGCTCATACGGCGGAACCACCGGCAACAGCGAACCCAGCCAGATTTTAGGATCAGACGTTATAGAAACATCCCGAAAACTTTCAATGAGAGTGGTGTAATCCTGTACGAAACGAATCTTGTTTTTCGACCACTCTGAGACCGAAGCGTCATTGATACCCAAACAGATGATAACAACATGGGGCTTAAAGGACAGCGCCGCCTTGTATTCCGGCAGACTCATATAGGGCTTTCGGGTGCCTTCACAAACACGTGCGCCCGAGTGGCCGAAATTTCGTACCTCATACTTATCTCCCAGCAATGCCTGCAATTGAGCGGGATAAGAGTTCTTCTGCCGGTCCTCAATCCCCGCACCAAAGGTAATGCTGTCCCCCACACAGGCCACACGAATGGTGCCGGTATAATTGTCAGGATTAACCGGTTGCGCCGGCGCCGATGACACCGAGATAAATATGAAGACAATTATTAACAGCGTCCTGCCAAATTTTTTATAGAAGCGTCCTGCCATAGTCAAAATCCTTATCTAATATTAGAATTATTATGAACTTTTATTACTACACTCTACATTTCCGATAATTTTCTGCAAGCGGGAATGGGCTTCAATCGTAAACTTGTCAGATTTTCTAAATTGTATTCCCGCATTCAACCTAATCCATCTTTCAGTGTTCTACAGAGAGAAGGTTAAAAGCAAGCTTTTGAAAACGACGACTTGGTTTCCTTCCTACTGCCGGTCTATACTGATATGACAGCCAGCATGTTTCATCCATTCGCATGTTAGTGGTTCCCAATGAGGCCGTAGAACCAATTATGGTCGGATAACGATAGACTTCACCGCTTTGATTTTTCAGCAGAACCTTTGGCGCCTCCCAATTCAACAAGTCCTGACTTGTTGTGATGTATAGACTGCTCGGACCGGAACCGCCGCCACTTTTCAGTATCATTACATAACATTGTAAATATTCACTGTAAGTAACACTTGGATCGCCCCCGTTAAATCCTTTCAGACCGGGGACAACCGAACTGCGACCACGTAAACCAGGCTCAGACCAGGATCCATTGTAATACTTGGTCCACGTGCCAGCACTTGCCATAATATCCGATGACCGAGCAACACCAATAATCCTGCCTTCCCTATAGTAACAATAGTAATATCCGCTTGTCGCATCATAAAAAACGCCGTGCTGAGCACAACCACCGTAGGCCGCCGTATCAGGCTTGGGTGCATGCGCACTGATAATCTGCTCACGTTTGCTTACATTCCACGAGATGCCCTCATCATCCGAATAAGCCCGCATTACACCCATCCATGCCGTATTGCCATCCGGACCATTAACGAAATCATTGTCTTCAGCATGGTAAATTGCCACCATGCGTCCGGAATGGACCGGAGCACCATCCGGAATACGATAGATAAAGTTCAGCCAGCCCCCTTTATTATCGCCTATGTTTTGGCCATTAAGCATCGGCGGATAAAAGGGAAAAACTTCCGTTTTGGGGACTGCTGTATATGATGTATTGAGAATATCATCAACATTGTCGTCATCCACGATGATTCGGTAATTATGACGCCCTGCCCAAAACCACAGCAGCTGTCTTGGATTGTCTGGATTAGGCATTATGGGAGTTATCGCATCATAAAACCTGGTTGTCGCCGGCGTTGTATTAGGAACTGTAAAAGGAGCATCCAAAGCCACTGTATAATCAACGTGTAAAATCTGACCAGCATGGACAAAACCAATTGCAAATGCGAATGAACAGAGTGATAACCATGCTTTCATTTTCAGTATTCAGGCTTTCAATAAACATAATATCGCTAAAAATTCATTTTATGGTTAATTCAACTGTCCAGCCAGCCTTCCGTCAAAATAACCAAATCTTCAAAGTCCACATCAAGATCGCTGTTTAAGTCGGCCCCTGAACAAAATCCGCAGTTGGCATTAAGCCATTGCTCGGCTAATCGCGCGAAATCGCTCAGGTCAATATCACCATCCGGCTCAACATCGCCCCGCTTGGGAAGCGTTGAGAGATAGGTATTGGCAAAACGCTCACCCATATCGACCAGTCCGGCGGCACTATAATGTCCATTGTCGCCCAAATGTGAATTAACCGCTAAATCATCGGTATCAATCCACTCTGCCAACGGGTCAGAAGCCGTGACGTTTTGCATCGCCGTTCGCACGGTTGCATTATTCGTCGCCGATCCCCACATTGTGCGAATGCGGCCAATCACAAAACGCATCTCAGGTGCGGATAATTCGGTTCGTACTGAGCTGATAAGGTCATTCAGGTTGTCTTCGTAATTATTGGCAGACGTCGTACTCCCGGCATCCGTTTCACCCTGCATCCAGAACATACCGGCGATCTCCGGCATATCGCCGCGATCGATAATTGCCTGCAAGGCCGGCAATACGCCTGAATTCATAAAGACATGATACCGAACACCCGCGTAACCTTCACTCGGAGTCCATGTCGGTGGTCCGGAGTCCCAGTTACCTCTGACATTGGCAGCATGATGAGCACGGTCAAGCGCTGATCCGCTCATCCCGTATTTGATAATCGCGATGTTGTCATAGGGCAACGCATCTTTGAGCGTCCGCCCCAACGACATCTCAAAACCGGAGCGGGAGCCGTCTGTATGGTTGCCTGAACCCAGTTCGAGCGGCCGGAAAGTAGTATCCGCCGGGCGATCCCAAGCCGCATAATCAGGGACGTTATCACCAGGCAAGCGACCGCCAACCCAGAACTCCACGTCAGTTTGCGGACTCTGGTAAAGGGCCGGGTATTCGGTATTCACACCGGAACCGGCGGCATTGGACTGGCCGCCGATAAGGAAGACTTTGACCCGCTTTCCGTAGTAATCGTTATCGGTAATATTGACACTGACATCCGGCATGACAAGATTATGATAGGTGCTGTCAGCACTGAAACTGCTGTGGCTGATATTAATCGAATGCGGGCCTTCAAAGACCGCATCATCGACCGCCGTCACCGTAACAGTTCGGGGCTGATCGTAATCGGCCGTCGTAAAGACAATCGTATCCGTTTCGACACTGTCCACCTCCAATACAACCTGGCCGGATTCTGAGGGAGTTAATGTCAGTGTAACATTCTCCTGCGGCGTGCCGTTCAGAACAATCGTATAGGTATCCGAGGTCGGCCCTTCTTCGTTTACCGCCATATCATCGCTTTCAATCAGTGTAAGGACAGTCGCCTCATAGACAGTCTCAGCGATGATTGCAGCGCCATTCTCATCCGGATGCAGGCCATCAGGATAGTACTCAGGGTACGGCTCCAGAGGCGTGTGAAGATCGACCAGCTCTGCTCCTTCCTCCGTGGCAACCTGTGCGATCAGCGGATCACACTCAGCCATGTTATCATAAATCGCAGGATACGCGTATGGAGGAGCAAATACCGGCATCAGGGTGCCGACATAGACCTGCGGATTGCTCGGCAGCGACGAGAAATCGTCAATCAAATCTTTATAATCCGCCACGAAAACCGGTTTGTTTGTCTCCCACTGGCCAATAGAACAATCGTTGATACCCAAGGCGAAAATGACGATATCTGGCTCAAATGCGATCGCCGCGTTGTATTCAGCCTGAGCATACGTTTTGTAATATTTTGCATGAAGATGCGAGACTCTGGCGCCGCTTTTGCCGTAATTGCGAACATCATAGCCGGGGCCTAAAAGCGCTTGCAGTTGCGCGGGATAAGAGTTATTCTCTCGGTCGGTAATACCGGCTCCGTAAGTAATACTATCACCTATGCAAGCGACTTTGATAACATTTTCCGGCCTTGTAGCAAAGGACCATGGCTGGCCGACATGCTTTGCTGCACCATCATAGGTATCCACCTGCCAATAGTATATTGTTGAGAAATCAAGATCAGCGGGCGGATCATAGGTTGTCTGCAAAGTATTATCCACAACTTTTGGGTTGGCCGTTACCGTCGGATTGGTTCCAAAATATACATCATAGCCGGTCGGCGTATATTCTGAAGGCGCTACCCACTCCAGAATCGCAGTCGGCAGTACGCCCACAGCGCCATCAGTCGGCTGAATGTTGCCGGCGGTATTCGACGAAATAGAAACAGAGAAAGCTCTGTACACAACACTGCCCTGTCCACTGCTGGAATGGGCACCGAACAGAATACGGTTCTGGCCGGTGGTACTAAGCTTAGTAAGCGTAAAATCACTGCCGCCATAGGACAGAACCGCATTGCTCCCATCATAAGCAACCGTCACAGTGTATTCGGTATCATAACCGTTGTTGCCGCCGCCGCTGGTCAGGGTATGCCTCACGGAGCCGTCAACAATCTGCAGATTACCATTCGCATCAGCTGAAACCACAAGATAATAACGAAAACTATTATCGCCGGATGTCTCAATCCACAAGCCATTATTGTTTTGCCGACTCTGATTCGGCGGCAGGTAGTAACTGGTTACACTTCCGGTGCCGTCTTTCTTCCAAGCAGTCCCATCCAATTTAAATGTCCATGTTGCAGTGAAGGCGGTCTTAATCCCAGTTGCCTCTTCAGTTGTCAGATTGATCTGATAATTGGCATAACCGCTGCTTGTCCCATCAACAATCCGCCAGCCACTCTGTCCGGTGTAAACAGATGCGTCATAGCCGCCCAAGTAAGAGTTGGTTGTGGAATTCGTCTGAAATGTCCACCCCTGGTTTGTCGGGTCAGCGCCCGAAGCACTCGCGTAGTCATACGACGCAACAACAACCGCATATCCTTGTACAGAGAGCATCGAAACGAACAGTATTGCTGCAATGAACCGTATCATCTTATCTTTCATTTTAGTCAACCTCGCTTATAATGTCAATTAGTCACACAGAAGCGGCTTTGCCGGGTCCGTGCATCTGAGCCAATCACTGGCCATTTCCATCAAATCCAGCATATTCACATAGCAATCCCGATTAATATCGCTTCTCAGAAAATGAATACATGGCACAACCGAACCGGATGCTACTGATTTGTAGCTTTTGCCGATCCGTATCTCATCAACGGAAAAAGTCGCGGCACTCTCACCCGTCAAAGCAATCCGGTCAATCAAGCCACTGCTGTTGGTATTTGTCGTTCCAACCAGCGTCCATTCCAAATTGTCTTCGCTGGGAGAAATTGTGTCAACGCCGGATTCAAATACCTTAAGATATATCTGGTCATAATTTGTACCGCTATTGCTGCTTTGAGAAACGATTTTAGCCACCAGAAAATAAATACCACTGCGTGACAAAGAATCAGCCATTGTACTGACTGCTTCGCCCGGCAGTTGAAGTGAAAAGCTCTCATCGCTGCTAACGCCGAATGAAACATGCGGTACAGAGCTGCTGTCCTGTAGTTCAATTCGTAAAGCCTCATCCACAGACTCATCAGATGAACTGTCCACTGCCTGACTGATTACCAAAGAAACATAAGCGGTATCGTTAAGATTCATATCAATGGGTGTCGCCAGCATCCGTTCGGTCGATTGGCCGGCCACTAAGTCCACCCGGCCCGGCTCGGTTTGAAATGGAAACCCGCTGTATAAAACACTGCTGCTGCCGAATTCGGGAACATCATCGTTTGTAAACGTTGCTCCCGCTGCCCATGATCCACTCCAACCCATTCCACCATTTTGAGCGTTAAGAATATTTCCAAATCCATCATAATGGGTCGTATCCGGCAAATGCGACTGCCCTTCCAAATAATCCAGATTAAAACGAACAAACCGCATAACGGTACTGGCCGGCGCCTCATAAAACACTGTAATACTGTCGTCAAAGAGTTTTTCCATCGCCGAATATCCTCCCCCTCCCGTACCGATCTGTATAGGATTGATAAAGGTTTTTCCTTCATCATAACTTGTCCGAACAGACATATTATAACGACCGCTTCCCGAGAGAACCGGGCTGCCCAATGGGCCGGAAAAGAGCAATCGGTTACGGTCATGACCAGAGCGTTTCGCGGAGTAGCGTATCACCGAACAGTCAACTTTTGTGATATTAAAATCACTTGTATCGGACCAGGTCCAGGTTTCGCCGCCGTCATGACTGAGCCAACGAAGCCGAACTGAACCACTGGGCTGCCTGGCATCCATCAGCAAGTCACCATTGGATAATTCGACAACTTCATTCTCGTTACCGCTGCCATAGGGTCCACTGGTCGGAGAACCATAAGTCCAGGACTGGCCGAGATCATCGCTATATATTGACAGCGCGTTGAAACCACTATTACCCCCTTTACCGCTGCAAACGATGCGTCCATTGCGTGCGGGGTCGGTTTGCCACTTGAGCTGTATAGCTCGACCCGGTCCGGCGTCGGTCATACTCCAGGCCGGATTTTGAACCTGGCTGGTTATGTCCACAGGAGCGGACCATGTCAGACCGCCATCTGAGGTAGTCATCCAGAAGGATTCGGTCGTCCGTGCCTTATCGGGCCAGCGGGTATAGAAAAAGCCCAGCGGATCAGTCAACTGGCCGGTCCCCTGAATAACGACCGGATTCCACGCATTATAATCCCATAATACACCATTAGGGTCCGGATTACCCAATGGGATCATGAGATCTGACCATGTCAGCCCGTTATCCGTGCTACGTTTAACATGCATCTCGATACCACCGGTAGATTTGCCTGGATCACCATTGCCGGATTGGTTGAATCGTCCTTGTATAAACGTTAAGAGTGATCCATCGGCTGCCTGGATAATAGACGGGATTCGGTATTTAGGAGCTGTATCAGGCCCTTCCTGGCCGGCTATAAAAAGATCTCTGACAATAAATAACTGATCGTTGTCTTCCACCGTCACCACCAGTGATCGACTCTGTTCATTGAAAGCTGGATCGTCACTGATAAGCTCATGGACGAGCGTAACCTGATGCGTTCCCTCTTTCAGCGTATCGTCAACAGCTGTTACAGATACGATCTGCGAATTTGCCCAGTTATCAGTGGTAAAAGTCAGTACCACCGGATTGCCCGGCCCAGCCCCCAGATCAATGTCGTCAGCTTCTGCGGGATTTGGCGTGATGGTCATCGTCACCTCTGCCGTCGGTACCTGAGTCAAAGACACAGTATAAGTATCCGTTGTCGGACCTTCCTCATTAACCAGCGGGCTGCCTTCCAGCATCATCACACTTTCAAAGATCTCAAACTGCACAAACCGATAATTAGCAATGCCATCGGTAGAGGAAGCACCATTGCCCCATGAAATGAGGTCTTGTGTTGACGATTCACCGGCCCAACTGGCTATCGGTGTCCCGTCAAAATAAAATGTACCTAATTGTGTCGCCGGATCATATTCTGTTACATAGGTATGATACGCATCCGAACCGCTGCCAGTAAGCAGCGTGTAGGAACCGCCACCGCCCAACAAATCCGCAATCAAATCACCATTGGCATTAATACTCATCTGAGGCAGAAACCGAATCGTTCCATTCCCATAATAATTAGCAATCGAAGCGCCGGATACTACCCGCATAATCACCGTCATCCGCCAGCCATTTTGTGACGCCTGAGCGTGGATAGCCGGATCAACAGGCGTCACTCGCCAGTTCGCACGTCCGCCAACGCCGTTGGCCTGCCAGGCGTCAACACCCTGATCAGGTGAAACATCCGCCCCTGAGGCGGAACCATTAATATTCGCAACCCATCCAACAGAAACCGGATTCGGCGCAATACCATCAACTGGTTCAGTGTCATAGACGGCGGTAACACCCGCAATGCACTGTCCCGCAAATATTAATGTCCAGATGGCAAGAAACTGCTTCAAAGTCAACAAAATGACATTGTTACATTTTTTTTTAATTCCGTGTGCTTTGTAGTAATTTCTCATGTTCCCCCGATCTAATCATCAGATTCCATAGCCGGCAAAGTTTTTTCATCTTGCGCCAATTGCTCAAGCAACTGATTAAACGCTGCAACACTCTCATCACTGCCTGTTTTCTCATGCGAGGCCACTGGAACTTGAGTCGTGACACCGCACTGTTTGCACCGCACTTTTTTCCCCGCAAAATTATCAGGAATACGATAAGCTTTTTTACATTTTTCACAGCTAAACTGGATCATCGGAGTTTTTCCTTAATTATTCGAAAGGTGATTTACCCATGAAATCAATTTATCAATTAGTCAGTCAATCCTGTCAGGGTTCTTAATAATGCAAATGATCAGCTATAATACGCAATTGACCGGATCGGCAGGGTCCGTACATTTGAGCCATTGGTAGAAAAATATCATTATATCCTGAAAATCGACGTAACAGTCTTTATTTAGATCAGCGGCCAAATAAGTCGTTCCCGGCTGACCGCACTGGGGTATCGTATCACCAAGAACCGAACGATAGCTCGTCCCGATGCGTATCTCATCAACTGTCCAGTCTGCCGCGGTACCGGATGAAATTCTGATCCGGTCCATCACCGCATTGCTGTTTTCCGTAGTGGTGCCGGCCAGCGTCCAGTTGACGGAAGCATCACTGTCCGGAATGCCCTCACCTGTTGGAAAGGCCTTCAGGAAGATCTGGTCGAAATTACCGTCGGAGGAGTCATCCTGAGTAACGAGTTTAGCGACCAGAAAAACCGCGGACTGAGTATCAATTGCCCCCGCAGGGCCTCTCACAACCGAACCGGGCCAGTTGACATAATACCCCTCAGCACTGCTAACACCAAATTTCACATCACTGTTATCTGATGCATCATACAGAAATACATCCAGAAATTCCTGACTGCCACCATCAGGAGAAATATCGCCTTCCTTGCTGATCAGCAGCGAGATATACCAGGTCTGATTCCGGTTCATGTCAATGCCGGTCCCTAAACCGCGTACCATGATGCCGCCATCATCAAAATAGGCTTTCAAGCCGGTGTCGGGAAATTCCGAGTGCGTCAGTAGTTTATTACCAATTCCCGCATCCGCGGAAGTCTCGGCATTCAAATCCGTCTGATTTTTCCAACTGCTGTTCCAGCCGTTACCGCCGATCTGAAATCCTATAGAACTGCTGACAGGATAGTCAAAACCTTCATAGGCAATCAGTTCAGGTGAAGTTGTCGGTTCAAGAAATTCTCGGTTAAAGGCGGTATAGGTGATAAACTTGTAATTACTGGTATTGCCGCGTTCCCAGAGTACTCCACTCACATCACCGTCCCGACTGCGGGCAATATCAGAATAAGCACAGCGTCCATAATGAGCAAGACGTCCGTTATCATAACTGTCACCTTCATCGGTACTGGTAAAGAGTGTCAGATTTGACCGGACTGAAGCCCCGCCGCCAACCGGCGCCGAAAACAGGATTCGGTTCACTGTTTGGCCGTTAAGACCTGCCCAAGTGTATCGTTCAATCCCACACGAAACATCGTCGCCCACCGTTAAACTGGATGAAGCCCCGCCCCAACTCAATCCGCCATTGGGGCTAAAGCACTGACGGCGATTCGCACTGGTTCCGTTTCGCCGTGCATTGCTGAGAAGCCGGCCATTGGTTAATTCCACAATCTGATGCTCATTGGCACCTTCGGGTGTTTGACCGCCCAATTGCCAATTTTGGCCTTTGTCATCACTGTAAAGAACGGTCGGCTGACTGTCCTGGCCGCTGAATTTAATCTTCATAGGGATGACCAGACGGCCATTCAGCATCTGAATGCCGCTGGCAATATTCGCCGTAAAATTCGACGTCCCACCGGGGTCCAGATAACCGTAATTGATCTGGTTCGACCAGGTCAATCCGTTATCATCAGAATATCGTGCCACCAATCCCTTATCCAGCGGGCGCGTTGAAGTCGCATTGCGCCAGTTGTAAAAGACCCACACCCGATTTCGACCGCCTTCGAGGTCAACCACCACCGTCGGCTGAAAGGCTCCGATATCTGTGTCGCCCTGTGCCATCATCTGAAGCGGTGACCACGTATGTCCACCATCAGTACTGCGTTTATAAACAATATTGATCGGATCGCCGGCGCCCGGATCGGCCGAACTGATCACACGCCCTTCCGCAAAGGCTAACAGCGTCCCGTCGCCGGAGACCGCAATCGCCGGGATACGAAAGGTATGATGCCCCTCCGTACCGGATTCGAAGACATCCACATGCCGCAACAGGACATCGGCCGCCGCAAAACCCGATACGAGGAGGCAAATCAAACTCACAGTATATAGCCATAAACATGATTTCATGATGAATCTCGCATGAAAGTAATTCCAACATATTTAAATATGTTTTATCATTAGAAATCACAGTTGACCGGATCGGCCGGGTCGGTACATTCGAGCCATGATTCGACCAGAATCGCAAAATCTTTCAGGTTGACATAACAGTCCATATTCAAATCCGCCGCCAGGTAAACTGTTCCCTCCTGACCGCAGAAGGCACCGTTGGGGTTGGCAACAGACATATAGGTCGTTCCGATACGAATTTCATCCACCGACCAGGTGGCCGCACTTCCGGCGGTAATCGCAATTCGGTCAATAACAGCACTGCTGTCACCATCAGCCGTTCCAACCAGTGTCCAGTTATCCGTCAAATCGGCATTGGTCACAGGACTGCCGGACTCAAACAGTTTGACAAAGACCTGATCGCCTGAACCGCTGCTGTCCTGTGCGATAATTTTGGCTACGAGGAAATAGCTTGTTGCCAAATCAACAGCATCCACAGAACCGGCAACTGCAGTTCCGGGGGCATTAATTACAACAGCCTCATCACTATTGATCCCGAAGGAACAATGTGCCGTACTCTCTGAATCCTGCAGTTCAACTGTCAATTCTTCGGCAACAGCGCCATCTGATGTGCTATCTAAAGCTCTGCTGACAAGCATTGACAGATAGGTGGTTGTGTTTGTATTTAAATCAATCGGACTTGCTAACTGACGAGTGGCAAAAGCACCATTCGCCAAATCCATCCGTCCGTTAAGCGGCTCAAATGTAAACCCATTATAGCTGACGCTGGAACCGTCAAACAGATCGGCGTATTCATCGGTAAAGTCGGCATTGCCGGCCCACAGGCCGCTAAAGCCCACGCCGCCGCGTCTGCGGTCGATTGAATTATTAAAGCCCTCATAGCTGAGCAACTCAGGGCTATGCGTGCCGCCTTCAAGCATTGTCATCGGGAACTGCACCAGGCGAATCTTCTGGTAACCACCCGTGGTGCCGTATTCATAGAAAACCCCGACATTGCCGTTGGCCATTTTATCAACCAGCGTGTAAGCTGCGTATGCCCGCTCAATCATCACCGGGTTAACGAATGACTTACCCTCATCATAACTGGTCCAGACGGCCACATCATAACGGCCACTTGCCGACAAGTGCGGCCTTCCCAATGGGCCGGCATACAGGATACGATCACGATCATCACCTTCGCGCTTTGCCGAATAGCGATCCAGGCCATAGGCACAAACCACCGAAGGAACATCGCTGTAATACATATCATCCCAGGTCGCCCCGCCGTCGGTGCTGTCAAAGCGTTTGCGGGTTCCGCCGCCGGGTCGGGCATCCCACATCAAATCGCCATTGGTCAGTTCAACCACTTCCGACTCATTCAGGCTGGTATTGGCTGTTTCACCGGCGACATACCATGTCGCACCATTATCGTCACTGCAAATCGGTGCCCCGGCGTATTGGCCGCTGCCGTTAATCCGGTGGGCCGCCATAATCAGTCGTCCGTTACGGGCCGGGTCGGTCTGGAATTTCAACTGGGTCGCAATCCCCGGACCGGTATTGATGACACGCCATGTGGGGTCTTTCACCTGCGCGGTAATATTGACCGGCGTCGTCCATGTGACACCATGGTCGTCACTGTAAGCATAGAATGTATTGGAGGTATCGTCGCCAAGACCCGGACCGGCCGAAGCTTGACCGATCAACGTTGCCCAACGGGTATACAGCAGATGCACCCGACCGGTTGCTTCATCGGTCACCAGTCGCGGATCGGAAAAATCAAATCCCGCATCGGCCTGAATATCAAAATAATCGTCCCAGGTCAGACCGCCGTCCGGCGAACGTCTGACCGTCAACGCAATATCACCTGCATAACCGGGGTCTCTTGTTGAGGGCCGTCCTTCGGCAGCCACGACCACCGAGCCGTCCTTGCAAACCGTCATCGTCTGAATCCGGTAAACATTGTGTCCGCCTTCACCGTTCACAAACGCGTTAGTGGCAACAATCGGCATGTCATTGTCAACAATTTCAATATCCATCACCTTGTAAAAAGCATCAAACTCGCTGTCGGCGCTGGTGCTGTAATGCGTAATCTCGGCAGCTTGATAACCCTCGATAATCTCATCATCAACCGCAATCACTGTCACGGTCTGAACTGTCTGCCAGTCCGCCGGCGTGAAGACAAGGTCCAGAGGCATTCCGGGTCCGTTTCCGATGTCCAGATTTTTGCCGCTGCCGCCGCTGATGGGACTGACTGACACCGTCACATTCGCAGTGGGCTGACGTTTTAAGACGACCTCATAAGACAGCCCTGTCGGGTCGCCTTCGGTCACGCTGGCCGCCGGAACGCCCTGAATGCTAATCAGGGGTGTTTCCTGAACCAGAACATCATCCACGCACAGCCATGCATTGCTGCTGCTGTCGGAATTGACGCCGACCCGCGTAATCGTGACATACAGCCGTTGGCTGGCACTAAGAACCGGCGTTGTAAAATCAGACGAAAACATGTGATCGGCCTTTGAATCCGGCAAATCCCAATTA
>JANQGW010000034.1 GCA_028282905.1 Sedimentisphaerales bacterium | reverse complement strand
AAGAATGGATGGTCAGCCAGTTCGAGTATCTGCATAATCGGCTGATTCGGCGCCTTGCCCGAGAAGACAAGCCCCTTTTCCTCCAGCCGCTCAATATAGTCCGGATCCACTTCATAGCGATGCCGGAAACGCAAACGTACGCTTTCGGACTTTTCAAACAACTTCCACGCAAACGTGTCCTTCTTGACTTCCACGTCCCGGCCGCCAAGCCGCATGTTGCCGCCGAGACCTTCAATCTTTTTCTGCTCCGGAAGAATACTAATCACCGGATCGCCACAGTTCTGGTCGATCTCGGTGGAGTTGGCTTTCGCAATCCCGCAGACATTCCGGGCAAATTCAATAACCGCCGCCTGAAAACCAAGGCACAATCCCAGATACGGCACGTTATTTTCGCGGGCATAGCGAACGCACGCAATCTTGCCTTCCCAGCCGCGGGTCCCAAAGCCGCCGGGAACGATGATTCCATCCACATCCTTCAAATGTTCGGCAGCGTTGGCATCGGTAATATTCGTCGTATCAATCCACTCGACCCGCACCTTGGTATTCAGATGAATACCGGCATGTTCAAGAGCATTCAAAATCGACGCATAGCTGTCCCGCACAGACGTGTATTTACCGGTAATGCCGATGCAGATTTCGTGGCAATCCTTGCCGATTTTATCCGTAAAATCGCACCAGCGGCTCCACTCCTTGCGTTCATGCCGTAGTTTGATACGTTCTTCAATTTTAAGCATCCGTGGCACCTCGAAATCCAGCCCGCATTCCCGCAGCATCGCTGGAATCGAATAAATGCTCGCCGAGTCATGCATACTGAAAACCCGCTCAAACGGAACATTACCAAACACACTCATTTTCTGGCGGGCCGTCTCGGTCACCGGATGCTCGCAGCGACACGCGATAATATCCGGCTGAATCCCCAACTGCAGGAGTTGCTTAATACCCAACTGAGCCGCCTTGGATTTCTGTTCGCCCAGCGTTTTCGGCTCCAGAATATACGTCAATGCCACAAAACAACAGCTATTGGGGCCTTCCTCATAGGCCAACTCACGAATTGCTTCGATGTAAAACGCGTTTTCCAGGTCACCTACCGTACCGCCGATTTCTACGAAAACGACGTCGGCTTGCGTTTTAACGGCTAACTCGCGAAGTCGCATCTTGACCTCGCCGGTTACATGCGGAATCATCTGCACATCACGCCCAAGATAATCGCCATGGCGTTCCTTGTGCAGCACCGAGCTGTAAATCTGGCCGCTGGTAGCAAAATTCAGCCGGCTCAGGTTCTGGTCCAGTAGACGCTCATAAGTACCCAAATCCATATCGGTTTCCATGCCGTCATCCAGCACAAATACCTCGCCGTGCCGGAACGGATTCAGTGTCCCGGAGTCAATATTCAGATAGCCTTCCAGCTTAATCGGCGCCACCTTCAGGCCCTTGTCCTGCAAAAGCTTGGCCAGGCAAGACGAGAAAATCCCCTTGCCCAGTCCGCTCATGACCGTCCCCATCACAATGACATACTTGGTCTTACCCTTGACGTATCCATCCGGAAACGGCAAAAAGTACTCATTGTCCGATGAACTTCCGCTGATCTTCGCTAATAAATCCTTGCTGTCTGACATTTACAGTCCTTAGTCTATATCTTAGTCTTTCGTTATTCGCTCAACAAATGCCTGATACTGCTCTTCGGTATCGACACCGTCCCAGGCCGCTTCGACCATGGCGGTCAGAATTGTATAACCATTCTCAATCACACGCAGCTGTTCGAGTTTTTCAGCCTGTTCGAGAAAACTCGGATCCAGCGTGGTATAGGTCATCAAAAAATCTTTCCGGTACGCGTAAATCCCGAGGTGCCGCTTGTAATCACCCGCCTGCCCCACACCGGCCGCGTCCCGGTTATACGGAATCGGCAAACGCGAGAAATAGATCGCCCGGCCATTCTTGTCGGTCACACACTTGACGATATTCGAATTTGCCGCATCGTCGGTACTTTCAATCGGCGCCAGCAGTGTCGCCATCTGTGCATCCGGATTGTCCACCAGCAGCTTAGCTACCCGGTCGATATAGGCCGGGTCGATCTCCGGCTCATCGGCCTGCAGGTTCACCACGATATCCACTTCAGCATCCGCCACCGCTTCAGCGATCCGGTCGGTTCCGCTCTGGTGCTCAATCGAAGTCATCACACACGGCGCACCAAACTCACTGCACGCCGCCATCACGCGTTCATCGTCCGTCGCGATCATCGCCGCGTCCACATGTTCAGCGCACAGAGCTTGCTCAAAAGTGTGCTGTACGAGGTATTTGCCCGTTTCTTTGGCGAGAACCTTCCCCTCAAATCGGCTCGATCCGTATCGGGCGGGGATGACAACCAGTATTTTCAAAATAGTGTCCCTTACACAGCGATTTTCTGACTGAATTCACAACAAACCACTGCCCGAATATATTAGGCCAAATCACGCCCGCTGTCAATTGACTCTTGCAAAAACCGGCACAAAAAGAGTACAATAGCGGAAAAATCGAGGAAAAACACCGATGACAACCTCAAAAAATGATTTTGAAATGTTTATCGAGCGGCTGCAAAAAGCCTCTTCCGCAGTCGTCTTGACCGGCGCGGGCGTCTCCACCGATTCCGGTATCCCGGATTTCCGCGGCCCCAGCGGACTTTATTCCAAAATCTCACAGCGCACCTTTGAAATCGATTTCTTCTATGACAGCCCGGATGAATATTACAAAATCGCGATTCAGCATATACACACGCTGGCCGACAAAGAACCAAACGCCACGCATCAAATGCTTGCACAATTGGAATCTCTGGGCTTGATTAAATCGATTATCACCCAGAACATCGACGGCCTGCATCAAAAAGCAGGCTCAAAAAATGTCATTGAATTTCATGGTGACGTAACGCAGTTTTACTGCACCCGCTGTGAAAAAGAATTTGATCGTGAATTTGTCGATCAGCAAATCGAAGATAAAAGCATCCCCTCATGTGATACATGCAATTCACTGATCCGCCCCGGCATCGTTTTCTTTGGTGACCCAATTCCGATGGAGGCCATGTATGATGCACAACTGCTAACGCAAACAGCCGATGTGTTTATAACGATGGGCAGTTCATTAGCGGTCAATCCCGCCGCGGGGCTGGCCGCCGCGGCACGCAATACCGGCGCGGATCTTTACATCATTAATCGAGGCGCAACACAACTGGATGACCTGGCCGATGTCCGTATCGAAACGGACTTAAAAACATTCTCTGAAGATATCTTGAGGACCCTCAGCGCATAACAAAAGAGCTGCGGCCGAACAGCCGCAACTCTGAAAAATCTATCTTAAAAGAGGAGGACGTTACGCTCTGCGTTTCCGCAGCGTCACAAGCGAACCCAGCCCTAACAGAACCAGCGTCGCCGGTTCGGGAACAACGGTCTCATCCGCATAAAGCCACATGGTTGAAAGAACGGAACTGTAGTCATCGGTTTCATAGCTGTCAAAATCATCGCCGACAAGAACCGTCGATTTCATCTTGGCGCCATCATAAAGGCTGTCCAACCAGCTATAGTTGCTGCTGCCGTGCAGCCAGCCGTCAATGGCCATCAGCAAACCGCCCGTGACCTGTACAACACCCGCACCGTTCAGTGTACCGGTATCGCTTCCGAACAATCCGCCTTCTTCCTCTTCTGTAAACAATTCACCGGCGAGCTGCCCGCCGCTCAGGAGGTTCCAGCCATCATACGAAATGTTCCAGCTAACAACGGAAAACGAAGCCTTCGCCAATTCGCCGGACGAACTGTCGGTCATCCCCTGAAAGGTTGCCGTCAGGTTGATATTGTCACTCAAGGTCAGTACAGGGCTGCTGCCGCCGCCATTGTAGAAGGAAATGCTCGCACCGCCAGACCAGGTAATCTGTTCAGTCGTGTGATCATACGACGCGGTAAAACCGTTGGTCTCCAGGTTGTCAATCAAGATGCTGGTCACGCCCAAACCCGCATAACAGGGCACTGCCAGAACACACATTGCTGCGCACAATACCATTAACTTTTTCATCATAACTCTCCTCAACTCTCCAAAATTATTGACTCAAAACTGTTAAACTGTAAATGACACGCTGTTATTTCTTCTTTCGGATCAAAAACCCGCCAGCCAGCATGAGCATCAAAGTCGCAGGCTCAGGCACAACCGCGGAAATCAGCATAGAAGGATTTTCACTCCGCATATCTCCGGCAAACTCAGAATTCTCCGGAGTCGTCAACGGGAATGACCAGGTAGCCTCAAAATCGAGCATCTTGAGAACGTCGCCGTCCATCAACTCGCCACCTGTGACACGGTAAGCCAAATCAAAACTGACAAACTTATCCGGATCATTCGATGCCTCCATCAGATACCAGTTGTTCGGAACGGCAGAACCCGGCACCGCGACAATTTCCGCTTCCAGCAGAATATCGCCGGCATCAAAATCGAGCAGTGTATCCGTTGCTTTCTCACGGACCTGGTCAAGTGTAATCGTCATTGTCGCTCCGGTCCCGAATGTCGCATAAGGACGTCCGCCCGATACACCGGAACTTGTTTCAGCACTGGGGGTCACCGAAATTGTCCCGGTAAAATCATAATCATAGCCACCGCCGAAAACGTGGATATCGCCCAATTCAACAGCGATTTCCGAACCACCGGTCGGCGTCGACAGCACAAACTGAGACGTGGCGTCGTCATAATAAATGCACTCGCCAATATCCAGACTAATACCATCAACATACAAAACCGAAAAAGACGGGGAGACTAACACGGACATGCACAACGGAATAACCCAAAATACAATTCTTTTCATCTTTCTAACCTCCATTATCCTAAAGATTGCCTGCATCCTCAGACAAACACCCGTTCTACTCCAGAAGAACAGATTCTTTCCATGATGTCAATTCTAACTAAATACCCAAAAAAATCAAGGACTTTTTCTATTTTTTTTAAAATCCCGTATTTACCACGGTTAAAATTGCTGTTTTGTTAAAATCATATCACGATAATTTATCCGACCATCCCTGTCTAAATCGCACTGATCATCATACTTTTCAATTGAATCCAGATCTGCCCCGGGCAGAATCGAGCCGCCAAATCGCTGCCGAATCAGCATTAAATCCCTATAATTAACTCTACCGTCACCATCCGCATCCCCCCTGCGATGCTTCCATGCACCAGCATGGTCATTGCCGTACGAAATTCGCATCAATGGGTCTCCAATAACCACTTCCGCCCAACTCAGATAGGGAATTCCTGTAAATGCCGCCTCCGCAAACGTCAAATCCGCTCGGGAATCCCCATCATTGTCCGCGAAAAGATTATACAGGAAAAACTCATTGTCGATCACCGCATCCGACTGCGGCTCGAAAACATGACCAATCGCACCACTGCCGCCAATAGTAATAAAATCAACAATCTTAGCTTGCGAGGTTGAAGCATCGGAAAACATCGTTACGGCATTAAAACTTTCAAGCGAAGTAAATACCGCCCCATTGCAAAGGCTGTAGAGCGGCTCGTCATCGTCACCTCCGCAAAGCAGATAGTCTTTGCTCCGGCCCTCATCACCATTGCGTCCGAAGCAGCTATAAGCAACCAGCCCCTGCATTTCACCCGGCATGGAAAAATGTGTTCCTAAAACATCGCGTACCGAAGCCGCCGCACATTGATGAGGCCGGTAATCTTCAAACACGGCGATTCCATGAATCAAATCCGACGTCCCAAAATACAAATCTCCGATATTCTGCATCGGCCCGTCTTCGAGCAGATTGAAAAAGGCTTCCACATAATCATCAGAGTTCCGCAGCCCGTAAGCATCCGGCGCCCCCGACTGCCCGTCGAAATATTCCCAGAAATTGACCGCACTATCATGCAGGTTAAAAACACGGTTAAAGTCAATATTGCCAGCCGCAGCATTGGGGGCATCATCCAGCACAATAAACGCCCGGCTGGGATTTACGCCATAGGCCGGATTAGAGGCACGTTTGGAACGTTCGAGCATCTGTCGAACCGCAAAGATCGCACTCTCACCCTGCTTTTTCGGACCATCCAGCCGACAGACCAGGTATAAATGCTCCGGTCCCCACCCCCTGTCCTTCGTTCCATAACCGTGCGGCTGCCCCTCCATCAATGGGTCCGCGACCCCTGAGCTTTTCGACCACGCATGAGACCAGACAAGCCCGCTCTGAACCGGAGCTTGACGCTCAAACAGGTCAAAACTGCTTCGACAGCCATGGTATGGATTGACAATGCGATTCTGCAGACCAAACGAATTCGGCCCGTATCCCGCATACCACAAACAAGCCAATTCAGACTCCACACTCGCCGCATCCACCAACGCTTCGCAATCCTTAATAATAAGCGGATTGGAAGCAGCAGGCATAACAACACCCGCATAAGCCGCATCGGAATCCTCAATGCGGTACGGTATCCCCGCCGTCGTCACAATCACCTTCACGGAATCAAGCAGATCATAAGCGCTGAGGTACTGACGAACCGGCTCGGCAATACAGTCGTGATAGGTTTGCCGCGTGATGATTTCGTCAGCAGGCGTACTGGAAGGCCCGCTGCAATCCGCCAGGCCGTTAAGCACGAGAACCTGCGATTCCTGAATCTCCGGATAATACTCCCGGTACAGATTGGCAACGCAGCGGCTTGTGGGACTGTCGGCATTGACGAGAATCAGGATGTTTTCAGGCCCTAAATCAGCCCGAGCAAGCGATGTAAAAATAAGTATGAACACTAATCCTAAAGCGCAAACGCACTTTAACCATGTCTCCCCCGGACGAACCTCTCCTCGATTCCTCATTGGGACATTCCTCTTCCTTAACCCTCTAACTGATAAGAGCTTACAATGCAGACATCCTGTCTGCACCGCAGGTCAAAACTCAAGCCACCTCAAACCCAAGCCTCGACAACAAAATAGCGAATCTTCAGATTCGATTACCCTCTTTTCCGGCGAAGGTATGCCATCACACCCAAACCGGAGAATATCAGCATGCTGGTCGGTTCCGGAACAACAGTATAATCGACAACCGAATTCAACGTGTCAAATGCTGCCACTGTTTCCGATGAAACACCTCGAAGTCGCCCGTAAAAATTCTCCGGTGTCGTCCGAGAACCGAAATTATAAGAAACTGAACCTTCGGCAATACCTCTGACCGTAATCGCGGCAATCGGCGTATAACCGCCCACGCCCAAATTCGATACCGGATCAACACTGCCAAGCTGGAACGCACCAAAGGCATCCACACTTCCACTCGTCGGCGTATCCGTTCCGACCGGATCAACAAAAGCGTTTGTGTACACGCTTTCTTCAAAAACTGAAGTCGAAACGACCTCTAAAATCCCGTCATCAACCGCATCCAGCCACATATCGAACTGCCATTCGACCAGACCGAAACCCGCATCTAACTCTTTATCCTCTACATCATCATAATAATGCGCGGATACAATGATCGTCGTTTCCTGACCTACCGCGATTGTCGGGGTATCACACGTCATCTGGAAATTCAAAGCGGCTGGGGAAACACTGCACAGAATGCACACAAGGACTGCCAAAACCAAATTCTTCATCATCACCCATTTCTCCTAATTAAAAAAGTATCTACACCGTTCTCATCTTCCCCATCCTCCAATGGGCAGTATAGACCTAATTAAGACACAAATTCTTCAATCTATTTAAATAACCGATTTCACAATAAAATGCAAGTAAATTTTTATAAAAGCGGAAAAATATATCCAGAAAAGGGCAGAATGGAGTTCGTTTTTACCCTTTATTTACCAAATAATTAACAAAAAACGCAACAAACCGGCTTTCAAAATCAAAAAAAAGAGGTAAAATAAATCAAGTTTCTTTTCAGAAAAATCGACTCTTTTTATGCTGTTTTGAAAGTGACACGATGGAACAGACCTATTCGATAGACACAAAGGTTTACCCCGCCGGCGAAGGCGCCATGCTGAGTATTTCTGATATGCTGGCGTATTTTGAGAAAATGGGCGCAATGCGCGTCTCCGACCTGCATATCAAGATCGGCACCCCGCCGGCCTACCGCATCGATGGCGACCTGGTCCGCCTCAAAGGCTCAGTTGTCACGGAACAAATCGCCCAACAACTTGTTTATCCCCTGCTGGGCGAGCAGAATATCGGGTACCTCAAACGTGACCTGGCCGTGGACTGCTCCTATAAATTTGGAACGTTGCAGTTCCGCATCAACGCTTTTAAGGACAATGACGGCCTGGCCTGCGCCATCCGCGCATTAGGCACAGACATTCCGGTTCCCGAAGACATCGGCTTTCCCAACAGTGCCTGGCAGGACATTGTCCGCAAAAAACATGGGCTGGTGCTGTTTACCGGCATCACCGGCGCCGGCAAAAGCACCACCATCGCCTCACTGCTGGACCGGATTAATCAAAATCGCTCGGCACGTATATTTACACTGGAAGACCCCATTGAATACCTGTTTGAGCAACGAAATTGTATGATTTCACAGCGCGAGGTTGGCCGCGACGTTGACACTTTCTCCCACGGCCTGCGTTCCATGATGCGGGAAGACCCGGACATTATTTTCGTCGGCGAAATGCGTGACGCCGAAACCGTTTCCCTGACGCTGACAGCCGCCGAAACCGGCCATCTGGTCTTTTCAACTTTGCACACCCGTGATGTCGTCGGCACACTGACGCGTATTCTGGACTTCTTCCCGCCGCAGAAACAGGACGAGGTCCGCAACCAGCTATCGCTGGGCCTGCAGTATATCGTTTGCCAGAAACTGATCCCCCGCAAGAAAGGTACCGGCCGCATTGTGGCCATGGAAATTCTCAACAGCAATTACGCCATCGCTAACCTGATTCGCAAAGGCAAGGTGGAGCAGATTTACTCACAGATGCAGGTCAAGACCAAGGACCAGCCGGACGAACGCATGATTACACTGGAACGCCATCTGGCCAATCTGGTCAAAAAAGATGAAATCGACCTTCTGGAAGCTAAGAAATGGGCTAATGACCTAAACAGCTTACAGGACGCGATGAAAAATGATTAGTACCGCCGGCATCTTGCCGGCAAACATAACTATAGCCAAATTGTCTCGCGTCGGACAAAAGGAGCAATGACAGGCAACAAGATTTGTCATGCCGGGCTTGACCCGGCATCCAGATATTAACGTACTGGACCCAGCTCGAAGGCTGAAGTGGCACAAGGAGTAATCAATGAGCATCAGTTGTGAGTGTCCAAAATGCGGTCGCGTGTGCGGCTTCATAGACGAATACGCCGGCAGACGCGTCAGATGCCTGCATTGCAGTACACGCTTTATTATCCCCGCACATGACGGCGAACAAATCGAACTGCCCGAAGTCGAGCCGGAAGGTCCACTGCCAGGCTTTTACACTGCGGTCTTTAAGGAAAGCTGGCAAGCCTTTATCCAGAAAGAAAGCGTCACCGGCATCGTTCTATGCATTGCCCTGACAATCTTTCATTTTTTCATCGGCGACAAGGACTATTCATTTGATTTACCCGGCCTGCGATTTCAAGGTCAGATCGGCTGGGTTGTCACAATCATTACCGCCGGCTACCTGTTGTGGTATTTTATTGAAACCATCAATATCACCGCCAACAACTGTG
Organism: Sedimentisphaerales bacterium; assembly: GCA_028282905.1. Taxonomy (GTDB): domain Bacteria; phylum Planctomycetota; class Phycisphaerae; order Sedimentisphaerales; family Anaerohalosphaeraceae; genus 4572-13. The sequence goes on along the minus strand of JANQGW010000034.1, from coordinate 17,284 downwards.
ACTTTTTGCCGGAAATCGGCATCGGTGATGGATTTGCCTTCGCCGGGGCTGTCATCAAGTCGATTTACTTCTTTATCGCCCCATTCGCCGTCGCCGCCATCCCCGCCGCAATCATCCTGAATGCCCTCAGTTGGATTGGCCTGTCCTTCGGATGGCTGGACGTGGTCATTATCACCATCGCCATGATCATGGTGCCGATCAACCTGTCCATCCTGGCCTGTAATATCGCCCCGTGGATGCTGTTCCGCTACGACCGAACCATATTGATCATTAGCAAAAGTTGGCGACCCTACCTGATGACCACCGGCATCACCCTGGTATCCTTTCTGCTGATTTTCCTGACAGTCGGCTATTTCGCCACGGACACAAAAGAAAACCCTGCCGCCGCCATCATGCTGCCGGCACGTATTCTAACCGTCTTTGTCGCCCTATTCGCCATGCGAACCATCGGCCTCTACGCCCGCCACTACTTCCACTGCTTCCCAGAACTCGAAGTACCGGAGTATTAACAGAAGCGTGGAGCGGGCTTGTCACGCCGTAGCTCAAAAGGCGAAGATGGAAGCGACACGACGGCGTAATCTTTATGGATAACACAACTTATTGACGCAACAGATAAGAAAAGATGTTGCCATGATGAGCATGAAGCTCATGAAGATAACCATTTTTTATAACTTCATGGTCTTCATGTGCTTCATGGTTTCCCCCTCCCACCTGTCAGCACTAAACCAGCCTCCTACTTCAGTAACTCTGATTTGTCGCTGTCAGTTTCAGCAGGTTTGATGTTAATCGGCAAATCCAGCATAAACGTCGCGCCTTCACCAAGTGTGCTTTCCAGTGAAATCGACGCTGCCAGCAAGTCCGCCAGTTCCTTGCAGATCGCCAGTCCCAAGCCCGTCCCTTCGCCCTGCCGGGTGATCGAACCGTCCAACTGTCGGAATTTTTCAAAGATATGCAGTTGGTATTCTTCAGAAATCCCCGGCCCGGTATCCGTCACGGCAATCCGCACACTGGTATCGTCCAGCATCGCCGCCGAGACCACGATCCGCCCCCGCTCCGGCGTAAATTTGATCGCGTTACTCAGCAGGTTATATAATATCTGCTGAACCTTCTGCGTATCGGTCTGTACCAGCGGCAAATCGTCCGCCACATCCAGACGTACTTTAATCAGCTTCTGCTCGGTCAGCGGAGAAAAGAAAGCACTCAGCCCTTCCAATAATTGCGGAATACTCGTCTTTTCGACTCGCACATCCATCTTGCCCGCCTCGGCCTTGGCCAAGTCCAGCAAATCATTGATCATGTTCAGCAGCGAACGCCCGCTGGTGATAATATTCTCGGCCCACCGTTTGGATTTTTCCACATCCGCAGCGGGTTTCTCCTTCAATAACTCGGCAAACCCCAAAATTGCGTTCAGCGGCGTCCGAAACTCATGCGACATATTCGCCAGAAACTCACTCTTGAGCTTACTGGCCTTATACAGTTCCACATTCTTTTCGGAAAGCTCCGATAGCTTGACGTCCAACTGTTCATTGGCTCGTTCCAACTTATGCTGGGACTCCAGCAGATTATCCAGCATGTGATTGAACGCATCCGAAAGCCGCTGGTATTCATCGCCGGTTTGAATCGCACTGCGATTATCAAAATTACCCTCGGCAATGTTGTTAACCAGCGCACGCAACTGCCGAATCGGCCGCAAGATGACCCTCTGGAAGATCGTATAGAATGCCACCATCGCGCCAATGGCCGCCAGCAAACCCGCCACGACTATCCACAGCCGGTTCATAAACAGCGTCCACGCCAACCCCATCGCCGGTGTCTTGACCACCAGCACACCCACCTGCTGATTCTTGGTAAACGGCGGCGCCGATCCCTGCTCTCTATGACACTGCAAACAGCTCTCCTCGGCCCTCACCAGCCGCACATAATGATGCATCACACCCGATGAGCCCCGCTCAATCCAGGCAGCATCGTTCATCTCGCTGCTGCTGCGTAAATCCGCAATGTTCTTCTTCTGGTCACTGTCCAAGAAATCATCCGCCACCTTGACATCTTCTTCTAAAGGAATCCAGGCAACAACGCGATCTTTTTCCGTCAAACGCCCACCCGTTTCCGATAATCGAGGCGCCCCCTTGTCATCAATCCGACCCAGGCGAAAATGTGATTCCGCCGCCGCACGCCACACTGCCCGCCCCGAATCCAGCGCAGCCTTATCCGTCAGCTTATTCATCCAGTAGTAGGGAATCAGAAGCGCCAGGATCAGGCTGAACAGTACCGCACCGCCAAACTGAAGCCGGCACTTTTCCGCAAGCGACAACGGCTTGCGGCGAAGCGCAACAAACAGAGTTTTGACTTTTCGGCCAATGCCGAACATGCAGCCATCCTTCAATTGAGAATGTTTAATTAATCAATCTGGTGCAGATGCTTTTGAACCCGCAGATTCAGCTCATCCAGTTGTGCCGAATCAACATCCGACGGCGCTTCGGTCATCAGGCACTGGCCGCGTTGGGTTTTCGGGAACGCGATCACGTCGCGAATATTTTCCGTCCCCGTCAGCAGCATCACCAGACGATCCAAACCAAACGCAATTCCACCGTGCGGCGGTGCACCGTACTCCAGTGCTTTCAGGAAAAAGCCGAACCGGTCCTCGGCCTGCTCTTTGGAAATATTCAGCAATTCAAATACCTTCGCCTGTACCGCGGACTGATGAATACGAACAGACCCGCCCCCGACTTCCGAACCGTTCACCACCAGATCATACGCCTGAGAGCGAATGTTGCCAGGATCGGTTTCCAGCTTGCCCATGTCTTCCTCAACTGGGCAGGTAAACGGGTGATGCAGCGAATCAAACCGTTTGTTATCTTCGTTCCACTCAAACAGCGGGAAATCCACCACCCAGACAAATTTCAAATCGTCCGGGTCAAACAGTTCCAGTTCCCGGCCTAATCGCACGCGAAGCGGAGCCAATGCCTTGTTAACCGTGTCTTTCTTATCCGCCACAAACAGCAGCAAGTCACCTTCATTGGCGCCAAACCGTTCGACCAGTTCTTTCAATTGTTCTTCGGTAAAGAATTTTGTAATGCTGCTTTTCGGCAGTACATTGCCGTCAGCATCTTTTTCAACCTTCATCCACGCCAGGCCCCGTGCGCCGTATTCGCCGACAAATCCGGTCATCGTCTTTTCGATATCACTGCGGGAATACTTCGCCCCACCCGGTGCACACAGTCCCTTGACGATACCGCCGTTTTCAACGGTTCCGGTAAAGACCTTAAACGTACTGGCTGCAGCCAAGTCGGAAATATCTTTCAGCTTCATATCAAACCGCAGATCCGGCCGGTCGATCCCGTACTCATCAATCGCCTGGGCATAGCTCATCCGCGGAATCGGAAGCTCTACATCGACACCCTTGACTTCCTTGAAGATTCGGGCGATCAGTCCTTCGTTCATCGCCATCACGTCGTCTTCATCGACAAAGCTCATTTCAACGTCGATCTGCGTAAACTCCGCCTGCCGGTCTGCCCGCGGGTCTTCGTCACGGAAACACCGCACAATCTGGAAATACCGGTCGGTATTGGCCACCATCAGAATCTGCTTAAACAATTGCGGCGACTGCGGCAAGGCGTAAAACTCGCCCTGGCACAACCGGCTCGGTACCAGGAAATCACGCGCCCCTTCCGGCGTGCTCTTGCCCAGCATCGGCGTCTCAATTTCCCAGAAGCCATTCTCATCATAGTAATCACGGACAATTTTCGTCACACGGTGACGAACCGCCAGCTTATCGAGCATTTCCGGCCGACGCAGGTCAATGTACCGATGTTGCAGACGCAGTTCTTCGTTGACCGCCGCGGCATTATCAATCTCAAACGGGGGCGTCTTGGCGGTATTTTGGACCTCAAGCTCCTTGACCAGCACCTCGATCTGACCCGTCGCCAATTTCGGGTTTTCCAGCCCTTCGCCACGGGGACGCACGGTCCCGGCCGCCGCAATCACCCACTCGCACCGCAGATCGCGGGCGACTTTATGCGCTTCGGGGGCCGCTTCCGGGTCAAAAACCAACTGCACCAGGCCATTGCGGTCACGCAGGTCGATAAAAACCAGGTTCCCGTGGTCACGGTAGGAATTCACCCAGCCGGATAATACCACCTGCTGTGTGTCGTTTTCCAGTCGCAACTGCCCGCAATTGTGTGTTCGTTTCAACATCGTAATAATCTCACTTTCATTAAAAGTCCAACCGAACCGCCCCCGCTGTCGGCGTCAAAATCCCATTAAAGAGGCCCAAGATACCCGAAATGCCGCTATGAGTCAATCATAATCCAAAGGAGGTATACCCTGCTTTTACAGAGACATTCTCTTGTTGCTAGCATATTTAACTACAGTATAAAAACCGTACCACTCTTTGAAATTCTCTAATGACATGGCAAGATAGTCATCGCTTGCATTTTGAAGCTCTGCTAAGATATTTTTCCGACGGTCCAGCAATCGTTTACAATTCAAGCCCAAAAGGTCGATTGTATCTTGAGCAAAAGTATCATTTTCATCTTTGGGAATAATATTCCCCATTCCCGTGTAAGTAAACCTGCTTTCGCAATCGGTAGATAAAGGTGAAATTAACTCAGAAAAATACTTCCCTTTCTTTTTATGACCACAACTGTCCGGATGCTGACAACAAGCAAACATGTTTTGATAGCTGAAAACTTCCCCCGGATATTGTGAACGAGGCTTAAAATGTTCAACATGCGTTTTCGTCTCATCAATCACAATCTCACAGTAACAGCACAAATCATCCTGTTCTTCTCTTAATTGTTGCAAAAGCTCTTGATGTTCATTGGTACCGGAAAAATCTCCCCAGTTTACATCTGCCGAGTGCTTTCTGCACCACTCAGAAAACCCTGCGGGTTCTCCCCCTTTTACTATATGCCTCATGCCTCCTTTTCCTCCATTCGAATCAACTTTTCAGCCCGCATGATATCAGGATCAGTCGGCATATCTTTCTTTAAAACACAAATCAACTCTTTCGCTTTATCAATTTTTTTTCGTTCAATAAGTTCAAAAAGATGGAATAATTCTTTTCTTGTTTTGTCAGGGCGAGAATAATCATCCATTACCAACTCAACAATCCTGTCAATTGACATCCCATATGATTCTTGGGGCCGAGAAGACTGAATCCCTTGGTCCGTATAGGTGAGCAGAAATATGTTTTCCGGTTTCAAATTGCTTACAACCTGCGGAGAATGCGTAGAAATAAAAAATTGACAATTCGGAAATACTTTAAGTAGCTTAGGAATTATCGTTCGCTGCCAACTCGGATGCAAATGAAGGTCTATTTCGTCAATCAAAATAACACCTTCACCTTCAAGCGGATTTTCACGATTTGGATTAACTATTGTAAGCCGTCTGGCAATATCCCCAACTAACGCTATAAGGTTTTTTTCACCATCAGAAAGTTGGTCTAAATTGAACGGTTCACCATGTTTTACAAGCGACATATGAGGACGAGGAACTCGTTTAACTTGAAGATTCTGATATTCCGGCATAAATGCTTCTATAGCCCTCCTTACAACTTGAAGTTCTCTGCCTTCTGCTCTACGAGTTTGCTTTTTTAATCTTATGTCACCTTTGATGATCTGATTTAATGTGCTTGGTAAAAATTCAAGTTCTTCAAAAAAACGTTCACTTTTTATATTGGGCTTTGGACGATATTTCACAAATAATCGTTCAATTTTTCTCCTACTTTTATCACTAAGCCACCAGAGACTCAGCAATGTTGCGAGACTAAAACTATCCCACAAAAAATAAACCATGCTTTTCGGCGTTTCAGCCAAATGTATCTTTGGGAATTTTTGTAATATTTGTTTAACGACCTTTTCATGCTCCCCCCCCGATTCAACTAGATCATCTCTAAGTTCACTCCCCAAAGACCCCATTTTATGGAACATATACTCAAGTTCATCAAAGATTCCCTCCGCATCTGAGTCACGAAAATACCTTCTTCCAAAGCGATGTGTCAACCTCGTTAATTCCATAAATAAAATTCGTGGTTCTTCATAGACTTCTTTATCTTTCAAGAAACGGTTTAATAAGTACTTATAATCCTCTCCACGAAAATTCTCATAGTCATCGCTTTCAATAGAGTTTTCGAATAGCCTTAAAAGCCTCCTGACTCTATTTCGAATCCAAGATTTATTTTGAATCATCCAATGACTGCGTGACTGAGCCTGCTCATTTAAAATATCATCCTGGTTTCGGAACCATTCAAAGAGAGATTGATAGTTTGCTTTACCGCTTAAAGCATTTTTATAAACATCAAGGTCAGAAATTGACTCTCTGTCAAAAATGTCCGGTATAGCTCTTTTAACCGTACGATCTATCGGATAATACGCAATGACTGGAATAGGTTTTCCTTCATTATATTTCTTTCTAAATATCTCAGCCAACTGACTTGCACCATCATACGATGATTTCAATTCAGATATTTCCCCCTTAGCAGTCTTTGTCAAAAACCACCTAAAACCGCTCTCATTACCTGCCCGTTTACAAAGCTGTGCTTGTAAATCTATATAGCCGCTGTCCGAATCATTGCGTAAATGTAAATCTGAAATGCGTTGACCTTGTGATCGATCACGTTGAATGCGATTAACCAACCATGAAAGTGCAATAGCCAGAGAGTCGAGAATCGTAGATTTCCCCGAACCATTAACTCCAACAAATACATTGAGCTTATCTGAAAACACGAACTTACTACTTTTAAAACCACGGTAGTTGCATAATTCCAATTGTTCGATTTTCATATCAGTAACCTTTTCAAATTAAGGTATATTTCTCATTTCAGGATAAATCGAGAAAACTGCCATAATCCCTACTGGATATTCTATTACATAACCAATGCAAATAAAATTACTTATCAGAAATTCAAATAGTTTGAACAACAAAAAAATACAATATCCACACGCCTTGCTAAAAGAACTCCATAATTAGGAGTATATACCAGAAAAAATGCCTGTCAAGATAAAGCATCAGCAATCTTGATCTACAAACAGCGCAATCAAAAGGCCGGGTGAAAGTAAATACCCCGGCCTTCAACACGTTTTTGAGACAAGAAATATCTTGTTGATCATATTTTATTAGTTATGCCGACTCTTTTTTGCCTTTGCCGGCCTGCTGGAACAAATCTGCCTTGCCCTCGACAATATCCGGCGTAATCGTGTATTTGCCGGGCTTCGGCTCTTCGGGAAGTTGGTACATCAGATCGAGCATCATCTCTTCCATCGTCGCCCGCAGTGCGCGTGCGCCGGTATCGCGTTTAATCGCCTTTTCCGCCAGCAGCTTCAGGGCTTCGTCGGTAAACGTCAGTTCCGCATCTTCCATTTCAAAAAGCTTCTGATACTGCCGAACAAGCGCATTCTTCGGCTCGGTCATGATTTGAATAAGCGTCTCTTCATCCAGTGCCGACAGCGTCGTAATAATCGGCAGCCGCCCGACCATCTCCGGAATCATCCCGTAATGAATCACATCTTCCGGCGTCGCCTGCGCGATAATCTCACTGTAATCGGCCTTCTTGTCGTGATGGGCCTCATGCTCACTGCCGAAGCCGATCATCCGCTTGCCCAGCCGCTTCTTGATAATATTGTCCAGGCCGACAAACGTACCGCCGCAGATAAACATGATCTGCGAGGTATCAATCTGGATATAGTTCTGTTCCGGGTGCTTTCGTCCGCCCTGCGGTGGAATATTGGCGGTCGTCCCTTCCAGCATCTTCAGCAGCGCCTGCTGAACGCCTTCACCGGACACATCGCGGGTAATCGAAACGTTCTGGTTCGTCTTGCCGATCTTGTCAATTTCATCGACATAGACGATCCCACGCTGGGCTGCTTCGATATCATAATCGGCCGCCTGCACCAGTCGCAGCAGGAAATTCTCGACGTCCTCGCCAACATAGCCCGCCTCGGTGACCGTCGTCGCGTCACAGATCGCAAACGGCACATGCAGCATCCGCGCCAGCGTCCGCGCCAGCAGCGTCTTGCCAGAGCCGGTCGGACCGATCAGCAGAATATTGGACTTTTCGATCTCAACGTTTTCGTCTTCGCTGTCGGCATGAAGCAGCCGCTTATAGTGGTTATGCACCGCCACCGACAGGCCCTTTTTAGCCCGTTCCTGACCGATCACATATAAGTCCAGAAATTCCTTAATCTCCCGCGGCTTGGGCACTTCGTCAAACATCGCCGAAGCACCGCTGATCCGCCGACGTTCCTGGCGAACAATGTTATAGCACAGATCAATACATTCCGGGCAGATAAACACCTCGCCCGGGCCTTCCACAAACGCATCAACGGCCTTTTTGGTCCGCCCGCAAAAACTGCAAACGTCCCGCTGACTTCCGTGATCTTTAGATTTTGCCATTAAAATCGGCTCCCGATTATCAAAATTCACTTATATTTCGTTCAATACGGGCAGACACCAAGCGCACCTGCCCTGTAGAAAATATTATAGCACACCCAACCGCCAATTGCAAGAATCCCTGTTTTTTCCCATATCAAAATAGAAAAAACACCTGCTACACAAAGAAAAAAGATAAAAACGCCCCCTTAATCAAACATTGTCATTCCCGCGAAGGCGGGAATCCAGACGTTTTGCACTGGATAGACGACTCGATCTCGATATGACAAAACATGCAAATATTATTAAATAATGCACATTATTAATGCCTTGTTACAGTTTCGCAGCGACAGCCTTCGTCGTCCCAAACGCCAAAGGGGAATTTCTTGCGCAGAGTGGCCGCGCCGTAGTCGCCTTTGGGCGACAGTGCGATAAGATTGATGTCTTCGTTTTCTTTTTCCGGGTGCATTTGGATGAATCGTTCAATGACTTTTCGACAGGCAGCCATCGCCGTCTCGCCGCTTCGCATGAATTCAACGGCCAGAAAGCTCATGCAGAACTTGAGGATTTCGTCACCATTGCCGGTCGTCGCCGCGGCTCCCGCGGCGTTATCGGCATATAAACCGCTGCCGATCAGCGGTGAATCCCCCACCCGCCCCGGATGTTTAAACGCCATGCCGCTGGTCGAACAGCCCGCGACGATATCGCCGGAACTGTCCATTGCCAGCAGACCAATAGTGTCATGCATGAACTCCGGCTTGGCATTACCATCGGCCAACCATCGCTGATATTTTTCGGACGCCTTTTCAGACAGGGCATTTTCACGGGTAACCCCCTGCGTTTCGGCAAACTGCCGAGCGCCGTTACTGACCAGCATAGAATGCCGGCATTTTTCCGACACCGCCCGTGCCACGGAAATCGGCATTTTGCAGTCCTTCAACGCCGCGACACTGCCGACAGCATGCGTCCGGCCGTCCATAACAGCAGCGTCCATCTCCATCACGCCCGCGGCGTTCGGCATTCCGCCAAAGCCCACGCTGGGAACCTCCGGGTCCAGTTCGGCAACGTTTATGCCCTTTTCCACCGCGTCCATCGCGGCTCCGCCGGCGGAAAGTATCTCGCCAGCCCGCCGAACCGACGGAACACCGAATTCCCATGTCGCAATTGCAATACTCTCGCTCATTGCGCTACCCTTTGCAAATATCCGACACCGCCCCGATCACGTCGCGGTCAATCAGGTCATACTGATTTTCCGGCGGAAACAGACAGCCCCCAAACGTCACCATCGGCCGGTTGTGGCAGGAATTATCCATTTGCGTTTTAAACGCGGCGATATGAATCATCGTGGTTCCCGTCTGCTCAATCACCCACTGGGTATTATGCCGCATAATTCCGCCGCCTGGCAGAATTTCGATACGATCACCGGCAGCTTCGATCAGCTTTTTCAACAGCCCGACGCCTTCGGGGACAGAATTTCCCTGCCCACTGGTCAGAATGCGGTCGATGCCCATTTCGATCAACTGCTCCAATGCTGCCATCGGATCCGGCGTCACATCAAACGCACGGTGAAACACAATGTCCCTGCCCGCGGCCTTAACCATGTCAATGATCTTTTGACTTCGCTCAACGTCAATCGTCCCGTCCGGCTTCAAAATCCCAAACACGATCCCATCGGCCCCGTTTTCCATCGCCAGCCGTGTATCATGCAGCATAATCTCATATTCGACATCCGTATAGCAGAAACCCCCGCCGCGAGGCCGGATCATCACGATCACCGGTATCTCCAGCCGTTTTTTCGCCTCGATCACCGACCCCATCGACGGCGTCAGCCCACCGAAAAACATCGACGAATTCAACTCCACCCGCTGCGCCCCGCCCAGTTGAGCCTCAATCGCATCATCCACCGAACCACAGCAAACCTCAAGAAAAATCCCATCACGCATCGTCATTCCCCAATCATATATTCAATATACATTGCTTCAACAAAAGTCACCAACCTATCAATCTTATTTCTCAAATGACTTTAAAATGTCACCAATTTCACTAAACTCAATCTTGCTGCAAACAGCATCTGCTCCTGATTCCAATAGGGCCGCATTTCCTCGCTCATGGGCTGACACGGCAACAATTTTAACCTGCGAATCATTTTTCCGGATTTTCCGTACTAACTGATCACCTTTACCATCATCCAGATCATAATCAACCAGAAGGACATCGTACTCGTTGTTGTCAAAGCAGTCCAATGCAGAAGTAATATCCGGCACAACAGTCACTTCATGCTTGCTAAGAAATGCACGGATGACAACAGAGGCAAACTGATCATGATTCTCAATAAATAGTATTCGCATTTTCCTATTCTTACACCCTGAAGATAACGTCTCTGCTCCGGTCGTCGTTCAATGCTTCTTATCTCTTTTCCTCAATACAGCCGCCAGCAAGCCAAGCTGAAGCACAACCGCTATTGAGTTCGTCAGCCAGAGGGCAACAGCCCTGAATCGAATCCCGTAGAGCAGCCAGAAAACAAAAATGAACAGCCATCCAACTACATAGGTGATTGCCAAGCTGCTTGGCTCCTTATCACGCCATTCCTTGATCATCTGCACGGCCACCACGCCGCAGGCAGCCAATCCGGCCATTGTCCCAATTGCTTCAAAAATATGCGACGGGATGAAATCCAAAAAATCCATGCTGTCCTTTCCGCCTGTAGCTATATACAACCAGTGATTGGTAATAAGCATTGCAAGACGACATCACACCGTATTATTTACTCATCTAATGTCCGAATCACTTTGCATGGCACGCCAACCGCCAGCACGTTCGCAGGAATATCTTTCGTGACGACGCTGCCGGCGGCAATCGTCGTATTATCACCAATGGTAACCCCCGGCAGGATCGTCGCATTCGCCCCAATCCAACAATGATTGCCGATCCTCACAGGCTTTGCATACGTATGATAGCAATTGCGTTTCATCTCCGGCGACCAGTTTGCGACAATCCGTTCGCCGGCTTTAACCGGATGAGTCGCCGTACAAATCTGCACACCGGAAGCAATCAGCGTATTATTGCCAATCGTGATTTCATGGCCATCGACAAATGTACAATTCATGCCGATATAAACATTATCGCCGATTTCAGTGCGAATCCCATAGTCACAATAAAAAGGCGTATCCACATAAGCATTTTCTCCGACCTTCCCCAAAAGCTTAACGAGAATCTCGCGGCGTCTGTCGCTTTCACTGGACTTCAAAGAATTATATTCTAAGGTCAAATCCCTGGCCCGGTTGATAATCTTAATAAACTCAGCATCCCCCGAATGATAAATCTCTCCGGCCAATTGCTTTTCAACTTCACTATTGCTCATAGGTTATCTTTCTGCAGAGTTGCCCCGATTCCCTTTAGCTGTCTTTTCATCTCCAACGGTCCGGAGAAGGAAGTCCTCATACTTCCGGAAACGTCCCAGGCTTTTAACGTCACCGCCGAGGCCATGTCCGCCGGTGGGATCGATAAACAGCTCGACAAGCGTTTCCTTGCCCTCTTTGAGCAGTTCCCGGTAAATCCTTACCGTGTCCTGATAGAGAACATTAGCATCCTCAACACCATGCACCAGCAGCAGCTTAGCCTTCAGATTTTTAGCCAGCGGCAGAAGTGAAAACTTTTCAAGTTTTTCACTGGCTATCGTTCCCGTCGTGTACCAGGCGTTATAGTTTTCCCACTCGGTCGGGCCGGCACCGGCGATCCCCGCGGCGAAGACATTCGGTTCGGTATAGAGACACATCTGTGTCTGAAAGCCGCCAAAGCTCCAGCCATGAATCGCAATTCGGTTCGGGTCTACACCGTGGGTATCGATAAAGTAGTCAACCGCATCGAGAACGTCTTCCACCTGGGGCTTGCCGACACGTTCATAGTTGGATTTCTCAAACAACGCGCCGTAGCCGCTGTTGCCCCGTGGATCGATGGTACAGGTCACATACCCATGCTTTTTTGCCATATAGTACGCAAAGAAATAACTGCTTCCCTGATAGTTCCCTTCAAGAACCTGCTTGGTCTTTCCGAGCGGACCGCCATAAAGAAACAGCAGCATCGGTCTTTTATCTGTCGCTTCCCAGTCATCCGGTTTAAAGAGTTGCCCGTAGATATCGTGCCCATGCCTGTTCTTAAAGTCGAAAAAAGTGGGCTTGGCACGTGTGTGCTTCTTTGCCTTTTCCGGGTGAGAATCCGTCAAAACACTTTGAGTGCTTGCCTGACTGTCAATAGAAACCAGTTCCCACAGACGCCCATACTGACTCTGAATCGCCATGACTTTGCCGCCGTCATCACTCACGGCAACACTTGTATATCGTCCCGGCTTCAGGGATATTTTTGTCATAGCGTTATCATCAAACGTAATTTTATAGATATCCGCCCTCGCGGGATGTTCTTTCGTCGCCGTAACCACCATCCAGCTTCGATCCTTAGCCATCTTAACCGGATACACCTCGTAGCGGCCGGTGGTGATCGGAACCGTACTCTGGTAGAGCGGGTCAAGGATATGGATATGCCGGAAACCGGTCTGTTCGCTGAGATACGCAATCCGCCGGTTATCGGATAAATATTCCGGGGCAATCATATTCGGCGTCGTCGGCCCGCCGGTATGGACAAAACGGTAAATCATTTCCGCGGGTTTAAATTCGATTTTTTCCTCTTTGTCTTCCTGCTTATCCGGATCGTTTTGTCCGCTGAGCAGGTTTTCTGCATTTTCAGCGTTATCTTTTTTCGAAGAACCTTCAGAATCGCTATCCGTCTTGGGAAGCTTACCCTTTTTTACATCGGCCTTTTTTTCGTTTTCGAGGTACTCGCATTTAGCCTCATAAAATTTTACATCCCCGTTTTCCTGTTCATACGCACAAAAAACAATCTTGGTCGAATCCGGCGACCACGCCGGCCCGCTGACATAATCACGCGGCTTGTCAAACGTACCCTTGAACACTCTGGACAAAGTCGCTTCTTCAGTCAGGGTGTCGGTCACCTGATACAGATAGACGCCAAGCTCCCAAGATCGTGTGGGGTCTTCCGCAAGCTGCCGGCGGTGCTCACTTGTCTTCATAAACCGGTCGCGATAATTGGCAATTTTGACTTTCCGGCCGCTTCCCTGCGGAGCCGGACCCCATTTCCGTGCGGTAAATGCGATTTTTTCACCATCCGGGCTGATCTCATAACCCGCCATACTGTAACCGGATTCAAATTTCGGACTGATCTGTTCGATAAGATGCCGACCAAAGATAACTTTGAAAAGCCGCCCCCCGCTTTGGTAGGTGTAACCGTTGCCGTCATGGAGCCATTTCACATTGGTTTCGGCTCCGGCAGTCTTGGTCAGCCGGGTAATTTCTTTGTCGTCGAGACAATACTGATAGATATCACCTTCGGAAACAAACAGGAGTTGATGGCCGCAGGGCGACCATGTCAGTGACGTAACCCCCGAGTATTTTGGACCACTCTTGTCGTCAGCATCGGCATCGCTAACCCAGTCACCGTTTTCTTTTTGTTCTTTTTCGTTATCTTCCACCTGCCCTTCGTCGGCATCTACATCTTCAGTAGTATTGCCATCAGAGTCTTCGTCGCTCTTGTCGTTGTTGCCATCCTTATCCGCATCACTCTTTTTTTTAGCCTTGTTCGATTTATCTTCTTTGGCTTTTTTTATCCGGGCTTCTTTCACCTTGCGGGTATTTTCCTGAAACCGGGCCATAACCGAGACAGACGTGATTCGTTCGCTGCTGCCGGCATCCGTATCATAAATCCAGAGGTCCGAACCATGCCTTCTTTCCTTGTAGGGCCGGTAAAGATAAGCACCATATTTACCATCATGTGAGAACGACATGTTTTTCGCCGTCGGGCCGAAGAAGCTTTTTTCGGGAAAGATGTTTTCAAGTGTCAAGTCAGCATATTGATCTTCGGCGTCAGCCTGCTCTTGTGTTTCTTCGGATGTTATTGTCTCGGAATCCTTTTTCCCAACGTCATCGGTGTTGCCTTTCGCCGAAACCGGAAAATTGCAGCCGAATGCGAAGCTTACAACAATAACGAATAAAAAGCCCCTTTGAATTTTCCCACTGACACGATCAATAACCATCTTTATCTCCACATGATATCTTTATCTTAAAAAAAATTAAATAGTCTCGAAATTACTCTTCCACTCTGAAAGTGATATCTCTGGCACCGAGCGCATAGAGTAAGTCATAAACCTTTACCACCAAGTCCCAGGAGACCGCATCGTCGCAGTAGAGTTCGACAGGAATTCCGGAAGTTTTCATCGCTGGGGTCGTTTGAAGTGATTCCGTCAGTGTCAACAGGCCTTCCTGTGGATTTTGGTTGGAGAGAGTAATTTCTGATTGCCCCGCCATTTCCACTTTGCACCCGGCGGCATCCGATTTGAGATAAATCGCCAGCGGTTCAATCGTTCGCTGCGCCGGCTGGGCATTGGCACTGCCGATCAAAATCGGCAATACCTGCTCCGGCTCCTGGAACTTGGCCGTCAACACAAAAAACGTCAGCAGCAGAAAAATGACATCGATCATCGGCGTCATGCGAATACCGATAGACATTTTACCCCGCCGCAGACCGCTCATGACCGTCTGATGAAAGCCTTTGGATTGTCCACATTGCGGCCCCATCACACAAACTCCTCAGTTCAAACGCCCACCTTGGACGCGGCCGGCTCAAATCGGCTCCGCTCGGCGCCTGCCGCCAGTGCCTGCAGATTGATCTCAACCAGTGACGTTTTTTTCGTTGCGAACAAATCCTTGATCCCCTGCTCGACACTGGCCATCTTCACCAGCCCGGTGTGCTGCACAAACGCCCCCAGTGCGACAATATTGGCTACTCGCCGATTGCCCAGCTCGTGCGCGATATCCGTCGCGGCAATCTGAATACAGCTCAGATCCTGCCGCTGCAAAGGCCGCTGCATCAGCGAGCTGTTGGTCAGTATCATCCCGCCGGCGGCAATCCCCGGCTCAAACTTCTCCAGCGATGGATGATTCAAAATAATTGCATGAGTCGGCGTAACCACAAACGGCCCGGCGATTTCAGCATCGCTGATAATCACCGACGCGTTGGCCGTCCCGCCCCGCATCTCAGCTCCGTACGAAACCATGCCGACCACATTTTTGCTTTCGATCACGCACGCCCGCGCGATCACGTTGCCGATCAGCACAATACCCTGCCCGCCAAAACCGGCGATCACAATTTTCGCTTTATCGTTGCTCATCACGTCTTATCCTTACTTATCCTTATACACGCCCAGCGGAAATACGTCTTTCATCGGTCCGTTAACAAAGTCAACCGCCTTCTTCGTGGACAGCTTCCAGTCCGTCGGACACATCGACAATACTTCCACCAGTGAAAATCCCTTTTTATCGATCTGATTCTGAAACGCCTTCTTAATCGCCCGCTTGGTATGAGCCACATCTTTCGGCGTGCTGACCGCAGTTCGCTCCAGGTAGCACACGCCGTCCAGCGAGCTGAGTAGTTCGCACACCTTCAGCGGTGCCCCCTCGCCGTGTTCGCCCCGGCCACTCTGTGTCGTCGTGCTGGCCATCCCTGTCAGCGTCGTCGGGGCCATCTGCCCGCCGGTCATACCGTAAATAGCGTTATTAATGAAGATTACCGTCAGATTCTCGCCGCGGTTAGCCGCGTGAATCGTCTCCGCGGTCCCAATCGCCGCTAGGTCGCCGTCACCTTGATAGGTAAAGACAACCGTTTCCGGCTGAACCCGCTTAATCCCCGTCGCCACCGCCGGCGGCCTTCCGTGGGCACATTCGATAATATCACAATTGAAATAATCGTACAGCAACACCGCACAGCCCACCGGCGCGGTACCGATCGTTTTTTCACGAATGCCTAATTCCTCGATTACCTCAGCCACCAGCCGATGCGCAATCCCGTGTCCGCATCCGGGGCAGTAGTGCGTCTGGGCATCCGTCAACACCTCGGTTCGTTTGAGTGTCGTCATACCGCACCCCCTTGAAGCATCGCTTCAATCTTTTCCAAAATCACCTCTTCGGTCGGATACCAGCCGCCGCCTTTGCCGAGAAATTCCACCGGCACCTTGCACTCAGTCGCCAGCTTCACGTCCTCGATAAACTGCCCGTGGCTCATTTCCACCACCAGCATCTGCTTGGCGGTTTTGGCCGCCTCAACAAATGTCGCCTTCGGAAACGGCCACAGGGTAATCGGACGAATCAGTCCAACCGCGATGCCCTTTTCACGTGCCATCCGCACCGCACCTTTAGCAATGCGAGCGGAAATCCCATACGCGGCAATAACAATCTCCGCATCTTCCATCTGATATTCCTCGCACAGCGACAGTTCATTTTCAATCTGCCGGTATTTTTCCTGCAAATGCTCATTATGCGGCACCAATCCGTCAGCAGGCTTGAGCACCAGCGTCTTAACCACTCGCGGCTCGCGACCCTTGCAGCCGTCTAAAATCCAGTCTTTTTCCGGCATCTCCAGAATTGGCTCATACGGCAGAATCTCCACCGGCTCAGCCATCTGGCCCAAAATCCCGTCTCCAAGAATCATCACCGGATTGCGGTAATAATCAGCCCAGTCAAACGCGTTCATCGTCAACTGGTACAGTTCCTGCAAATTCGACGGCCCCAGCACAATCAAACGATAATCGCCGTGCCCGCCGCCTTTGACTGCCTGAAAATAGTCCGCCTGCGACGCCCGGATATTGCCCAGTCCCGGCCCGCCCCGCTGCATATTGGCAATCACACACGGCAGTTCCGCCGAAGCAATATAGCTGATGCCTTCCTGTTTGAGGCTCCCCCCCGGCGCCGACGAACTGGTCATACACCGCGCCCCCCCCGCCGACGCCCCGAAGACCATATTGATCGCCGCGACCTCGCCCTCAGCCTGCACAAATTCCCCGCCCACCTCCGGC
>JANQGW010000024.1 GCA_028282905.1 Sedimentisphaerales bacterium | reverse complement strand
GTCATACGGCACGTGGCCGGGACCTTCAACCATCACTTGGCAGCCTTTTTCCTGTGCCCGCTGCGTCAGTTCGCCCAGTGTCCGCAGTTCGGCAATCTGAGCGTCATCGGTCGCGTCGGCGATACAGCCGGGACGCAGGCCATCACCTAATGAAAAACATACGTCATACTGCCGCATAATATCACACAGTTCATCAAACAGCACATACATCGGATTCTGCTTATTGTGGTGCATCATCCATTTGGCCATGAGTGCCCCGCCGCGGCTGACGATCCCGCAAATCCGGCTGCCAATCAGGTCCAAATGCTCCCGCAACAGTCCCGCGTGAATCGTAAAGAAATCCACGCCCTGCTGGGCCTGCTTCTCGGCGATCTGCAAAATCGTATCGTAGTCAATGTCTTCCACATCGCGGCCGACAATTACCTCATACACCGGTACGGTTCCGAACATCACCGGGCATTGCTTGATGAGCGTTTCACGAATCTCATCGAGGTCGCCACCGGTACTCAGGTCCATCATCGCGTCGGCGCCGGCCTCAATCGCCACCTTCATCTTATCAACTTCGCCGCCCAGCGACGAACGTACGCTGCTGCAGCCGATATTGGCGTTAATCTTCACTGACACCGCCCGGCCCACCGCCGCGGGCACAAGATTATCGGCCAGATGTTTGATATTGGCCGGAATCACCAGCCGCCCCGCGGCCAATTCGTCACGAATGATATGCACATCGACGCCCTCACGCTGAGCGACGCATTTCATTGCTTCAGTAATCTGTCCCGCACGGGCCAGTTCCAATTGTGTAGCCATCATAAAATCCTAAAAAATACCATATTCTCGCCGAAGGCGATTCCTTAACTCAATACGACGATCTAAGAACTCGCAAAGTGATTCCAAAAAAAAATCACTCCCACCGTGGAAGCGATTATCAACTTAAATCAATCGATTGTAAGACCGCTTCCCTACGCAGGCAGACTTTGAACACTACTGCAAAGTTCCTGATCAGGTTCGAAGGGTTTTTCTCAGGCCCGAAAAATCAAGCCACCCCTAGCAAACGTAACGCCTATTATAAACAACAACAGTGCAAAGTCAAACGCTAAACCAACTCTTCACAGGCTGCCAAAATATAGAATTTTACCTTTAAAACCTTGATTTCTCTGAACCTTCAGATTATGTTTGAGTATAGGTTATGGATATATAATCAACGGAATACATTCTTTAAAGGGAGAAATATCATGAAACGAATCACACTTTTTCTTACACTTTCCGCTGTTGTTTTAGTCGCTGCCGGCTGCAGCCCGGGAAGTCAATTGACGAATTCCGAAAAAATCAGTGCTATTGATGCGATGGCCGTCGAAACACTTCAGCGACTGTACAAGGAAAAGCCTTCCACTGAAACAGAAGTGAAAACTGCCGCCGGTTATGCCGCCTTCAGTAATGCAAATATCAATATTATCTTCGCCAGCGGCGGTGGTGGATACGGTGTTGTCGTCGATAATGCCACTGGGCACAAGACCTATATGAAGATGGGCATGGGTGGATTAGGCCTGGGCATCGGTGCCAAAGACTATCGACAGGTATTGCTGTTTGAAAACAAAGACGTACTGAACCGCTTCATCTACAGCGGATGGGAATTCGGCGGCCACGCGGATGCCGCGGCCAAAGCCGGAGATAAAGGCGGTGAAGTCAGCGGCGAAGGATATATCGGCGGCGTTAAGGTCTATGCCATGACCGAAGCTGGCCTGGCCCTGCAGGCAACTGTTACGGGCACTAAGTACTGGAAGGATAAAGAGTTGAATTAGCCAAAAATAAATGAAACACATGAAAGACGGGCCGCATCAACTATTAATTGACGCGGCCCGTCTTTTTATCAAGATGGTTTTACTGCAGCGATGAATCAGCCTCGCAAGTAGAAGCTGTCGCCTCCTGTGACATGGGACAGGAAGTTTTGCTGCAGGTACAGTTGCAACCGCCAAGAGTAACCAATACAATCAATAACACCGCTAATAAAACCACTTTAAATTTCATAAATACTCCGTTTTGGGGAATAACATTATTGAAATTGCCATTATACTCGAAATCGGCTGAATCAATCGGTTTATATTAAAAAAAACAGATATTCGCCGCTATTTTAAAAGCGGTACAATGTCGGTTTTAATATCAAACCGCTTGTCCCGGCTCACAATCTCGCAGCCGGTTTCCGTCACAAGGACATCATCTTCCAGCCGTACACCGAGTTTGCTCGGCAGATAAATCCCCGGCTCAATCGTCACAACCTGGCCAACCTGCAACTGACCTTTTTTGTCCAAACCGGATACTGACGGAGCCTCATGTACCTCCATCCCCAGTCCGTGACCCGTTCCATGGCCATAGACCGGAAACTCGGATTGCTCAATGACCGCGCGAGCCGCAGCATCCACATCGCAGAGCTTCACGCCTGCACGAATCATTTCAATCGCGGCCTTTTGCGACTTTGCAACCGTTTCGTACACCTTGCGGAAATACGGAGTCACCTTGCCAAATGCAAAGCAGCGTGTTGTGTCGCTGGTATAGCCGGCGTAATTGGCCCCGAAATCCAGCAGAATCGTGTCATTCTTCTTGAGTTTTTTCTTTGACGGCTGGTGGTGATTGCGCGAACCATTGGCACCGAAGCAAACAATCGTTTCAAAGCCAACCTTGGCCTCATACGCACTGAGTCGATACTCATACAAAGCCGCTAATTCCAGCTCAGTCATGCCAGGCTTTAATTGTTCCAATGCCCATTCCATCGCATCAAACGCAATCCGGCCGGCCCTGCGAATCAGCTTGACTTCATCAGCGGTCTTAATCACCCGTACCTTCTCAACAACTGACGAAACCGGCTTGACCTTCACCGACAGCGCTTTGCGAATCCCCTTCAGTAATGCCACCGAACAGGAGTCCTCAACGCCCACCACGGAAACACCTTTGGTCTTCGCCAAAATAGCGTCAGCCTCTTTGGACAATCCGCCCTTTCGCTGCACAATTCGGCAGCCCACACACTCGCCCTGTGCCTGCTCGGTATAGCGGCTGTCCGTCAGCAAGACCACCGACCTTGGCAGCACCAAGGCCCAACTGTCATGGCCGGTAAAGCCGGTCACATACCGTACATTTTCCACTCCCATCACAATCAATCCGTCAACACCTGCGTCGCGACAATGTCGGCGGACTTCCTTTACGCGTCTGCGAATCTCTACACTGTTCATCCGTTTCTCCAATTCAATAATGGTTCAATGGTTCCGGCATTATAAAGGGAAGATATTGAATAGAAAGAGAAAAATTGCGCAGCACAAAAGTCCTGCCTGCGCAGAAAAATGAAGATAGATAGGAAGTACCGTCAACACTGCCCCCGGTATCGGCTGCGACAATGTCACCGGTTATGACGGTTAATCGGCCCGGGCAATCTCGTCGGCCAGTTCGAACCCCGCGTCCATGACCTTTTGAAATGTCGGATCCAACACATCATGAATCTGATGCTGATCCAAAAACTCCTTTGCCAATGAAGCCGCATCGTTAAACTCGCCCGCCTCTACGCGTGCCCGCATCCAATCAATGATTTCCGTTTCGCTTTTCATGGTTGATTCCTGTCTGATTCAAACTTCAAATATATCTTGCCAATCATGACAACATTCTATTAACGTCAAAATCAGCTGTCTGCTTTAACGAAAACTGAAATCCTCTTCACTTGCCGATAATATCGACTAATTGAGTCATTAGAATGGAAATTCAAGAAAAAAGAGATTGGGTGACAATCGCTTTAGAACACACGGCTACTCAATGGTATTGAGTGGGATGATTTGACCCGCCAGCGACGCCGCAGTGCAGGGTTGACTCAAATCAAACTTCAGAACGCATCCAAAACTATGTTCGGAAGCGACAATCAGTGTATTCGGCCCCACCAGCGACCAGCCCATTTCCTGGGGCTGATGGCCCAATACAAACGTATCCACATCAAACATCTCAGCCATCCGCTCCAGTGACTCAGGCGACTGCCGCCGACCCCAAGTCAGTAGGTAAACTGGATTCGGTCGTTCCAGGTCGTCCAATGTATAAGGCCGGTTGAGAATCGACAGATCGAAGTCGTCCACAAAGCGATCCGCCGGCAGCGAATGCGACATCCACACACGATTGTGCGTCCGAATGCCCAGCGGCTGACTCATCAGGTACTCCACCATCGCGTCATAGACCGCGTTATAATGCTCATCGAAATGCCGCCGCATCGCTTGCTGCATCGCACGGTTCATTTCTTTGCCGCCTTTAAGTACCTGGCAATTACTGATCGCGGCGGTATCGTGATTGCCCAGCAGAATGTGCACCTGCTGCGGAAAATTGATTTTGTAGCGAATGGCCTCAAACAGCAAACGGAACGACAGACAGCCTCCGTAATCATCTTCGGGACCGCCGTGAATAATTTCCTGCAAAACCACATGGGTATCTGGATTGTTGGCAAGGTCGGCAAGTTTCTGGACACGCTCAAAGTTACGCCAATGCCCATGCAAGTCGCCGGCAACAATGACATTGCCCGTTTCCGGCAGATGAATGACATTGCCGACACGCAAATCACAAGCCCGATTCAGTTCGGCGCCTTTATGACAGAGTTGTATGCTTTGCTGGGGCATTATTAGGGCTTCGGGAACCAAAAATCTCTCGGATCATCGTATCCAGCCGGCTGATAATTTCCCCCATGTTGGATGGGCGATCAGACGGCTTATCCTGAACACATTCCATGACAATATCAGATAACGGCTTCGGGATTTTGGGATATATCTCGTGCGGACTTTTCAGCACCTGATTGTCTTCCTGAAGCACCATCCCGTATTCATTTTTCTGCGGGATCAACGTCGGGACATTTTTACCGGTCAAGGCCCAGTACATCGTCGCGCCGAGGTTGAACATATCCGTCCGGTGGCTCAAATGCTCCCGGCGAACCTGTTCCGGAGCGATATAATCGGGTGTCCCTTGAATCCGCTTTTTGATCTCACCCAATCGACAACTCTGGCCCAGATCAATCACCTTAATCGCCCCTTTCGGGCTGAAAAGGATATTATTCGGCTTGATATCGCAATGGACATACCCTTTTTCATGCATCGCATTCAGGGCAATCGCCACCATGCGGAATACCAAAAGCACATCACCAAGACTCAAGCGTTGCTGATCTTCGAGGCTCTGGCCGTCGAAGAACTCCATTGTAAGATATAACTCCGTTGTCCGCAATAGTTTACGAATCCGGATAATCTCAAAGCACTTGCGGAGGTATGGGTGATCCAATTGGCGAGCAACACGATATTCAGACTCCATTTGCTCGAATATCCGGGTGTCTTCCGGGCATTCCAGGATCGCCTGTTTCAGCGCAACCCGATTGCCGGTGGAGTCTTCGCGGGCCAGATAAATCGTCGTCCGCGCACCAGTCCCCAGCTTCTTTATAATCGTGTAACCATCTATATCTATACTGTCTCTTGCCATAGTTCTCTCAATATCGTCAATTTTCGCCCTTCCTTTAAGGTGCTTCTCACAGAAATAAAAAAGAAACACCCCCCACTCCTCGCCCGTCTTTGGTGATTGTATTGAATTTTCCGCCGCTTGTCCAGTCTCAGGCCGGTTTTTCGCAGATATTTACACATTTTTTGCATCAAGCGCTTGACAAATCCCGATGTTTTTGCAAAATATGGGCTTTCTATCAGGCAGCAGCATCAGCACTGTTTCCCCGATAGCTCAATTGGTAGAGCGAGCGGCTGTTAACCGCTAGGTTGTAGGTTCGAGTCCTACTCGGGGAGCTAAAAGCCCTTCACAAACCAGTGAAGGGCTTTTTTTATGCGCTGAATTTGGCGGACATGAAATACGTCTATATCTCTTTACAATCAAGACATATGCGACAAGCAACGCCTTCTTAATCGAACTGCGATTTTTCTGACCGGTTAACCGCAAAACCGCCCTCAACACCGGATTTGGCCAAAACTCTGAGACTCTGACGCAGCGGCCACTCTTGCGGTTAACATCCATTAACATCTTGGGAGGCCGAGTTAATCCGTACCCCAGAGGCCAACAGATATACCATACTGACATATGGCATTCCATATCAGTTGGTTTGTACAACATTCGGCAATTCCAACTGTGATTAGTCATGATGCCTTTACCGCAGTTTTTCATACGGGTAGAACCGCCGCACGTAATCGATGTCTTTGTCGCCAAGGCTGACACTGGCGCCGGTTTTTCCTTCGCGGGCCGCTTCGATAGTGCCTTCATCGACCCAGCGGTGCTTTTCGGCGTGGCCGTCGGCGAAACCGAGATTGCTGCGTTCATTGTGCCAGATGGCGACCGGATCAACCCAGCCGGAGCCGCCTGCCATGTCCGGGTCAACAATCCATGAATTCATATTATAGCCACGACCGTCAGCTTCTTCGACCAGGACATATTTATCGCCGGGGCTTTTCATGCCGCTCATCTTTGTCAGGCGGGTGTAATAGGTCCACTCTTCGCCGTTCATGCCGCCGACGGCCGAATAACTTCGATATCCGCCGACACCGCCAAAACCACTGATCGTCGGGGCTTTCAGAAACCGCTTGTCACCGGGACAGTGATAAACATCAATCGCTTCCATATACGGCCAGAGCAGACCCTTTTTGATGCCGGCCTGTTCTTCTTCGACGGTCGAGCCGCTCCCTCTGTCAACACCGGTGTCCGTCTGCGGACGACAGATGCCGGCAAAGGCCGGGGCCGGACCGCTGGTCGCAAAATTAAAGGTATCCAGCGGGTTGAGCGTTGTATTGGCCCCGACAACTTCGCTGTCGTTCTCGTCGGCATAGAGATACCAGCCGTAAACAACCTGCCGGAGGTGAGCCAGGCAAACTATGGCCTGAGCCTGCTGTTTGGCGATTTTCAATGCCGGCATGATAATCGCCATCAACAGTGCAATAATCGCAATGACCACCAACAATTCAATCAGCGTAAAACCCTTCCTGCCCATCATACATACTCTCCTTATGGATAATTATCTTTTCCTAATTACAATCACCTTGTATGACATCGACTTCGACAGTCGCAATTGACATTAGGCATTCATCAAACTCTATAGAGTTCGATCTTTTATTTGCGTAACCAGGGAATATCGAATTCGCGAGGCTCCCATTGACGATGCCATTTCAGAGTGCCCATTTCCTTTAAATAAACGCGTTCCACATGACCATCCAAAAAAGTAATATTGTTGCGATCTTCATGACGGATAAAAACAAACCGCTCAATGTGGTTGCCCATAGCGCCGGCTCCGGGAATAGCATTAAAACCTGCGTTCGAATCGCCCGGATACCCGCTTCGCCAGATGTCCGGGGCAAATAAAGGAATTTTAAATGACATTGCCTCAGTTATCTTACCAAAGAACAACTCCCGACTGCCCCAGATATGATCTTGAGGGTATTGCGCATAGCCGTTCATGCCATAGCTGCTGGTGTGGATCGTTTCATCAATTGACTGACTCTGCCAGTATTCGTAACAGGCCCCGGTTTCCGGATCAATCCTGGCCCACCGTCCTCCTAACGGCCCTTGGCCAGCAGAACCATCGATAAAACCGGTTGGCTCCTTTTTTACGGATGGACACATTTTAATTTCGGGATCTCCACAATATTCAAGAATTGATGCCAGCCATAAATCACCATTTTGGTCTATCGCCGGAACCACTTGATCGTCATTTTCCTGGGAATAAGCCAGGGCTGCCGTTGTCAGTTGTTTGAGATTTGAACTGCAAATAACTCTGCGCGAAACTTCCTTGGCCTTGCTGAGAGAAGGCATGATGATCGCCATTAACAAAGCGATGATCGCAATCACAACCAATAATTCAATTAACGTAAATGCTTTTTTTTGTTTTTCGTTCATGTTCTTTCCCTTGCACTAATTCACAACATCATCCATTTGATTACGAGTATATGCACTGCACTGTCAGAATCATAAAATGACTCAGACAAACTTACTCATCAGCATCGCCTGTCACACACATCTCTCGATTACAATAACAGGGGGAGAACCGCACCGCGGTCTCCCCCACCCAACAAATTGTTAAAATTTAATTGACTTACATAATCTTAATTGGCATCTTTCATCCAGTTTGCACCAAATGCGGCAAAGTCATACAAATCGACATCGCAGTCCTGATTGAAATCCGCATCACTGAAGGTTACCCCTAAATGGCAAACCGGATCCGTCAGCCCGGTCTTGGGCGTCAGGACCATTTCACCAAACTCAAAGTAGAAGTCGCCTGCCGCCGCCTGGGCATCCTTTTGTGTGCCGCTCTGATTAAACCAGAATTCCATATCGGTCCATGCATTGGTGCCGCCTCCGACATTATAAACCATCTTGACCCACTTGCCGGCACCGTCATTGGCCGCACTGGCATCAGTCCAGCTAATCGGATCGCCCTCGGGAGTAACCGCATGCTGAGTACCGGATGCCCAAACCGCAGCAGGATCACCAAACCAATGAATCAGCCAGGAGGGATTGTGATGATAACCGTTGGTCATAACATTCCACGGTCTGACCCAAAGCGTGATTGTTTCATAGTGATTCAGATCAATCGACTCCATGAATCTAAAGTTGCACTCATATTGTCTGCTGCTTTCGTAATCACTCTCATCGGCGTCACACCACCACTTCACTGTACGTGAAACGGCAACGGTATGGTTGGGGTCAGATTGCGGATTTAACTCCAATTCGGCCCAACTGTTGCCATACACACTTAAACGCGGAATAAAGAAGTCCGCCAGGTCCGCATACTCGGTCCATTTAATCACCAGATCTTCGGTCGGAATCGAACGGGTATCAGACAGCCACTCAGAAGCAACGCCCTGAAGGTCATCCATGTCAACGATTTTGTTGATCACAATGTCACCGGCCAGTGCCTGTGTGGTGAAGTTCCAGACATCGCCCTGCCAGATAAGAGATTCATCTGAAGCCAGTGAATCGACACGCCAGTAGTACGTCGTTTCAAGTTCGAGATTACCGGCGATATCATAGGTATCCTCAGCAGCCAGTATTGTGTCAATAATCGGCGAAGACAGGTCACGACTCAAGCTGACAATCAGCCTTTGTTTCTCAACGCCTAATGCGATATCACCCGGCGTCCAGGCAAAAACGCCATCATACGGGGCATCCACCGATGAGGTTTCCGGCTGCGGCAATTTGGCCATCGGGCTGTTCTTGTACAGATCCAGCATTTGATTTTCCGACAACACACGATCATAAATGCGAACTTCATCGATTGTTGCCTTAACACCTTTTTGCCAGGCGCCGTCTTCTTTGATTCGACCGCCAATACACACCGGTGCTCCCGCAATTTCATAAGCAGGAACCAAGTCATATCCGGGGCCGCGATGTAACTGGCCATCAACAAAATACTGCCGTTCTATAGGACTATGAGTCACACAATGGAAATGCCATTTATCACTTTCCACAAACATCCCGTCACTGGCAGTCATTGTTGAACCATTGGTGCGTAACTGTGTGCGGTTGTAATAACTGTTGAATTGTAAGGACCAGCCGCTGGTATCTTCATTTGCATTATTCTTACTGACAAACGGTCCATAGCGGTAAGCTGTCGGATAGTTATCTGCAACTTTCCACTTGGCCCACATCGCAATCGTCATCGCATCACCGGTTCCATCCCAGTAGCTCGAATTCGCATCGACCACTTTAAGTTCCAGCAGATTGTCGCCTCCAAACCGTACCGCATCCCCGACAATACCTTCCACCAGGTACACATTCGGGTCTGCACCATCGGCCAATGCCGGATTCGGAACGAAGCTGCCGGCCAATTCGGCTGTCGTAACGGCAAAGTTCGGATCTGTGTTACTTTCCAGCGGACAGTAAGCCAGCAGTTTACCGGTGGTAAAGCTCCAGACCGGTTCATAGGCGTCAATTGCCACGCCATCGTGCTTGCCAACCACTTTCCAGTACTTTGTAACACCATCGCCCAGGTCGGTCGATAGTTCATACTCCGGTTCACTGACAGTGGCCAAAAAGGCCAGGGTCTCCGGCGTGTCGCCCATATAGATATCGTAGGAATCCATATAACTGTTGACACGATCGCCTTCCCAAATAAACAGTCCAGTTGGAGCATTGGCAGCGCCGTCGGCAGGATAGGGATTACGCGCAAAACCGCCCGTCATAAAGCTTATCACATCACTGGGAACCTCTTCACTGCCGCGGACTGTGTCAATTCGACAGTAGTAGAGTGAGTTGGGATCCAACGCAGTTGACGGTATATAATCGGTCCCAGTCACTTCTGCGACAAATGACGGAGGATCGGTTTTCCCAAGATAGACTTTGTAGCTTCGACCTGGAACGTTAGTCTCACTCCAACTGATAGAAGCATCCTGCTCGATCGCAGCGTCGCCATCAATCGGATCGAAGATTGAAACTTTACCGGCACAGGTGAATATCTGAGGAAATCCATCAAAGCCGCCCTGGATACTCACTGACCACTGATAGGTCGCCCCCATTAACAAATCTGTAGGAGTATAGTTTTCTTCTGACGTTGCAATGACGACCGGCGAACCAATTGGTGTGCTAGTTTCCAAATCAATCTGGACATACTCAAGTTCATAGACCTCGCCGCCTGCAAGATTCCTCCCCTGCCATTCAAAGATGACAGCACTCGGATCAAGATTTGTTGAGCCGGACTGAGGCGCTGTGGCAACGGTATAGGCTCCGGGATCGGAGTATGTTGTGGTCAACCCGTATTTGGACGCAAGATGATAGCCAACCAGATTCAACTCACCGGCAGACAAGGTACGGTTAAAGACCATGATTTCAGCGACATCACCATCAAAATGTGTTGTTTCCTTGGCATTGCCGGAACCCGGCGCCGTATACCCCAGAGTCATCGTACTGGCTGTGAAAGCATGGGGATTGTTATTATTGAATATCCCCGGAGTGATTGCACTGCCATCCAAAGCCAATGTATAACTTTCCTGTCCGCCGCCGGAATAGGCATTCTCAACCAGAACAGGAGTTCCAGCCGCAATGGACGTCGTCCAGTGGGGCCAGCCGCCATAAAGCCGGTTGCCGGTTGTTGAGGCGTTTTCAAAAGCGAGAATTGAAACTTCGCGATCACCACTAATCCCTTCCCGGCCTAAAGCGACCAGCGACCGATCCTCTACGCCTCCTCCAAAGGTATCAATGGAGCAGACGGCAAAGATGATAAATTGTTGATCGCCCGAGAATATATTCGTTGTATCATCAACCGCTCTGAGAAAATCGTTTGAGCCGTCAAATCGAATAACGGGCAAACCGTTGATCCCATTGCTGACATAGACGGGCTGATTATCCGCAGCCACCTGTATCATATCCTGAATCCCCGCAAGATCAGTAACTATCGAAACAGGATCCCCGTCGGATAAACCGGTAATCGCTCCCGCATCGATATGTTTTACCAATCCATCTATGACCGGCGATGAACCAAAGGCCAAAGCCCCCAGAAACACAATCATGAACACTGCAAAACTTCGTTGATTAAACATCATTTCACCTCTCAAAAAAAACATCACCATTTTCTGTCGCCGGGTTCCCCCCGACGGCAACATTAAATAGAATCACTACACACACTTCACTTATGCGGTTATAAAAACGATTTTTAAACTCTCAGAGAATTGGCATTTATGTCATGGGACGGCTGTACCCCTGATCCTTATAAGTTTGCAATAAAGCTTTCATCTCCTGAATAATGCTCTGGTGGCTCGCACTTTCATACAGGTTATTACTTTCATCCGGGTCCGTCTCCATATCGTATAGCTGGCCGGGAAGGCCGTCACCATTACCGGACCACCCCATCGAACCTTTTCCGTCGATGAATTTCCACTTCCCTTTTCGGATGGCAAAACCACCGCTGATTGAATGATGAACAATGGCCTCCCGTGTCGGCCCGGCCGGTGTCGTTCCCATCAGATATGACAGGAAACTGTAACTGTCTTCGCCCGCATCATTTGGCAGTTTCGTTCCGGCAATTTCCGCAAAGGTCATCAGTAAATCGGTGTGACAGATTGACTCATCGCAACTGCTGCCGGCTTGAACCACCGCGGGCCATTGTGCCAAAAACGGCACGCGGTGTCCGCCATCCCAAATGTCCGCTTTCTGGCCGCGGTAAATATGATTACTGTTGTGTCCGTAGTTCGCTGTTTTGGCACTGTTTTCATCGCAGCCGTTATCACTGGAAATAATAATCAGGGTATTATCCAATTGGCCGCTTTTCTCAACAGCCTTTATAACCTCTCCCACGGTCCAGTCACACAGTGTCACAAAATCACCATAAATGCCCGCCTGGCTTCGTCCGTCCGACGAGGGAATCGACATATACGGCGTATGCGGCGCCGACAACGGGAAATAGAGAAAGAACGGCTTTTCCGGCTGCTGTTTACAGTGATTATCAATAAAAGCGGTTGCTTTTTCCGTAAATTTAGGCATTACTTCCGCGTGGTCAAAATCATCTGAAATTGCGCCGGAACGCCAGAATCGGGGGCTGGAAGAGCCGGAGGTACTCTCTGTCGGTGGACGCGTACACTGGCCGTTTTCGATATAGACATACGGGTCCATGTCCAGCGACGCCGGAATTCCAAACCAATAATCAAAACCAAGCTCGTTGGGGCCGGGAGAGAGATTATTATTGATATAATCGGACAATGTCCTTTGAGAACTGCCCAGCCCTAAGTGCCATTTTCCGACACAACCTGTATGATAGCCCTGCTTTTTAAGCATCGAAGCGATGGTCACCCGGCTGGTATCGACCAGTAACTTGCTGTAACCCCATAAGACACCGCTGGTCAGATAAGTACGCCAGCAATATCGACCGGTGAGAACACCGTAACGGGTCGGCGTACAAACCGCAGAACCGCTATGCGAATCCGTAAACGTCATACCATTTGCGGCAATTCGGTCCATGTTCGGTGTTGGAATCTTATCACTGTTTGTATTCAGGCAGTTAACATCACCATAGCCCAGATCATCTGCCATAATAAAGATGATGTTCGGAAGCTTTTTTCCGGCTCGGAGATTCATCGCCTGATTACTCATTGTCACCCCGCCGGCAGCAAATAAGCGACCGCCCATCAAGCCTGCTCCTAAAGAAGCAGCACACGATTTCAAGAAATTTCTACGTTCCATAATAGTTCCTTTGTTTATCGAATAAATGTTGAATAGTCGTTTAGTCAGTAAGCCAGTCGGCAGACAAAATTGCAAAATCCGCCAAGTCAATCTTCCCACTGCCGTTATAATCAAATTTCGCTGTAAGCGGAGGAATCGGCTGTGTTATTTGGGCAGACGATCCGCCAAACAAGTATACGACTTCATTGTGCGACAAGGCGGCATCATATATCCGCAAGTCATCAATCCAGCAGGCGGTATCAGTAAACGTATAAACAGCATTGGACCGAAGTACCGTTTCACCAGCTGCTGTGCCTTCCAAAACCGCATCGGCATCATCGTATTCACTGACTAAAACGCCGTCCCAGTAAACCGCCGCATAATGATTGGCGGCATCCTTGACAACCGCACAATGGTGCCACTGGTCATGGGTTGCTGCGGGATTGGGAATATCCCATCGAATTATTTCCCACGAATTATTATCAATAGGGACATCGCCGCACATGGCTAAAATTTGATCGTTAATGCCGGTCAAGGCATCCTGGAAAGATTTTATGCGGAAAGAAATGGTCACCTCTTGGTCAACGCTGTCAAATACCGCCGCAGGAAGCGTTACAACTGTGTCCGATGAAATCTGAAGACACCCACCGTCATGTCCACTGCTCTGCCAGACAGGAGACGTGACTGAAGCATGAAAGGTGTTTGCAGAACTGTCCGCAACGACAGTTCCGGAATCATCAAATTGATAGTATGCTCTCAATGCTCCTGTGCCAGGATCCTGAGCCGAAACCTGAAAACTGCCCTGCAGCCAATACTGTATTAATGCCTCAAAATCAGAAATATCAACTACGCAATCCTCATTATAATCAGCCGTTGAACGATATTCCGGCACACAGCGTGAGCTGTACAACATTAAATCATCTACATAAATCATACCTGTCGCGGGAGTCTGGCCGTCGCCTATCTGGATTTCAATGGATTCGATATTTGTAAGATCTACCCCCTGTGAAGAAAAATCACTGAGCCTGAAGAAGATCTCTGACCAAACATTCTTTGTAAGGATGTCGCTGTCATCATACTCAACCGCTGCCTGCTGCACACCATCAGAGAGGGTCACTTTCAATGACTGAGCCTGATTGGCCGACTGTCCTTTGACTGCAAAGGCCAGCAGTGCCATTGAATCTGCTGTCCAATCCGCAACCGGTGTAAAACTTCGGCCGACCTTCGACAGCCATATCGGGCCTTGATTCGTATAATTCAACTGCATGGACCCAGTCAACTCTTCAGTAATGACTGCGCCGCTGCC
The DNA here is from genome assembly GCA_028282905.1 of Sedimentisphaerales bacterium. Taxonomy (GTDB): domain Bacteria; phylum Planctomycetota; class Phycisphaerae; order Sedimentisphaerales; family Anaerohalosphaeraceae; genus 4572-13. The sequence continues at coordinate 11,230 of JANQGW010000024.1, read as the reverse complement.
GTTGACACTGCCGTCCTGCCAAACGGCTTTTAAACCGCTTGTATGAATATATCCGTCAAAATTATCAATTACCCGGTTATCGGCAGGCGCAGAACGTGTCGTAAATGACCAGACCGGACCGGGATATTCCACGCCGCCTTCCCAAAGATCGATACGCCAGTAGTATTCTGTCTGATAATCCAGCAGCCCCTCTGAAATGAGATAAGATGTCGCTGAGCCAGCATCATAATTTAAAATAATGTCTGAACAGCTTGTATCGGTTCCCAGATTCACTTCATATGCGGGGGAAGTTGTGTTTATAGACGACCAGCTTAATTCCAGCTGCAAAACCTGACCGGCTGCATCATTGGCCGGAGCCAGATTTATTATCTGCGGCACATTATTTAAAACCACTGCACCTTCAACAAATAAGTCATTGACATGAAGGTTTCCTTGTCCGCTTGCACTGCCCGGCAATGGGCTAAAGCGCAACTCAAGTGAACTGACCTGCCCCAAACCACTCAGATCAAAAGCATAATCACGGAAGGTAAAATCACCGCTAACCGGCTCATCAATAATATTTCCAACCTGTGTAAAATTGATTCGGTCTGTACTGGCGATAAATCTCATTTCGGTAGGAGCCCCGGCACCGTTTCGCCACAGGCTGATACGAACCGAGCTTAAATCCAGCAAATACCCGGATTCCGCTTGAAGCGTACAGGTCATCCATCCGGTTCCGGTCGCACCATTCATCATGTTATACTGCCACCAGTTGAATTCACCCGAAGTAAAATTACTGCCGCTGACACCTACCGAACCACCGGAATTCAAACCGGGACTTTCCAATACAACATGATCCGCAATCGAATCCGTCGCTGTCAATGGCCCCAGGTTATTGCCCGGAAGAACGCTGAAATCAAAATCAATCAGTGTTTCCCCGTTACACAGCACCACGGAAAACAGAACGCTAAGCAACATCACGACAATTTTATTTTTCAACATGTTTCCACTCTCTCTTTGTGTTATAAATTATTTTTGTTAACAGAGTTACCCAAAACAAAACCACACTGCGGGGCCATCCTGTATACCCCCCCCGACAATAATTTACATTCCACAAAGAATTTTGACCCCGCCTTCGACGGGATCAAAATCCTATTGCATTATCACACATCGTAATCTGAAAAACACACGTACGTTGTATTAAGGCAACCACAGTCGCAAAGCCGAACCCGGAATCACCTCAATCGTTGTTCCGCCGTCCGTACTCCAGCCAACAGAGAAATGGTCACTGCCGGCCAATTCTTTGTGAAGAATTTCAACATAATAGTACTGACCGATCGTTAACGTAACAGGAGCAGAAATCTGCTCCGGATATACCCCCCAGGCATTGACACCGACATAAGCGGGACATTCGGCAATTTGATTGCCCAAGGCCGGGTCTGTATTGACCGGAGCCGTTCCGCTTGTATTCAGGAACAGCCGGGAAGCATTATCCGAGGCAATATAGAATATGTATTCAGCGGTTGTTTCGGGCACAATATATCCTCGAATGCGAGTTCCATAATTGTCATATCCAATACCACCAACACTCAAGTCATTGGAAATATAGTAGTACCCGTCCGGACTGTTCGGATAGTCTGTATCCGCCAGCAGATCATTAACATCCGCACCTTCAATCCCAAGCCACACTTCAGCATACAAGGTATTATCCGGCAGAGTTACCTCTTCGGCATAGATGTGGTTGTCGCTCAATGCCGTGGAATTAAGCCATTCCAACGCAAACACGACAAAATCTTCCATGTTCACTATGCAGTCTTCATTTCGGTCATAGTAATTCGCGACCCACTCACCAGTCGTTTTGGTTGCCGCACAGGCGTCCGAATACACCTGAATACGCATGCTATCCGATATTGGTGTTCCGTTATCATCCGTCGCCGTCAGGGTCAAAATATAGGTGCCAACCTCACTGATTGTTACAGCAGTCAGCGGATCCGAGTCATTCGCAAAGGAAACTTTTGACGTCGGACCACCTTCAAAACCAGATTCGTACGCTTCCCAGAGAATTGTAATGGGATCGCCGATGCCGTCATCGGTCACCGATCCTGCAAGCTGCAAACCAGTCGCCGCATTCGCCACCCAGGTGATGACATTGTCGCCGGCCTCTACAACCGGAAGTTCATTTTCTACTTTCGTCGTAAACGGCCAGACAGAACCTTCATGACGGATGGGATTGCCGACTCCATTCGGCTCATAAGCATCGACTCTCCAATAATAGGTGGTACCATAGTCAAGCGTTACCGCCTGGGGAGAGGTTGCGCTTTGATCCGTAATCTCTATAATATTATTGACGGTATCAATAAAATTCGCATCATTGGCCCGAAATACCAAATCGTATCCAACCGGCGCATACCCTGTCGGATCACCCCACTGAAGCGATGTGGCTGTTGCCGGATCGACGAAATCACCCACAGGGGCAATTAAAGTCGGCACTAAGGGATTAAGAATAGCCGTACCTTCCACGATCCAATCATTCACATGGACATTGCCCCATCCATTAACAGTAGCACTGCCGGGAAGCGGACTGAAACGCAAAATGACGTTGGATACACTCCCCAAAGAAGACAAATCGAATGTGTAATTTCTGAATGTCAAATCACCTGAGATGGTTTCGGTAATGATATCGCCGACCTGGGCAAAATTCACGCCGTCGGTACTGGCCAGAAAACGCATCTCTTCAGGGGCACCCGCGCCGTTTCGCCATAAACTGATCGTCACCGAACTCAGATCCAGCAAATAGCTCGACTCCGCTTCAAGCGTACAGGTCATCCAGCCGCTTCCGGGATTGCCCTCATCATTAAACTTCCACCAATTGAATTCACCGGTAGCGAAGTTACTTCCGCTAACGCCCACTGTACCTCCGGCGTCCAGGCCGGGATCGGCCAATATCACATGATCCGCAATGGAATCCGTCGCCGTCAGCGGTCCCAAGTTGTTACCCGGAAGACCATTGAAATCAAAATCAATCAATGTCGCAGCATGCACAGAACCGCTCAGCACAAACATGATTGACAGGACAGCAAGCATGTTCTTGATTATCCACTTTGACATAATTTGTTCTCCATTACTTGACTTCATTTCAAAATGCCGTCCCGGTCATGTAAACCGGAACGGCAACACATTCTTGCATCAGATTCATCTGCGACGGCGTAAACTGATCAAACCGCCAAACCCCAATAATGCCAGTGTAGCCGGCTCCGGCACGACCGAACCTTCCACGATCCAATCATTCACATGGACATTGCCCCATCCATTAACAGTAGCACTGCCGGGTAATGGGCTGAAACGTAATTCCACAGAGCTAACTTGTCCAAGACTGCTCAAGTCAAAGGTATGGGGACGGAAAGTGAAATCCCCGGCATTTGACTCAATACTGATGTCGCCGACCTGGGCGAAATTCACGCCGTCGGTGCCGGCCAGAAAACGCATCTCTTCAGGGGCACCGGCGCCATTTCGCCACAAACTGATCGTCACCGAACTCAAATCCAGCAAATAGCCCGACTCCGCCTCAAGCGTACAGGTCATCCAACCGCTTCCGGGATTGCCCTCATCATTAAACTTCCACCAATTCAATTCACCGGCAGCGAAGTTGCTGCTGCTAACGCCCACTGTACCTCCGGCACCCATTCCGGGTTCGGCCAATATCACGTGGTCAGCAATCGAATCCGTCGCAGTCAACGGTCCCAGGTTATTGCCCGGTAAACCACTAAAATCAAAATCAATTAACGTTCCAGCTTGTGCGATACCAAAAACACACAATACTGCCACACTCACAAACATCATCTTTCTTTCCATCGTTAACCTCCCAAAAATAAAATTAAATAAAACATCCATGCACTCCAAAAACCATTGAGCACACACGAGACACACATTATTAACGTCAACATCTCTCTCCTGAAGAAGGTAAGTACAGACCTTCTCCGCAATGAATCAACTGATTTGTTATTCACAAGAAACGAATAGCACTATTGCGCTATCACAGCAGACTGATAAAGTGACCGAATTTCCTCGGAATTAAGCACTTTGCTGAAAATTACAATTTCATCCAAAGCCCCCTTGAAGCCCAATCGGGGATTTAATTTTTCGACTGTTGAGCCAAAATATAATCTGTCAAGAGGATCAATAATAGTATCGCTAAATTCAATATACCGTACCGGCCTTGAATCTTCTTTGCCATTGACAAATAAGTATCGATTGGCATTCACATCACAAGCAATAACAACATGATACCATTGGCCAATTTCAGCTTTTGTCGCGCCTCTCAAAATATTATCCACAGGTTTATGAGTAAAAAATCCTTGACTGTCCACCGACAATAAACGGGACAATTGATTGGTATCCATTCGAATGGTCGAGATAATGCTTAAAATTTCATCTTCTGCCGGCAACTGATCAATTCTAACCCATGCGGCAATAGTGTAACCTGATTTTAGAAATGGTTCCCTGCTGATGCCGGGAACGGACACCTTAGCTTGATAATCTGAAAACTCAAGCGCCGTGTTATCTTCTAAATTCTTGAGTCGCGGCCCCTGCGTACTCCGCAAGGCACTGGTTTTAACTACAGGCCGAATCACACCCATTGAGTCAAAACAATTACGGTCATCATCGAAATCAAATCGCCAGTAGGCAAACGGCTTGAGTTGTTGTATTGCTGTTTCATGGGGCGAAGGCATCCTGTAAGCAAAATTTCTTTTCTGTATCGGGATGCTTTGTACTTTTCCATTACCCGCATTGAACTGTACCGCCTTATTTCCCCGAACAGTCTGGCTGATTTTTGCATTTTTCGCGGAACCTGCAAATAACTGAACCGCTCCCTTAAATACATGCAATTCGGAAGATCCGTTAATATCCGCCCGGATGCCAAACTCCGTCCCCAGATCAACGAAACGGCAGGTCGGAGTCTCAACGCTGAAACCTGAACCGGTCTTTGGAACAGTACTGTACACACGCCCATATTCAAGAAATAATCCCAGTCGCTCAATCTCAAATTTTGCCGGCCCTTCAATAAATACGTCAACGCCGTTGTCATACCGAATGTTTATGAGTCCGCTGTCCAGATGCATCGGCGCATCTTTGGTCCATAAACGATAACCATTTTCAAAATATACAGCAGAATCGGCCCATTGAGCATTGACCTGATCGACAAGCGTGGCCACCTCAACACTGTAGGGCTTAGGGGGATTAAATTTAACAAAAAGAATAACAAAAAGAATCGCTGCGGCACTCACAACGACAGTAAAAAGATTGAACCTGGTAAGTTTGTGTGAAGTCTTGGGATAAACAACATTTTCAATCAAATCCTGACACTGTTCTTCTTTGGGAATATTGATTGCCGGGGCAGTTCTCTCGTCTTCAGCAAGTGCCGTCCATAGAGATTTTTGAATAACTGACTCCAGAACATTCAAAGAAGACTTTTGAACACTGCTTTTCTTCTGCATGCGGACATAATCAATAATAAACTCATTGTACTGTCTGGCAACTTCAGGACTGTTAGCAATGAGAGAATTCAGCTTCTTCTGATCTTCAGGTTCGATGGTTCCCTCGATCAGCTTCAAGAAGAGTTCATAATTCTTTATTTTATCGACTTCGTTTATCATGCTCTTTCAGTCACATTGATTCTTCGTTTCACACAAATCTCAAGGATATGGTGTATTCGCGCCACAACTTTATACATGCCGGGAATAGATCTTCCCATTTCTTCAGCAATTTCTTTGATTGTCAGAGAGGCCGCATACTTCTTTTTGATAATTTGCTTATCCGGGTCTTTGAGCTTTTTCAGGCATTCATCCAACGCAACCATTCGAAGATCGGTTGACTCAAAAATCCGCGCCTCCCGGTCAATACTCTCAAGGGCTTCATCAGTAAACAGAACTTTTGAACGAGCCTGCTTCCTTAAATAATTGGTCACTTTGTAATAGGCAATCTTTTTGGCCCAGGCATAAAAACTGGTTTCCGGCCGAAACGTCTCGAACTTCTCCCACATCACCATCACGGTTTCCTGCATGAGATCATCCGCCACTGAACTGTTGGGCAGCAATGCGAAAATATACGCATAAATCTTCTCTTGATGCTTAAGAAGCAAGTCCAAAAAAACGGAATATTCAGAGTCTTTTTTACTCATATTAACCATTCTATGAAATTCCCTATATCCTTTTACTTAATCTCACTGCTCAAGTTCAATTAGAGTCTTATTTTTAGTATTTCTAGTAATTCTAAAAAAATTCCATCTCGCATCTCTTAGAATAAAATCTGTAACACACTAATATTTAGGCAACACAATTACCAGAAAACTGCGGTTTTACATGAATACACACGACAACAAAACAAACTGTAATCCATTAATAATAAAAAACTTAAAGGCATCTCTGGTGACTTTTGAGACAATTCTGTTAAATGTTAGATTGCAGGTTCGAGTCCTACACAGAGCTAAACGCCCTTTACAAACCAGTGAAGGGTTGTTTCATGCGATAATCTTTTTTCACTTTTTATACTCTCATTGACATATCTATTAAAAATGAGCATACTTCACCAATTTTATGAATATATTTGAACTTTCCGGCCAAAATCACTAAGATACAGGTAAATCTAATGTCTTTATTAAGGAGATTGGGCGTATGGATATTTTCGAATTTGCTATTCAGATGGAACGGGACGGACGGCAATACTACCTTGACTTGGCGTCTAAAACCTCTCATTCGGGCCTTCAGACAATCTTTACCATGCTCGCAGACGATGAACTCAAGCATGAACAGGCCATCGAGCAAAGCCGAAGCGGCAATTGCGGCATGACAGAAACAGCGGTTCTGGAATCGGCTAAAAATGTGTTTCAGCAGGCAGTCGAGTTTGGTGAAAAAATCGACCTGTCAGGTGACGAAGAGGCACTCTATCGTCATGCGATGGAGTTGGAACAGAAAAGCATCAGCTTTTATCTGGACCGGGTCGAAGCCGAAGAACAGCCGCAGCAAAAACAGCTCTTTGTCGTGCTGGCAGAGGAAGAGAAAAAACATTATCGCCTGCTGGAAGGATTAGTGGACTTTGTCAATCAGCCAAACACCTGGCTGGAAGATGCCGAGTTCACACACCTGACGGACTATTAATTGAATCCGCCATTCAGCAGCAAATGTAATTCCAGCCGTAAAAGATAAGGAAAAGGATTGAATGGATAAACATCGTACATCTGCCTGGTACCGGATTGTCTTACATGTGATCCTGCCTGCCGGCCTGACGATTCTATTGTTTTTGGGGGCCATCTTTGGCTTGCTTCTGCCGCGTTACGAGCAGACATTCCTTCAACAAAAACGCCAGTTGATTCGGGAATTGAACAGCAGCGTCTATGCACTGGTCCAGCATTATCACAATCGACAGATAGCCGGCGAATTAACCCCTCAGCAGGCTCAACAGCGTGCGATGGAACGTATTCGTGCTATGCGTTACGGACCGGAGAACAAGGACTATTTCTGGATTCACAATCTGGATGCGATCATGATTATGCATCCGTACCGGACTGAACTGGAAGGACAGGACATTACCGACTTAAAGGACTCACAAGACAAATTCCTGATTCAGGAGATGAACAAAACTGTCCGCTCAACACCGGAAAAAGCCGGCTATGTTGATTATATGTGGCAATGGAAAGATGACCCCACCACCGAGGTGCCCAAATTATCTTATGTCCGTCTCTATGAGCCGTGGGGTTGGGTCATAGGTACCGGCATCTATCTGGAAGACGTCCGTGTTGAACTGATGCAGATGACGCGACGCATGGAAAAAAGCGTAATTGTTATTCTGCTGGTCGTGACCGGCCTCAGCGGGTACCTCATCTGGCAGGGAGTTTGTACTGAAATCAGAAGGCAAAATAATCAAAGGCAGCGTGAGCAACTCATGAAATCGCTTGCGATTAAAAATGACGAACTCGAAAGCGTCGTTTATATCGCCTCGCACGACCTGCGTTCTCCTCTCATTAACCTGGAGGGCTTTTCAGGAGAGCTGGAATATTCCTGCCAATCATTAGCAGAAATAATGGACCAGCCTGATATCCCGGAAAGACAGCAGAAGATTACAAGTATCCTGAAAGAACAGATGCCTGAATGCCTTGGCTTCATCAAATCCAATACCCATAAAATGAAAGGGCTGATCAATGGCCTGCTGCAGTTATCACGGCTTGGCGTCGCAGAATTGAACATTGAAACATTGGATATGAATGAACTCCTACAAGGCATCACCCAAACCAGTCAGTTTCAAATCAAGACCGCCCAAGCAAAGGTCGAAATTGATACACTTCCTCCCTGTCGAGCAGACAGTCAGTTGCTGGACCAGGTTTTCTCCAATCTCATTGATAATGCAATCAAGTACCGGCATCCTGACCGCACACCAGAAATTCGGATCACCGGACAAAATCTTGGCGGCAGGGTCGAATACGCTGTTACCGACAACGGCATTGGTATGGAGCAGGCTCACCTGGATAAGATTTTTGAAATGTTCCATCAAGTACGCCCGAATGGTAGCAACTCTGATGGCGTTGGGCTGGGCCTGAATATCGTCAAGCGCATTGTCGATATCCTGGGCGGTACCATTCGTGTCGCCTCGGAGCCCGACAAAGAAACAACATTTACAGTAACGCTGCCCGCCGGTCGTTGACAATCTGAAAATCAACATGGTCAGGATCTACCCCATCGGCCAAACGTTCCTCAACCAATACGCTGAGCCATGCAGCGTGCATCGCCACCACAACTCCTTTTATTAAAAGAAGATACATGTTGGTCAATTTGTTTTCGAGAATAATCTCGATAAATTCCGCGAAAAACCTTGCATCACTTAGTACCTTGCTATACAATATAGTCAAATGAAAGGGCATATAATGTCGGATTTGTTTGACAACTGGACAACTCAAGCTCGAAAAGGAATCCTTGAGCTAACCGTCCTGACCGCACTGGCAGACAAGGACCGATACGCCTACGAACTTGTAAAATCCATCGCGAAAATCCCCGGCCTGAATATTTCGGAGGGCACAATCTACCCATTATTGTCCCGTTTGCGTGTCCAAGGCCTCGTACAGACACGACTGGTCGAATCCACTGAAGGCCCCGCCCGAAAATACTACAGCTTAACCGAGGAGGGCCGCAAAACTCTGGATATGATGGAAACCTATCTCGATTCAATTCTCAACGGCGTTCAAACATTGCGCAGCAGAAAGGAGAACAAATGAGTCCGTGGACCAAAGGAGCCGAAGCATGCTGGAAAGAATTTTGCGAGAAAGCCCGAAAGCAACTGACTCAGGGCGATATTGACCCCGACGAAGTGCTGGATGACATGCGGCGTCATGTGGAAACAGAATTGAATGCCCAGACATTGACTGTTGTCACTGCCGAAGACCTCAAGAAAGTTCTTGCGACACTTCAATTGCCGGAATCAAGCCCATCTGTTCCGGATATGGAACCTGTCACAGAAATGATTCCACTGCCGCAGAAAGAACCTGCTTATCAGAAACTGTTGTCAGCATTTGGCGGATTCTATATCATTACTTTTGGCGTTCTGCTGCCGCTGGTCGCAGCCTTTTTTGAACTGGGCACGCGAATATGTGCAGATATATTCTTCAACCCCCTGCCGATGGTCTGGCATGTTCTGTTGTTTTTGGCCATCCCGGCGGCAAATCTCACCTGCTATATAGCGGTTAGACAAAATGAAATCAAATCTGCCCGCTTTCTCGGCTATTTTAACGGTTTTTCCATCGGTGTTGCGGTCTATTACACACTCTGGTTCATTCCTATTCTGCCTTTTTCAGCCCTCGCAACAATCTTTTTAGGCATTGGGCTGTGCGGGCTGGCACCGTTACTCTCACTGATTGCCTGCTTGCTCGTGCGCAGGCGGTTGCGGCTAATGATAACAGAGCACAATCTTCCCAAAGTCCCTCTGCTGTGGCCGGGCTTGTCCAGCGGATTCGGCTTACTTGTCCTGCTGCTTGTCCCGACCGCTCTGGCGATCATCGGGTTAAACATGGCCGCCTCACCCGAACCGGAAATTCAGGCCAAAGGGATTCGCCTGCTACGTAACTATTCCAGCAAACAGTATCTTTTGAAGCGATGTTATGTGGATCGCGGCATGGAACCGTTTGGGCTTGAAATTACGGGAACCGAACATCTTTCCGCGGAGGAAATTCGCGGAATTTATTATAAAGTCACCGGACAATCCTTTAACACACAGCGCCCGCAGACATCAGTTTTCGGCAGACGGAGCAGTCGGTTTGATGATTGGGATTTTGAACAGGCCGGAGATATTGTGGGCGGTCAGTTGCGCGATTTACCAATGACCAGCTCTCAAATCGACGCTAACCTTGACGCCAACGCCGCGGTGGGCTATCTGGAATGGGTCATGACTTTCCAAAACAATCATCAATGGTCTAATAGGGAAGCACGTTGCCAAATCCAGCTTCCCCCCGGCGGAGTCGTCTCACGACTGACTCTTTGGATTGACGGCAAAGAGTGTGAAGCCGCTTTTGGAGGTCGGTCACAAACAAAAAATGCCTACAAATCCGTTGTCCAAAGACAGCGTGACCCGGTCCTGGTCACCACCAAAGGCCCCGACCAAGTATTAATGCAATGCTTTCCGGTACCGGCCAATGGCGGAAAAATGAAAGTGCGCGTCGGCATCTCCTTCCCACTGGATTTGCTGAGCAAAGAGCAGGCCCTGCTGCAATTGCCCTATATTAATGAGCGAAACTTCCAGATTCCGGAAACCACACAGCATCAGCTTTGGGTTGAAGCGGGAGGCAAACTGACAGCCAAACTAAACTTAACAACCGAATTTATGGAAGAAAAAAATCGCTATGCCATCCGCGGGCAACTGACCAACCAGCAACTGGAAACGCATCAGGCTTCCATCCACCTGTCACGCAAACCGGATATTATGAAAGTCTGGGCGCAACACACGATTAACGATGAATCATTCACCGTATTGCAATCGTTGCAAAACAATAAGAATAAGGCCCTGATAGATAAAGCCGTCATTGTGATTGATACTTCAAAATCCATGCAGGCAAGTATTGCCGAGATTGGATATGCAATTCAGGAATTGAAACCGGATTTTGATATTGAAATTATGACGGCCGATGACATGGTCCAGGCTTTCACATTCTCAGAGAAGATCATATCCGGTGAATTGTTCCGAAAAAAACATTTCAAAGGCGGCAAGGACAATC
>JANQGW010000236.1 GCA_028282905.1 Sedimentisphaerales bacterium | reverse complement strand
GGGCACATTTTTGAAAACGCGTCCAGAATCTTGATGCGTGTGCCGCCGCCGTAAGGGATGGGCACGATCAGCGACGACCAGGTTTTCATTTCTTCGGTGGTGTCGGGCAGGAAGCCTGTGTATTCAAAGCCGTCGGCCCTGACGTAATCTTTTTCGGCCGGCAGTTTCCCGATGATTCGCAAGCGCATGTCGGGCTGTTTCTGTCGAATGAGCGGCCAGACATGGTCACGGAACCACACCAGACCGTCCCGGTTGGGGCCGTAGGCGAGTAAGCCGATAAAGCCGATTCGGTGCGGGTTCGACTCGGTCCATTGCGGGTTTTGCTCCGGTTTGACATAGCCATTGGGGATGACCGATGTTTCGGCGCCGCCGTTTAAAAAGGTCTTATCGTCCTGACTGCAGACGACGACTTGGTTGAACCGTGAAAAGACGGATTGTTCGATCTTTTTCCATTTGTATGCCTGTATGCGGGCTGACAGCCTGAGTCGAAAGGTCGGCTGTAACGCAGCCTGCTGAGCGTACTTGCATTGATTGAGATCGTCCAAGTCCATGACCGAGTTGGGCAGGCGGTCGAATTTAAAGGGCATCGCCGCGCCCATAGTGTGGAACCAGACGGCGTCATTTTGGCCGGCGAGTTTTTGGAACAACTGCTGATCGGTTGGGCCAGCCTGTATTCCTCGACTGGGGGGCCAGTGCATGTGCCATTTTTGAAGTATTTGACCAAATGGGGACGGGTAGCTTGAATAGGGTTTTAGTTGAACCTGTTGAAAACGCTCGAATGCTTTTTGGCAGAATCGGACGGACTCGGCGTCAAATTCCCGCGACACCGCCAAGACTGTTACCTCATATGATTTTTCGAGTTGTCGGGCAACATTGACGGCGCGAATCATGCAGCCGGCATGGGGCGGAGCAATCAGTGCCCGGGTGACAAACAGGAGACGTTTTTTCTCGGCTGGATTGGTCATCTTATGTGGTCGCCCCCGACTTTGAACGCAGCTTTCGTTTGACTTTCTCCTTTAACGTCCATAGGGGCGGACAAAACGACCCCAGATAGCACGAACGTCGATAGCTGGGGGTCAGAAAATCACCGTAGCGGCGGATGAGGGTTCTGACGCCGGTGCCCTGCCGGTCGTAGAGCAGCGGACGCAGCCAGGCAGTAAAGACGATTCTGGCGCATGGCTGAAAAGCCTCGCTGCGGCCGGCTTTTTCGGATAACGCCAAATGACGCTGGAGGAACTCGTCGATCAATCGCCAGTCCACATGCGTTTTGACAATGCTGCCGGGGACGTGGAGGTGATAGACGGCCAGCGGCTCAAATAGAAATCCGATCCGCGGCTCAATCAAGGCGATACGAAACCACATGTCAATATCATTCATCCGCTTCTGGCCGGGCAGGAATAGCCCCGCTTCTGTCAGCAGGTCTCGGCGAATGATCATGGTATCGGTATGGCCCTTTGCCAGCAGTCGGTACGCATTGAAATAATCGCCGAAGACTTCTTTGCCGTTCAATTCTTCCTGGCAGCGACGAATACTTTCGGCAGACATGCTCTGCCTGCGAGAATGATCGTTTTGACAGTCACAAGCATCGTAATTGCCGGTGGTCCATTTCAGGTCGGGGTTTCGCTTGAGGTGTTCGGTTTGAAGTTTGAGCTTTTCCGGCAGCCATTCATCATCGCCGTCGAGGAAAGCGATCCAGTCACCTGTGGCCGCTTCGATGCCTGTGTTGCGGGCGACGCTGACGCCTGCATTTTCCTGTTGAATCAGCATGACTTTGTCGCCATAGCTTTTGATGACTTTGGCAGTATTGTCGGTCGAACCGTCATCAACCACGATAATCTCATCGGCGGGTCGGGTCTGGGCCAGAACGCTGTCGATGGCGCGGGCGATCATCTGTTCGGCATTATAGGCAGGAATCACAACGCTGATCTTCATCTCATTGCTTCCTTTTTCGACCTAAATAGAAATCTGCAATCATCGGGCCGATGCCGGGAAGGCAGATTCGAAAATACATTTCCCGCAGAAATCGAGCCGGCAGCAAATCTTTGAAGCGACCCATCAATTGCATGGCATCGCAACGTCGGCTTTCCGACAGATACTGGCGAATGTACTGCTGCAATTTGGCGGTTGCACAGGGGCGGAAGGCGTCCTGGCGATTAGCTTGCTTTGAGAGTTCCAGATGACGCTCGATCAGGGTAACGGCGACATCAACCTGGTCATTGATTTTGATGGAACTGCCGGGAGTGTCCATGTGATAGATTGCCAGCGGTGTCGAAATATAACCGACTTTGGGAAACTGGTAGGCGATACGAAACCACACATCAGTATCCTGGGCGCGTTTCATGCCGGGTTTGAAATCGCCGACCGTATCAAAAATATCTCGGCGAACCATGACAGTACCGGTCCAGGCGAAGGCTTGATTGACAAAGGCCTCTAAGTAGTCATCAAAGATTTCACCACCTGCCAACAGTTTTGCGGTTCTGGGCGAGGTGTGTGCTTCGACACACTCATCCTGCCCTTCTTTTTTATAGAGGTTGGCATAGGTCCATGCGAGGTCGGGATTTCGCTGAAGGTGCTCGGTTTGGCATTGGAGTTTTTCCGGCAGCCATTCGTCATCGCTGTCGAGGAAGGCAATCCAGTCACCGGTGGCCGCTTCGATGCCGGCGTTGCGGGCGACGCTGACACCGGCGTTTTGCTGCTGAATCAGCGTGACCTTGTCGCCGTAAGAACGGATGACCTCGGCGGTGCCGTCGGATGAGCCATCATCGATGACGAACACTTCGTCAGCCGGCCGGGTCTGGGCCAGGACGCTGTCAATGGCCCGCCCTACCGTCTGAGCGGCATTATACGCCGGTATCACCACGCTGATTTTCATAGGCTTTGCTTACCCGTCCAATTTAACTTGCCCACAACAGCCGGATTATATCCCGATAAGTAATAAACAAGATCAGGGTCAGCAGCAGTGCCAGCCCGATATACATCACCGGTGCCAGAATCTTTTCGTGTACGGGCTTACCGGTAATTTTTTCGATAATTAACAGGACAATGTGGCCGCCGTCAAGTACCGGCAGCGGAAGCAGGTTCATCACCGCCAGGCAGGAACTGATCAGGCCCAGGAAATACAGGGTATGGTCCCAGGAAATGCCGGTGACTTTGTAGGTCATGGAGATAATGCCGACCGGGCCGCTGAGGGCGGACATCGGCACCTCTTTCTGGAAGAGACGTTTGAGGGTCTTGATATTGCCGGTGACGAACTGGCCCACTTTCTTAAAGCCCATGCCCATGGCTTCAAAGGGCCCGGCGGCCTTATAATTCATGGTCAAATCTTCAAAGGGAAAGCTATAAGCAAGGGTTGGTTCGGCATGAACCGGCTCAAACTCAGGAACGGTTAGTGAAACCTGCCCTGTTTGTTCGCCAGCCTTATATGCAATTGCAATCTCTTTGCCGGCGTTGGTCTGTATGGCGGCGGCGATTTCAAACCAGTTTTGAACGGGCTGGTCATTGACAGCGATAATCATCGCGCCTGCGGGGATTTTATCAACATCGCCAATTAAACCTTCAACAGGCAGTGACTGAGCCACAACGGGATTTTCCAGGTCCAGTGCGGGGGCAAACCCTATTGCGACATAATCACTGCCGGGATTGCTCTTTGGTGTCACCGTCACATTAACGGTTTCCAGTTCACCTTTTTCATTTTCACGCAACAGCGTAATTTCCATTTTTTTATCTTTATGGGCTTCGGTCAATTCCCGAAGCTGTTTGAAATTAGGATAATCCACATCACCGACTTTGATGAGAATGTCATCCGGCTTCAGGATATCGGCCACGGACGGCATTTTGTCTTTCTTCAACACCTTTTCCCGGACACCGTTGATAATGCGTGCAATCCGCGTCGGTTCAGAAACGCCGGCGACTTTCAGTCGCGGCACGAGTGAGCCAAAGTGTGTCAGGTCATACCTATTGAGAAAATTCTCGACAGTCGGACCGATGGTCATGGGACAGGTAATTTTCACCGTCGTGCGTGAACCTTCGGCCGGGTCAATTGTTTTGATCCACTGTCCTGACTCTGCAGCGGCAGCTTCGCTTTCTAACCGGGAAATCCCCAATGCGACTTCCGCTTGAAAGATTTTCGATAACGCCTTCTCGTAATCCCACGGTTCCTTTACAGCTTTCTCATTGACGGATTTTATTCTGTCGCCCCTGCAAATGTTAAATTCCTTATACATTTTATCCAGCTCTTTGAGAGGCATATAGCGTGACATTTCCAACCCATAGCCTTTTTCAAGACCGGAGAATCGCAGGCCTGTCAAATCACCGTCCGGCTTTTCCGAAATGAGGTCGAATTTCAGTTCTTCATCACCGCGGCGGATGACCATATTGGTGGGATTGTCAGCAGCCGACAGCAGCGAGGCTTGGAAAACCGTTTCGAAATCGACGCATTGTTTGCCGTCGATGGTGAAGGACTCGCCGTTGACTTCGATGATTTCATCGCCGGGTTTGATGCCGGCATGGTAGGCCGGGGAGTTATTAATAACGTCACCGACGATACCGGCGGGCAGATCGATGCCGTTCATATACAGGGCCATAAACAGGATGGCGGCGCCGATGGCGTTGAAGACCACGCCGGCTGAGACGACGCAGATACGAATCCAGATCGGACGGTTGGCATAGGAACGTGGATCATGAACCGCTTCGGCGGCACCGGTATCGGACTGGCCGAGCATCTTGACGAAACCGCCAATCGGCAATAGGCCAATCTGGTATTCGGTTTCGTGGTCACCTTCTCCAAGCTGTTCGGGTTCGCTCATATTTGGGAAAAATCGCACACGCCAGCCTTTTTTGAGCTTGCGAAGACCGATCGCGACCGGCGGCATTCCGATGGAAAACGCCTCGACCTTAATGCCCCCCAGCTTGGCGACAATAAAGTGGCCGAACTCGTGAATCATGACGATTCCGCCAAAGCCCAGCAGGACCGCCGCGATGCGAATTGCTGTGTCGGGATTCTTTATGCCCCAGATGATTGCCATTACCAGAATGATGAGAAATATCACAAGCTGCCGGCGGTCATTTTGCACCTCGTCGGCGGGTGTTTGCGTTTTTGCCTTCTTTTCGCTGTCTGTCATGAAAACCTCATTTATAATGATTATTGATGATTGCTTATTGATTATTAACCTATTACTGTTTTCTGTGTCAGCTGCTGATGGACTTCTTGTCTGGCCCAGGCATCGACTTGAAGCAAGGCTTCCAGTGTCAGATGCGCCTGGGGGCTGTGGGCCTGGAGGCAATGGTCAATCAGCTCGACAATTTGGCCGAAACGGATTTTGCCGTCCAGGAAGGCGGCGACGGCGGCTTCGTTGGCCGCGTTAAAGACTACTGGTGCGGAACCGGAGGTTTTAGCCACTTCAAAACCCAGCTTGAGCGCCTTAAAATGGTTCAAGTCCGGCAACTGGAAGTTCAACTGGCCCAGTTCGTGCAGTTCAAGGCCTTTGGCAATACCTTTGACGCGTTTCGGATATGTCAGGGCGTATTGAATCGGCACTTTCATATCGGGTGTGCCCAACTGGGCGATCATCGAGCCATCGACAAAATCGACCATCGAGTGAACGATGGACTCGGGGTGAATCAGCACGTCGATTTTTTCGGCGGGCATATTAAAGAGCCAGACCGCTTCGATGACTTCGAGGGCCTTGTTCATCATGGTCGCCGAATCAATAGTGATTTTTGGTCCCATGTCCCATGTCGGATGATCAAGCGCCTCTTCGATGGTCGCATTATTCATCTGCTCGGTCGGGGTGTTTCTGAACGGGCCGCCGGAAGCGGTCAGAATGATTTTTCGCACTTCATCGGGCGTGCCAGACTGCATCGCCTGAAAAACGGCGGAATGTTCGCTGTCAATCGGCAGCAGGGTAGCCCCGTTATCACGGGCGGCGGTCGTCAACAGTTCACCAGCGATGACCAGCGGCTCTTTGTTGGCAATGGCGACGGTTTTTCCGGCTTTGGCGGCGGCCAGTGCCGCGGGCAGGCCGGCGGCTCCGACGACAGCACAAACCACGATATCAACCTCATCCAGTGCGGCTAAATCGACCAGACTGTCGGGGCCGGCCAGAATTTGGCCGGAGAAATCACCGAGAGCGGCCTTTAAAGGCTCAAAATTGCCGTTTTCAGTAATGGCCACGTACTGCGGGCGGCATTGGGTCGCCTGGGCGACCAGTAAATCCGTTTGGCTATGCGCGCTGAGCGCAACGACTTCGTAATCGGGGGCCAACGCTTCAATCACCGCCAGCGTATTGCACCCGATCGAGCCGGTTGATCCTAAAATCGCTACTTTTTTACTCATAGCCGGATAGTATCCCAGAAAACGTCTCTGGAGTCAAGTAAAGCTCCGTAAAACAAGAGTTTAGGGAGCCGGAACAGGAAAATTAAAAGCTCAAATCAATAGTTTAAAATTAAGGTATCGGCCTTTGGCAGATGCTGTTTAAATAGATTCCTCGACTTCGCTCGGAATGACCTTTCACAAGTATTTCAAACCACACCAATTAATAGACATGGCTCATCCTTATGGTTATATTCCAGTTGTCTTTACCGGATTTTGCTTTGTCGATGCTGACGACGTCGCATTTGATATCCGGCGAAAGGGCCAGCATCGCCGAGATAAAACGGCCAGTGCTTTCGATATCGATCTCTTTGATCGTCATCGCGGCGGTCCGGCTCTTTTTGCCAGCTTTTTTAACCGGTTTTTGCACGCTAAGGGTATATTTTGAAGTATGGATATCAAGGAGTTGTGTCAATGTATCGACAGCCGAGCCAAAATCTATTTCGCCATCTTTGCCGGTTTTGATTTCTTTCGTCAGCAGACGTTCCGGTTCGATTTTGATGATCTTGAGCATGAGCTCCTGTGCCTGCTTGTAGTCGGGCTTAGCGTCTTCCTGCCAGGCTTTGACGGATTTTGGATAAAAGACAAATCCCGCCAGTATGGCCCAAATGCCCGCGACTACCGGCATGAGGATATAATACAAGTTTGGATTTTTTAGCTTATCTTTCATTATCATTCCTCATTTTATTTCGGATCAATCATAATATCAAAACCATCACGATTTGCGTCCGGCTTGATTATCTGCGAACTCAACATGATCTTCGAATGGTTTTTGATCGCATTCAATAGAGCATTTGTACTGGAGCGGCTGTTGGTGTCGCCCTTGACTTTCATGGATTTTTCAGTGACCTTAATGCTCTGGAGTTTGACATCCACATTTTTCGGCAACTTGTTAACCACTTCCAAAAAATAGGTCAACTTGACGGGAACGGATTTACTGTCTCCGGCTACGACGCCGCCCTTCTGCTTCTGAATGGCCTGGGCGTGATCTCTTTTGAGCAGTGTAATCGGGCTGGTCCCGGAGCGAGGCACCTTGCCGTACATGACGATTTTGTACTGATCCAGCATTTTATCGTTCAATTGTTTTGAATAGCTGTTCATACGGAACGCTTTGAGTTGGAAGAAGGCACCGGCGGCCAGCAGCAGCACGGTCAGCGAAATAGCGATGAGTCGGAGGCTGCCTTCCATAATTTTTCGTTTGCCCTGATAGGGCATGTAGTCGCGGCGGAAGTCCGCCCGGCGAATGCGAGGTTTGCCAGCCAGTGCAGCACCATAGGCCATCAGCAATTGACCGCAGGTCAGCACGTCATCGGCAGCGAGGGTTTGGGCCAGTTTTTGCTGGGGCGTTTCGACAGTGACTTCCAGACCGGTTCGGGCCGATAACGTCTCAACATCAACCCGGTCGGTCTGGCCAATAAGTACGATGGATTCCAGACCGCCTTCGCCGCGGCCGGCGGCGGTTGCCAACAACACTTCACGGGTCAAATTCTGGGTGACGTCTTTTTCGGCGGGAACGAGGAATGTGCGAACGACGGGGGCGAACCCTTCGGCGGGCCGCAGCATGTAGCAGTTTTTGCCGCTGAGAACGACGAACAGGCTGGATGTGCGGTCGGCAAAGTTTGATGTCTGCTCCAGTGCCCGGGTCAGGCAGACCGCGTCCGGCTCGATATAGCTCGGGTCGAGGCCGCCTTCCTGCAGGTCCAGCAGCATATCCGTGAGCAACTGGCGGTCGGCGGTATAGACGGTGACGTGCGAGCCGTTTTCGTCGGTGCCGGTGACCTCGAATGTGACGGCCAGATTCATCGCATCGGTGGCGGCGGCTTCTTCGGCGTCAAATTTAATGGTGCTTTCGATCTGGCGGTAGTCCTCAAACTCTGAATGCAGGTCGTACTGAGTGTAGCTGCCGCAATCGGCGGCGATAAACACCTCATCAAACGCAAAGCCCTGGCGGATGACCGCACGTGCGGCCTGTAAGGCCGGGGCGACCGGTTCATCGGCGTCCGGCGTGATCAGCAGCTTGTGCCGGATGGAGCCGTCCGGTGAGGACCAGACCGCCACCGCGACATCGGCTGTCAGCAGGATTCCTAAGTTACCTTTTTCTTCCACGGTTTCACTCCCGATTTATCTTCTATTATTCGTATTCAATTATTTCTATGTTTTTGAAAACGGCGTCCGCTTTCCACTCGCAGCGTCTGGATTCCCGCTTTCGCGGGAATGACAACACGGTAACGATTCTTTCGCACGGCTTGCGCCGTGGCGTTTTTGTTTACTGGCCATAGAGTACCATCAGGGTCTTGGCCTGTCTGCCCTCTTTAACTACGGCGGCGACAGCGGAGGCACTGGCGTTTCCACTGCGGCTTTCGACGCGGATCTTGAAGAAGGTACTGCCGGTCGTAATATAATTTTTCAGTTTATCAAATGTCTGGGTATCCAGCATTCCAGCAGTTTTAATTTCATCGACTTTTTTGAACGGTTTTTCCTGCCGCTTTGCAATCACTTCATGGGCGGTTTCACTGGCCTCCGATGCGGTCATGGCCATCGCAAATGCCGCTTCCAGGACATGCCGGGGTGCGGTATTGACGTTGACACGCTGGCTGCCCCAGAGACCGACATATTTCAAAATAGTTTCTTCGCGACCCGCCGCTCCCCGGTCAGTCCGCGGAACGTTCAGTTGGGCCTGATTCAGCAATGAGCTGTGGAACAGTTTGGCAAAGTCGGTCCGGTGGGCAACAGCAGGACGTTTTTTACTGGCAGTTTTGCTTTTAGAACTGGAACTGCCGCTGGATATCGGCACACGTTTGGTGGTAATTTTTCCGGTCTTGGGGTCGCGCTGGCGGACGGTGCGATAACGAGAGCGGCTGGAGGAGGTCGAGCGAGTCTGCTTGACGAGAATATCACCAGCTTTTATTTCAAAGCGTTTTTTGGCATAGACCACCTTCATGTCCTCGACCAGTGTCTCTTTTAACTCGGCGAGTTCGAGATCATCTTCGGCCATCCACTCCAAAAATGTTTCGAGTGCATATTCGACGGTTTTGTCATCTTTTTTATAGGTGGTCACCAGCCAACTCAGCG